>JBATKU010000311.1:0-3186 GCA_049669725.1 Desulfobacterales bacterium
GCCCATGACCTGAGCGTGGTCCGTTATTTTTCAGACGATATTGCGGTAATGTACCTGGGACAGATCGTTGAGGTGGGACCTGCCGATGCTATTTATTCGCCCCCCTACCATCCATATACCGAGGCACTGCTGTCGGCGGTGCCCATTCCGGACCCGGACGTCGAGCAGAAAGCGCTGCGCCTCAGCGGCAACGTGCCCAGCGCCCTGGACCCCCCCTCCGGCTGCCGCTTTCACACCCGTTGCCCGCGCCGCCAGGAAATGCTGCCGGACGGCGGCAAGATCTGTGAACAAGAAGTACCGCCCTGGCGTGAATCAGACAAAGGGCATCGGATTTTATGCCACATACCGCTGGAAGCGCTGGAAAAAATCGAACCGGTCATCAGCCGAACGGCCGCCTGAAACAGCACCTCTGAATTAACTGATGAAAATACTTATCGGCTATGACGGATCCCCCGGAGCAGAAAACGCTCTGGCCCTTGACCATGCAAAAAGGTTTAAGGCCGTGGTTGTAATCGCCACGTCTTTGCCACAAAGCGCTGCATTGCAGAAAATTGAGATTGAATTGGAAGTGGTTTCAAAACCTTAGATCACGTCCAAAGACAAGGCGTCGATTCGGTTTAAAAGCGAAGCGTACATGCAGTACGTGAGCATTTTAAACCGAATCGCAACGCAGTATTTGAGCGTTAGATGAGGTTTTGAAACCACTTCTAAATGTGGCCATAATAGTCATGGTGCACCACCACTGAATAAGCATAATCCAGCAGCGTCCCCCAGCTGAAAACCGGCAGATCGATTACCCGCTGAATGGCCCGTGCAAACGGCTGCATACCGGTACATTCCAGCATGAGCGCCCCGATGTCGGGATAGGTCGTGTAAAATTCGCGGCTGATTCTGACCATATCTTTTTCGGCTTTATCATAGTAGGCCTCCGGACATTCGGGTCGCTTTGAATGGTCCCAGAGATTATCAAATTCAGGCAGGCCGTATTCGTCCTGTGAACCCGCGATGACAAAATTGCTGTTCAGATCGATGCCGACATTTTGCAGGTGGGTGTCGGTTAGAAACTGCTTTTGGGCGCACAGGATCCCCACCTGCCGGTCGGGACCGATGATCTGCTGAATGAAAGGCACCTGCAGCAGGCTTGACATAAACACCGGTACGGCAACGTAACCGGCAATGTCTTTTTGAAAATAGGCAAAATAACCGCATTCAGCCGCAATCGCCCGACACCCCATCCGCTCCAGTTTTTTCGCGGCCCGCTGGATGGGCGGCAGGCAGGGACTCTTATCCTCCTCCCAGACCAGGGTGTAGTTGTTTACCCCTTCGGCGATCTCATACTGCACCGGATAGGGAAAGGCACTGGCATTGCGCACATCACCGGGAAAACCCGGATAGGCATCATCCAGCACCATGATGCCCAAACCCATCCCATAACAGCAATGATCCTTGCGGGTTTTGATATGGTTGATATCCCGATCACGATTATGATAAAACATGGCATACCCCCTTAATGATTGAATATTTTCGATTGATTATTGACTATTTAAGGCTCGCCTTCGGCGGATCAATCTAAAAAGAACCCATCACAAAAATGATGGAGCGACGCGACTTCCACAAATATTCAATTTTCAATAGTCAATTTTGGGTTAGGGCAGCAAAATATTAAACTTATTGCGTATCATCTGGTCCAGTTCATGAGAGATATATGATTTGGGTGCTTCGGCCAGGATTTTGCGGGCAACCTGCCGCCCCCTGGCCCGGGCATCCAGGGCACCGTTATTCTCCCATTGCTCGCGGTTTGTCTGATCGGAAATTCGGTTGCCCAGATAGTATTCACTGCGCATATGGTCCAGGGTGTGATCGCTAATCATGAAACTGCCGCCCGGGCCCACCGCCTTGATCACATCCAACGCCAGATGCTCGGGGTCCACCTCAATTCCTTTAAGGACCCTGCCGCACATGCCGATGATTTCATCATCGATGACGTATTGCTCATAGGCGACAGTCAGCATGGATTCCAGCATGCCGGCGGCATGGTGTATAAAATTAGATCCGCCCATAGCCGCCAGAAGAGTGGTGGCGGCTTTTTCCCACCCTGCCTGGGCATCGGGTATTTTGGAATCGCTAAGCCCGGAAGAGTTGTAATTGGGTACCTGGATATGATTTGACAGCTGGTGGATGGCGGCATTCATCATTCCGCATTCCACAGCACCCCCGAGATAGCCCATCGATACAAGATTGGCCCGCCCCGGGATTCCGCCGTATAAGAGTGGTGCCCCCGAATTGGTCAGCTGGCAGATACAAATACCGGCCAGTTGCTCGGAATGCAGCTGCGCCAGGGTCCCGGCCATGGTTATGGGCGAGGTGGACCCCGACATGGGTGCGGCTGATAGGGCCACCGGTATCCTGTTTCGGATGGCTTCCTGCATAATCAGGGTGGAATGGGTGCAAAGCTTCAGCGGACTGATGGCAAAGGAAGTGATCACCGAGATAAATGGTCTGGCCACCAGTGCTTCCCTGCCACCCGCAACCAGGGCTGCCAGCTCGATAACCTGATACAGGCCGTTCACATCGTTTACGCCGGACATGACATGTTTGGCGGTGGATTTCAGGCAGGCATAAAAAGTATTGACGTCATACTGGTCTTCAGCAATATCAGTAGGAATGCAGGGTCGCAGAAAAAAATGGATATTTTCCAGTTGATCAACAAGTCTACCGAGCTGGTATAAATCATTCAGGGTGCTGGGTCTGGGGTCTCCGGTTTCAAGATCAAGAATCTTGATGGCGGCCCCGCCGGTTCCAAGATGAACTCTGTCCTCGGTCAGGTTCAGGTCGTTTTGGCCATCCTGGCTGTAAAGAATAACCTGAGCGGGCGCTTTGGCCGCCTGCTCCAATATTAGCCCCCGTGGAAAGTAAATCCGATCGGCCGCCCGATCAACAACCGCCCCGGCATCTTCGAGCATCGCCAAGGTATTATCCAGACCTGATTCAAAGGTAAAGCCTGTTTTCTCCAGAATATTCAAGGCCGCTTCATGAATGGTTTCAACATCCTTTTCTGAAAGCGGCTTGTAGATCCCGCCTGAAAGTCCCTTGTAACTCATACTACCCCCTCCGGGGAGTTATCCGTTTATGGTTACGAGTTATTACCTGAATCTTGCATGAAAATTAATGAGAAGTTTAAATAAT
>JBATKU010000312.1:0-4344 GCA_049669725.1 Desulfobacterales bacterium
TAACCCCTTGATTTTATTGGTACGCCCGGCAGGATTCGAACCTGCGGCCTACGGATTCGAAGTCCGGCGCTCTATCCAGCTGAGCTACGGGCGCATGTTTTATCAGATGTCAGAAATCAGAAGACAGATGACAGCCGACAGAAATCTGACCAACCTCTATTTTTTTTATAACGAAAACGAATTCGGACAGTCGAGACTGCCCGAGTTTAATATTTTATGGGGTGAGTGATGGGACTTGAACCCACGACAACCAGGGCCACAACCTGGGGCTCTACCAACTGAGCTACACCCACCATATTGCGAATTAGGAATTGGGAAGGCGGAAGTGGGAAAATTTTATATGAATAACCGCGTCCAATCCATGCTTACACTAAGGACGAGTTTAATAACAAATCGAGATGTATATTTCAAGAAGAAACTTGGTGTTGACGGTTGTTGCTATCTAATATAATGACTATTTTGATTGATAACAACAACGAAGGTAATCATTTGAATCAATTTCAGATATTTTTTATTAGAGCGATCATCGGCGCATTTCTGGCAGTTGTTATTACACGGATGTTTTACGGTAGGGTGCATCTGGCCTATGTTGCCGGACTGGCTGTTATAATGGTGGGATTGGCGTATTTTGCTGAATATCTGCGAAAACGTCGAGATAAATAATTTATATAACTAGGGACACAGATTGGCACGGCCTTCACCGATACTTGACTCCGGCTTTCGCCGGAGAGACGAGCGTCGGAACATTTTCGAGTTTTGTCAATTATTTATTTTTATAAATCCGTGCAGATCTGTGTAAATCTGTGTCCCAAAAAATTAAATCGATTTCGGAGCATTTTAAGTGAAACAGATCATTCTCGGCACGGCCGGACATATTGATCATGGTAAAACCAGCCTGATAAAGGCCATCACCGGAACCGATACGGACCGGTTGAAGGAGGAAAAGGAGCGCGGGATTACCATTGAACTGGGATTTGCCTCCCTGGATCTGCCAAGTGGCCAGCATTTGGGGATCGTTGATGTTCCCGGTCATGAAAAATTTGTCAAAAACATGGTGGCCGGGGCGACGGGCATCGATATTGTGGCCATGGTGATTGCCGCCGATGAAGGGGTTATGCCCCAGACCCGGGAACACATGGAAATATGCGCGCTCCTGGGGATTCAACACGGTCTGATCGCCATGACCAAAACCGATATGGTTGAAGAGGAATGGCTGGAACTGGCCCTGGAAGATATCCGCGAATTCAGCCAGGGAACCTTTTTGGAGGATGCACCCATTTTACCGGTTTCATCTGTCACCGGCGAGGGTCTTCCCGAGCTGATCAGCGCTCTTGATGAAATCGCCGGCGATATTCCCCAACGGCCGCCTTCCAGCCTGTTTCGCCTGCCCATTGACCGGGTGTTTACCATGAAAGGATTCGGTACGGTTATTACCGGAACCCTTGTTTCCGGCACAATTAACGTGGGCGATACCATTATGGTATACCCCACGGGCATCACCTCCAAGGTTCGCGGAATCCAGGTCCACAATCAAAGTGCCGAATCAGCCGCAGTCGGTATGCGCACAGCGATTAATTTTCAGGGACTTGACAGAGCCGCGGTGAAGCGCGGCGAAGTATTGTCCACCCCTGGTGCGCTGGTGGCAAGCTATATGGTGGACATATCTTTTCACTATCTGGCCAGCAACAAAAAACCACTAAAAAATCGCACTAAAATAAGGTTTCACACCGGCACCAGTGAGGAAATGGGGTATCTGATTTTGCTTGACCAAGAAGAGCTGCCACCCGGCCAAACCGTTGTGGCGCAGTTGCGGCTCGACTCAGCGGTGGCCATAGTCAAGGATGACCGCTTTGTGGTTCGCAGCTATTCTCCAGTGCGAACTATCGGCGGGGGACAGATACTAAACCCCATACCCCAGAAACACAAGCGGCTGAGACAGGATGTCGTTGAAGGATTACAGCATCTGACTGATGATGATCCCGAAGTCGTTATCTCCCAGCATATCCAGCAGGCCGGGTACGGCGGTGTCTCTCTTTCCCATCTGAAAATCATGACCAACCTTACCGACAAGCAGCTGGATGCCGCTTTGCAGCATCTGCTTTCCCAGAAAACGATCACCCAAACGGATAAGGAAAACCGCATATTCCTTCATCAAACCACCTTTGATACATTAATTCAAAACAGCATTGAGTATCTGAGCAACTACCACAGCGACAATCCGCTCAAAGCCGGGATGCCCAAGGAGGAGCTGAAGTCCAAATTTCCGCAGCTCACAGATTCCAAAGTCTTTAACCTGATCCTTAACCAGATGATCAGAAACAATCTAATCGCCCAGGAAGAAAACACGGTACGTCTCAGCGATCATCGGGTATCTCTGGGTGCCGACCAGGCGGATGCCCGCAAAAAAATGCTGGATCTCTACCAAAACGGTGGATTGCAGCCCCCCTATTTTCGTGATGTGCCCGGGATGCTGAATGTTGATCCCAATCATACCAAAGATGTGATGATGCTTCTGGTGGAAGAAGGTCAAATTGTAAAAACCAAGGACGATCTATATTTTCACGTAGATGCCATTACCGACTTGAAAAACCGGCTGGTTGATTTTTTGAAATCAAATGAGGCGATAACGACTCCCCGGTTCAAGGAAATGACCGGGGTATCCCGTAAATATGTAATCCCCCTGATCGAGTATTTTGATGCCAGTAAAGTGACGTTAAGAGTGGGGGATAGCAGGAAGCTAAGAGCGGGATAATCGGGTTGCGGGCTAGGAGGTGCGGGTCGCAAGTTGCGGGAAACGCGTTTGCGTATATCAGTTCTTAACTTCTCGCATTCTTATCTTCTTAATTTTTTTCTTTTAGCCTTCCCGCCCCCTATCCCTCTTCCATTCTTCTATTCCTCCCTTCATTCTCTTTCTAAGGAAAATCCTGACCGGTAAGTATGGCGGCGATGCTGTCGAGGTAGGCCATGCCTTTGGGGGTCAGGGCGCAGTGGGTATTGGTTAAATTGAAAAGCCTATCTTTTCCCAAATCAACAATTTTTCCCTCATAAGTCTTGATAAAGTTTAATCCAAACATCTTCTCGAAACCGATTAAGTCAATCCCCCGGGTCGTCCGGAGGCCTAAGAAAATGGCTTCCATGATCATTTGTTCGCGAGTCAGTTGTTCTTTTTCTGCAATTGGCAGCTGACCGGCTTTGATTTGCCGGACATAATTTTCAATACTTTTGTGGTTCCAATAACGTTCCGGGCTGATGAAGGAATGCGCCGATGGCCCCAAACCAATATAAGGGGCAAACGACCAGTATTTCTGGTTGTGCCGGGAATATCGCGGTTCAAGGCCGTCATCTATTTTTCTGGCAAAATTGGAGATTTCATATTGCCGGAAGCCGTGGATTGTCAAAAACTCGATGGTGGTATCAAATAGTTCCCGCACCGCGCCGTCTCCCGGCCATTGAATCCGACCGCTTTTCACCTCACGGCTCAGTGGCGTTCCTGATTCGCAGGTCAGCATGTAACAGGAAAGGTGCTCTGTTTCAGTTTCGATGGCCCGGCGCAGATCACTTAACCAGTTCTTTTTATCCTGCCCGGGCAGTCCATAGATCAAATCAAGTCCGATATTATCAAATCCGGTCTGTCGCGCCGACTCGATGCATGCAACGGCCTCCTCGACTGAGTGAATACGACCGAGAAATTTGAGATTTTCTTGATGAAAGGATTGAACGCCGATATTCAGCCGATTGACGCCGGCCTGGCGGTATTCTTCAAGGTTTTTCCGGGAGATATTGCCGGGATTGACTTCCAGGGTTGTTTCTAAATCGGTGCGGATGGTGAAATGCCTGTGGGCTGTTTCAAGGATTCCGGCAATGCTGTCAGGTTCCAGAATCGATGGGGTCCCCCCCCCGACATAAAGGGTATCGAAAACCTGATCGGTTCCGCCAACCATTTCCATCTCACGGGCAAGAGATTCTAAAAACACCGGTACGCTGGCAAGATCCACACCCGAATAAAAATCGCAATAAAGACATTTCCGCACACAATAAGGTATATGCACATAAATGCCGCCTAGTTTGTCGATATCAGGATTCATTTGAGATCGTTTGATAATTTTTATTTTGCGGTATGCGATTATTTATAGGGGTAGCTGTTTAGGCGGACGCGAAGACCCGCCCTACGTCGAATTTTATTGAATAGCTTTCCTGCAGGGTTGCTGAATTTCTGACACTGTTTGAAACCTAAACTGGTTGATAAATCGTTAGGTTTTGGTCGAGGGCAAGACCGCACAAGGATTTACGAGGAGGCGTACTGTTAGTACGTCGACGAAGCAAATCCGCGGAGAACGCCGCCCT
>JBATKU010000313.1:0-21528 GCA_049669725.1 Desulfobacterales bacterium
AGATGATGCTTTGTCCCGGTTCGATCCATCCAAAGATTTTAACTCAATTGTCTCTTCTCAAATGGAAACCTGGCACGAGTGGGTAAAGGAAAAAATTGATGCTGCAGATTTCAGAAATCGAGCGTTAAAATTTGAAAAGACGGGCGAAACGGAAATCGACCTGTCGCAAATGGCGGAACATGTTAGGATGGAAGCGGAATAGGGTCATATTTTGACGGGCTGTTGTGAATGAAATTCTGCACCTGGGCAGAAAAACATCGCCGCCGCCCCTACCATATGGTAACATTTCAAATGCACGCTCCATGGTGCTGAGTCCCAATGGCGTCTTATTTGTAGGAAACCGCATAGAAGATACGGTGTACGCCGTCATTGATTTGAACAGAGACAAGCATGCCGATGATATGCGGGTTATCGCCGGTAACCTTAGCTTGCCCAACCGGCTTGCATTTCGTGATGGTCGGCGGACTGCAGACTGTGCTTGAGCGTAGTAAAACACGAATCAAGATAGGTTACCGTTCTCGTTTTTTTTCTTCCCGTTTTGTTCACGATAGCGCCTCACCCAGCTGGTTAAGGCCGTGTGGGCCTGGTTGACGAATTGGCCCCCTTTGCCCATCCAGTCCCCAAAAAGTCCGTGCCTCTTTTCCGACAAGGCATCCCACCGTGGACCCATTTTTTCAACTGCGGCCGCCACCTCCTGCTTGAGTCTTTTACCGGCACGGTCAACCGTTGCGGGAACAAATTTACCCAATGCCTTGAGCTCTCTGCCTGACAGCTCGAAGGCCTGGCTGATGGTGTCGGCATTGATCGTATCCTGAGCTCCGGCCAGGATCTTTTTGAACTCGGCGCGCATCCTCTGGTAAGCAGCATGTTCCTGCGTGCCGGCCTCCCCATCAGCCATTGGCTTAAACGTGGCTTGGATTTCTCGTTCAGCCTCGAGCCAGTCGCTCACCGGGTCAGCATCGGAAAACCCTCTTTTTTCAGCCCGATAATAGGCGGCAGTTTCAATCTTGTGGTGTCTTTCTTCGGGTGTAAATTTTTTACTGGTACTTTTCATTGCTTATTTTCCTTTGTTTAATCGTTGCAATGGCATCGATACCGATTAAGCCTGACGGCTTTACCGTGAAAAACGTCATAGAAATTGAGGGGATCCTGGTGAGGACGGCCTGCTATGGTACGCGATGATTTTCGCTCAAATGGCGCATCCCGCCTCCTGTTATATTATTAACTATGAACTAGATTGGCTTTTTTTGATCAAGCTAAATTTTGATAGATTCTCAAGTTAGAATATGAACGTTTTTGCAATCGGCAAGTATCTATTTTAGACGACGCCTCCATCATTTAGCCGCCTGTAATATTTAATCCGCCTGCGGCGGACGAGGGTTTAATTCCCCGCCCCTTGGGGCGTTTAAAATTTTCCGTTTGATACCCCGTTGCTTGCGGCGGGGTTGTTCATCACCAAAATTATGAAAGCGCCTTTACCAGTTCCCGGCAGTAATCCGGAATATCCGCTACCACGCGTCCCCACACTAAATTCCCTTCCCGGAAGGCCGGTTCGTCAACCCATAGGGCGCCGGCATTTTCCATGTCATCTTTGATGCCCGTACTGCCGGTGGCGCGTTTGCCCTTACAGATAGCCGCGCTGGCCGCAACCCATCCCGCGTGACAGATAAATCCCAGGATTTTTCCCAGTTCATTCATTTTGTGGACTAGCTGCAGAACATGCTGATCACGGCGGAGCTTGTCCGGGGCCCAGCCACCGGGTACCAGCAGCGCATCCAATTGGTCTGCGGTGATGTCCCGGGCGGCAACCTGACTTTCGACGGTCAGCCCTCCGCTTTTGCTTGTATATATCTCACCACCACCGCTTGCAATCACCTTGACTTCCGCACCTTCTTCCAGCATGCGCATATAGGGGATCCAGAATTCCAAATCCTCATAACCGGGTCCGACAAGAATACCGACGGTTTTTCCTTGAAGTCGCACCTTTTCCTCCTTTGGCCATTTATGGGTCTTTAAAGATATGAACCTCCCTTGGCATCGAGATCCAATGGCCTATCTACCGACGGCGGTCTTCACGCTGTCGAAGTGCTCTGGCGCCGATTGGAAGATTACAAATTCGACAGGTCTTAGATGAATTCTTGATCAGAATTCGGAGTATCAGACTCGACCTTGGGCGGGTCCGAAAGAAAGCTTGGTCTTGATAGTTGGTCTTGGCGACACAAAACTGTAGCCGTAAAGTATAACAGCAGCGTAGATATGCAAGGGGGCTTTGAATTAAAAAAAGGTCAAAGCATGAATTGTGAAATAATCTACCCTAGGTTTTTTATCCAAATAAGTGGTTCCTGAAATTCCTGTACTTTTTTATCCTCCAAATTTTTCACATCAACAATAAGTGCTAAATATTTTGGCAGTTTGGCCGATACTATTTTATAATGCTAAACAATCTGTATTTTTAGGTTGATTTTTCGATTGTATTAAACTCCATTTTTCAGCAAAAAGGTGAATCTTATGAAACTTGAAACCGCTTTTTCCATTATTCTTTTCAGCCTGTTGGCACTGGCCGTGGTTATCGGCGTACCTTCTGCGGCAACGGCCACAATGAATCCACTAAAATTCAAATCAAAAGCCACGAACGTGGCGCCCAGACCAGAACATTATGGAAACGAAAGCGGGGAAGGAAACTACATTATTGCAGAGGCACTTTCCGAAAATAAACCGGACACATCTGCAAGACCGGCAGATTCGACGTCGGGCAATAACCCTGCAAAAACGTCTTCTGCAGATCCTGCAGAGACGGCAAAAAATGCGGCCGTCTCCCAAAAGGAAGCCGACGACTGGTTTGACAAAGGCGCGCTGTGTGCCACCTACGGCAACGACAAAACCGCTATCAAATATTTTCAAAAAGTCATCTCCCTCGATCCGCAAAGAAGCGGAGCCTACTTTGAACAGGGCATATCCTACGGTCAGCTGGCAGAGTACACCAAGGCCCTGAATTTAATCAACAAAGCCCTTGAGCTGGAATCCCAAAGCGGCATGTATTACTACGGCCGCGGCCGGGTTTATCTGCTGGCCGGTAAAATAGAAAAGGCCATGGAGGACTTTAAGAAGGCCGCTGATCTGGATGATGAGGATGCCCAGGAGTATCTGGAATTCCAAGCCTCGAATGAATAGCGGCGATTTCTGATTTCGGCGGAAAAGGGAATCATGTCCAGATTGACAGGACCCCACTTCTAATATAGAAGTGGGGTCTTTTATTTTCTTTGAAGTGCAACTTTTAATGGAAATTTAGTATAATGAAATTGCTAAAACCGAAGACTAAAGACTACCCTGGTCAGCATATTAAGCTAACGACCAATAATGCGAACCTTGACTTTGCAGCTGCGCAGGATCTTGCAAAACAAACGGCAGAAGAAACCGGCACCGATCCGATGCTGCTGTCCTGGTACCAGGGCAAAACCGGCGAGTCGTATCCAAATTTTGATTGCGGCCCCGGTGATAAGCCGGCATGGGTTACATATGCAGAATCAAGAGGTGCGGTTCTTTCAGCGGAACTGGCTGTAAAGCGCATTGCCCGGATGGCCGGTAATTGATTCAGGCAACCGCCGTAACGACTATCTGCCAAAATTCAACCGACCGACAATCTCATAGGGCGCATCTCTGTTAAGCTTAAGGAGCACCCCTTCGCCGGACGAGACACCCTCATGGGCGATACCGGAGATCGTGACCAGGTGTGTCGCCAGAATAACCAATACCCCGTCAGAAGACTGTACAACGATACAAATAGAAGAAGCGGTTGAGCTGTTGAAAAAAAATGGTGTCGCTGTTTTAAAGTAATTTGTGGTGCCGCTGAACACTATTTTACGAGTGCCCTTGCAACTGCCAGTTTTCTGGCATCTCAACGTCAGGGCTGCAGCGCCTATGTGATCGAAGAGGCCGGGCTCACCGATGCCCTATATGATTGACTTCGGAAAAGCTTACATGCTAAAAGTTAGATACTTGGATTTACCTATTCGGTTGTGAACCGCAGGAATAAGCAGGTCTGGAATAAAAAGGTTAAAGCGCAAATTTTATAAAATTTATTCACTATTCAAGCTTTGACCCGTAGTATCTCAAAGGAGACCATGTCAATGAATGAAGAGAAAAATTCACGGCGCGCGTTTTTAAAAACGGTCGGTGCCATCGGGGCCGGGTCAATTTTTGCTTCGGTGGCCCCTTTAGTGAGCGCTTCGGATAAAAACAGTTCCCAAAATAATGATCCCGTGGGCATAACTACGCGGCCTTTTGGGAAAACAGGAATAGATGTCCCTATTCTTGCACTTGGCGGCGTATTGGATATGTCAGACCAGCTGATATTCCGGCAGGCTTTTAAAATGGGAGTAAGATACTGGGATACGGCCGATGGCTATGGTTGGGGAAAAAACGAAAAGGCCATCGGAAAATACTTTGGAAAATTCCCGGAAGATCGAAAAAAAGTTTTTCTGGTGACCAAAGCGGGTACTTCAGATCCTGAAGAACTGACAGAAAAACTAAATACTTCACTTCAAAGAATGAATACAACCTACATCGATTTGTATTTCATTCATTATGTTAAAAATGTTGAAAATGAATTGACAAAGGAAGTCAAAGCCTGGGCTGAAAAGGCTAAAGCGAAGGGAAAAATTCGCTTTTTTGGATTCAGTGCGCATAAAAATATGGAAAATAGTATGCTCGCGGCGGCTAAACTCGGATGGATTGATGGCATAATGATGAGTTACAACTACAGACTCATGGTAAAAGACAAAATGAAAAGTGCAGTTGATGCCTGTGCTAAAGCCGGAATCGGATTGACAGCCATGAAAACACAGGCCGCTTTCTCTGCAAATTTTTACGCCTCGATTGGGTCTAAATCTGATGATGCCTTGGGAATGACTGAAAATTTCATAGACAAAGGATATACCGCTGAACAGGCTAAACTTAAGGTCGTTTGGGAAAATCCCAATATAGCCAGCATCTGCTCTGCTATGCCCAATATGACCATACTGCAGGCTAATGTTGCCGCAGCCTCGAATAAGCAAAACCTATCAGGGGGTGACAAAAAACGCCTGGAACAATATGCTCAACAAACTGCTCCCGGCTATTGTACCGGCTGTGCAAATATTTGCGAATCAGCGGTCGATTTTGACATTCCGATCAGCGACATTTTGCGTTATTCCATGTATTTAAACAGCTACGGAGATCGAGATAAAGCGTTAACCTTATTTAAGGCGCTGCCGAGAGATATTAGAGAAAATATTTTAAAGGCCGATTATTTGAAGGCAGAAAAATACTGCCCTCAAAAAATACAAATCGGAAACGTGCTGAAAAAAACACATGATGATCTAACTTAAAGTGCAAGAACCTTACTAATTTTGCTTAGTAGGCTTGAGCTATCGGCTTAGTTTTTTCCATGAAATTTAATTCACGCGAAACATCTCTGTATTCCAAATCCAGTGATTTCAGTTCAGAACGAATTTCGGCCCTTTGCTCGTCACTCAGGTTATTAGAATACAGCCTGTCTTCTTTTTTGCTTATTTTCCGTTCTATTTTTTTTAGGCGTTTTTGGAGGGAAGCAATTTTTGACTCATATTCTAAAAGCTTTTTCCCTTTCTGGTAGCCGGTTCGAAAACCCGGTTCAAACTCGGGTGGACAAACATACCGGTATGCTCGACCGCGACGTCCCAACTCAAAGCCGTTTTCCTCAGAACAGTATAATCGCATGCCAATTTGGTAGCCGGTTTTAAAGTCTTTTTCAAGTTGGAGGGAGCAAACTGAATTGTATTGCCCTCCTTTTCTTCCCAGCTCAAAGCCTTTTTGTTCGGTGCAGTAATACTTCAAACCTTCGTCATGCCCCTGGTAGTAAACCGGGCGTTCCGCATTAACGCCATGCTCTAAACAGGCTTTGGCGCGGTTTTGAAATGCAGTTCGCGGCGTTCCCTGCATTCCATCCAGGCGACCTATTTCAAACCAGTCTGTCACCAGACAATCCTCTTTAGATACTGTTGCGCACCCTGCCCAAAGAAGTATTATGGCCACAGATGAGACAATACCATAAAATTTTTTCATAATGCTTTCCTTATGCTAAACTCATCTGGTAACCCAGGCCACAACCGCCGATTTCAGGCCTGAGAATATCCAATTCGATCGATTATATTTATCAGCGTCCAAAACTATTCTAAATTGATGAAATTATGCCAGCATGTATCCTTTTTTAGCCATATGATAGGTGAGCAAACCGTCCAATAAATTGTAAAATAAAAAGATGGTGACCGCGATGGCCAGATTCTCGCCGACACCGGAAAGCAGTATCGATATAACGATCAGCCATACGATTGCCGAGCCTATCAGCTCAAAAACACCAAGAAGTCGATGTCCTAAGTACATATCTCCCCAACCCGGCAGAAACAAAGATTTGAGAAAGGCGGTTTTAGGTTTTTTAAATTCGGTGCTGCATTGAGGACATTGAGTCAATTTGTCCTCTAACGGATTAAAGCAAGCGGGGCAGAGTTTTTCAGGAGAAGATTGTACCGTCGGATTTCCATCACTACCAGTTGCCGCTTTCTCAACAAAATCTTTCATATCCTTTAGCAAAAATCTTCTTACTGCAGTGTACACCCGACGTTTTGCCCGGTGGCGTTTGATGATGAAATGACCCAAAAGAAGTCCCTTTTTTATCGATTTTATATCTTCATAGGGTATCTGGAAAACATAGTGGGTTGCCCGGGTCACCCTTGAGTTGATGTTAATGAAGAGCAGTCGCTTGTTTGTGCACAGGATGGCATATTGATTGTAGAGCATGGTCAGATAGCCGTTTCCAAGAAAGAGTTCCGCCGGATAATAAGCGGCCCCTTTACCGATTCGGAATACCTGTTCGTCGCGATTTAGAATTCTGTTTGCTTTTTCGAAAACTGATTTAAGAATCCTTACCTTAAACTTATTTTTACTCGTCCGATACTTCCCATTTTTCGTGGGGGTGAGAATGGCTGTCAGGTCGAATTTATCAAGTTCTAAATTCCGCAAATCCGGATAGGCATCGATTATTCCGTACATTGTCTTCTGTGAAGATTCTACCGGTTACTCGACTAATTGTGCCGGTCGCGCCTGGTATTCAGGGGTTGGCTTTATGGCGGCTTGAAAATTGCTATTCGACGCGACATGCTCAGCAGCACCAGGGGTAGTTTTACCATTGCATGTTTTACAGATGGCAGTTGATGCATGTTGGGAATTTCGTTTTCTTTTAACAGGGGTGAGTGTAGAATTGCACTGCGGACAGACGGTTTGCATTCGTCTATTCTCCCGATTATTGAATTTGTATTTGGTTTTTGATGCTGGTAGCAGAGACTTCGATTTTACGCGTGCGATTCCAGCGTTATTTTGAACCCTTTTCTTTTTCAAAATCTATTATCGGCGGATTCAGGTGAGACTTTAGGCACAATGCTGCATATCCGCCTCAAAAAAGGGACGAATTTCAAGGACGTATATTATTTTATAACTTGAAAGGCTAATTTTCACAGGCCAAAGGAGGAATTTGTGGGATATTAAGCGAGGCCAAACGGATCGGTCATGAAAATATGCATTTTTTTATTTATCAAATGCGCATGCATTTTTAGCTAAAACCGAGGAAATTGATCCTGAAGATTATCCTTTCCTTCTTAGAGCTAAAGATCTTCAGATTTATAATATTAGGCTCGATTTATCAGGTTCAGCTGAAAAATCGCGACTTAAAAAATGGAAAACCCGTAGGTTTGATTTTCAAGGGCCGATTAAAAAATAACCGCCCCCTTGCCTTTTTGAGATTTCCGCATATTTTGTTCTGCGCACCCTGCCGATCAGCGGCAGGGTGTGTTTTTTAGAGTTAATGCCATTCATTCTCCAGCGACTAATTGAAATTAATCAGGTATAAATTATGCTGGCATAAGTCTCTTTCTGGAAACAGGTCCTTTGGGTAGCTTCTCCCCAGCGTTTTTTTTCTGCTATCAGCTGCAAAAACAATTCGCCGTTTTTTACTACCCTTCCACCCACAACATCTACACCGCGGTCAAAAAGTGGGTCCGGGAAATATCCCGCCGTGGGGCCGATAATTGAGACAAATGCATCCGGTGAACAATGGGCAAGAATCTCATCCAGTGAATTGTTCATTATGGTCGTGCTGGTGCATAGAATCTTATTGCAGGTGCTCAATTTCGTCGCATCCATGGTAATTGGCAAATCGGGGTATTTTTGAATAAACTGTTTGTTTTTTTCAATGACAACCAGTTCAGCGTTGGCCTTCTTTATGGTCTTAATTAACCCGAAGAATAAACCGACCATGCCGACCCTGTCTCCTTCGGAGATCGACAACAGTCCCAGTGAATCGGTAGCATCATCAACCGCGAAATGGGTCTCCCTCATTACATGCTGACAAATGGCGTTAATTGCCGCCAGACTGATCATCTCTTTGAGAGGGTCGTTAATGCCAAATTCAAGCGCAAATCCACGCGGATTTTTTCCAACAAAATCCGCCGACTGCAAAGCAATGTATTCTTCCATTTTTTCATCAGGCAGGAGAACAAAGCTGATGCCGACCGCCCCGCCTTCAAGACTAATGGCCATAAACTGGGCATCTTTGGGTTGGCCGCCTTTATAGAAAGGCGGGGAAAAAATATTTGCTATTGGGGGAAGCGTAAATTTCGTCGATATTTCAGCAATCATCTTTTTGAAATCATCTTTTAGACTCATTGCAACCCCTCAATTCTCTTTTTGATTGCTCATAAAAAAGAAAAAGGGTCACATCTTATCCAATAATTATTCATTTTCGAGGAAAAAACATATAAAATATGACCCCATGTGCTCTAATGCGAAATGCGAATTTAGCACGCCTGATCCATCTTGAAGGTCTTCATCAGGATACTGGATCCGATCATATTGGTAGCGTGTGCCAAAGCATCCATGATATCGCTGTCGGTCCAACCCAGATCATGCAGCCGGTCCACATCTTCCTTTTTAACGGCGTCAGGTGTTTTGACCGCCTTCATAACAAAGGCCACCACCGCCTGCTCCCTGTCCTCCAGAGGTGCCTGGAGAGGATCTTTTTCCATCTTGGCGATATCCTCATCTGACAGCCCCTGCATCTTTAACAAATTCTTATTGAAACCGGTACAGAAAACGTAATCATATTGCTGGGCCACCAGATAGCGTATACTGGAAAGCAGCCCGAACCCCAGATTCGGATGGCGGGAATAATACTGAATCGATTGCCAGGCCATATCTAACATCCATGGGCTGGCGCTCGCCAGCTGCAACGGGGCGGGAATTACGCCGGCCATTTCCAGCATGATATCATAAATCTCCTTGGCCTGACCTTTGGCCTTGTCGGATTCAACAATTTGAATTAAAGCCATCGTTCTCTCCTTTGCTGTTATTCGAGTTAATTGGATATTAAGCGATGTTCAGGCATCGTCATCTTTTCTTATCACATATCCATTCGATTTTAAAAGAGTAGAATATATGGTAAAAATTAGACGGTACTTATTTAATCTATGATCACGATCAGGGAATATGAACGGCGTAGGCGACAGGAGCGTTAAAAATAGCACTTACAAGAGATTTTAATACGATAGGAGGGTCAATATTCAATTTTGGAGTCTTGTCCGGTTCAGGTGTTATCCATACAGACATCCATAAACATTTGAGGATACAATGCTGTTGCGCATTCCGGGCATATACCGTGGCTGAACAGAGTAGCTGTTTTTTCTGTGATATATGACTCTATCGACTGCCAGGACTCTTTATTATTGGGATCTAAATTTGGTATTCGGATTTTTTTGCAATTCGCACAAATCGGCAAGAAAGATTCTATCTTGTGAATTCTCTTCAACGCCTTTTCCAGGCGTCGGGTATAAAATATTAATGATCCCAATAAGATACTGCTTACCAAACCAGTAACGCCACCAACAATTAAGTGTTCTGTATCGAAATAGGGAATCTCTGGGTGAAGAAAAGCATCTACCAACGCACTCAGATTGCTCATTAAAATTATGATAAGAATATAAATGAAAAGTTGATGAATTGTTCTTTTGAAAAATGTGCCTTCCGGCAAGAAATGATTGATCTCCATCAGTTCTCCCTTCTGATTTGAACGGAGAGTCAGAGGTTAAAATATAAAGCAGACTGTATGTGGGCATGGCCGCCCATACCGCGATCGGGCTCGACACCATCGCCGGGAATTTTCATTTAATGCTTTTTTACCAATAGCACTGTCGGCAAATATTGAAAAAGGTGTTGGGAAAAAGGGGCGGTAGAATAGTTTTCAAACGAATTTCTTGTCGAAATTTTCCATGAAGTATCGCAAATTTTTCTCACACCTTTAGCTTAGAAACGCATCAGCGTAAAAAAGGTTACATTTTTATTAATTCTTTAATATTAAAAAGAAGAAAATGGGGTCAGGAAAATTGGGGATATATCAGGACAGACCAGCGGGACGGCCATGAAAATATGCATTTCTTAGCTATTCTCAGCAAAATTTAATTTTATGCGCCTCAGGCGGGCTAACGCTCAATGGCTGCGTTGTCACGCAGAGCCTGATTCCACATCTATTTTTATAGATTTAGGTGCAGCGGACTGCAGAAAAAACAAAATCGCGCTAAATCACCAACCCATATTTGAAACCTATTCGCTTCATAACTGCTTGGCAATTTTGCAGATTATCACTCAATAATCTCGAGAACATACCTTTTCCGGACCTTGCCGGCAGCTGCACTCAGGATAGTCCTTAGTGCCAAAGCATTCCGGCCCTTTTTGCCAATGACCTTTCCCATATCACTTTTAGCAACACTGAGTTCCAAAACTACTGTGTGGCCACCTTCAATTTCAGTAACCGAAACCTGATCTGGTTCATCTACGAGGGCTTTTACAATTTCAGTTATCAGATCCTTCATGCCATTTCCCCCTTTTCGTTTCCGATTGAATGCTTAAGCTCAACCTATACTAAACTGCTTTCGGCATGCAATAATAAAATACATTGGGGTTTGTAACGGCGAAACGGATATATTCGGTAAATGGATACCGCACAAAGAAAAAGGGTGGCCCCAAAGGGCCACCCTGGATGGTGCAGAGTATCCGATCAGCTTATAACAGGTCCACTTCAAAAGCACCACGGAGAAAAGGTAAGAAAGTATGTTTAAATGTCAAGCTTTCCGACATTGTCGGTTATGCGGCCGTAATAGCGGCCGCCGCCTTATAGGGTGCTTCCGGCGTGATTGTGAAGTTAATTACCGCTAACGAGGCCGTGTCAGCCAAGGCCCTCGCATTCTGGCGAGATTTTGCAGCGTTTATCTGCCTGTTGCGCCGGTATCGCAGATCATGACAGCAGTGCCGGTCATACGCCCGGGCGATCCATATACCGAGAAATATGCATGGCTTAATTTTAGTTCAGTATAAAAGCATAAAAATACAGTCGCCCCTTGCCTTTTTGAAATTTCCGCTTATTATATCCTTCGCACCCTACCGATCAGCGGCGGGGTGTACCTATTTAGGGGAAATGACAGATAACCGTCGGCATGCTGATGCCGGCCAAAACCAGAAGTTCAGGAGAAAAAAATGATCGATTGTTCTCAGATAACCATGTACAGCGGCGGGCACCGGGGTGCCGAGGCGGAATTCGGCAAAACTGCCGAACGATGGGGCATTCAGGAAGTGAATTTTTCGTTCGAGGGCCACGCTATTGAAAGGGACAGAGGCGTCCAGATTCTGGGTCCTGATGAACTCGGCAAGGGTGACGTCAGCATGGAGATCGTCTCCCTTCGCATGGGACGGACCTATTCCAGGGCAAACAAAATTCGCAAA
Organism: Desulfobacterales bacterium; assembly: GCA_049669725.1. Classification (GTDB taxonomy): domain Bacteria; phylum Desulfobacterota; class Desulfobacteria; order Desulfobacterales; family JAFDCJ01; genus JAFDCJ01. The sequence goes on from JBATKU010000313.1 coordinate 11,839, forward strand.
GTGATCCAATCCATATTCCACATGGTCAACAAGGGCTACCATGTGATTACCATCGGCTGGATTCAGCCGGATGATACGGTCAAGGGCGGTACCGGCTGGGGTGTGGAACTGGCCAAGCTGTTCAATCGCCCCGTCCATGTCTATGATCAGGACAAAAAAGGGTGGTTTGCCTGGCAGAACAATCGCTGGGAGGCTGATATGCCGGTCATTACCAACAATACCTTCGCCTGCACCGGTACCCGCAATCTCGACGGCGGCGGCACCCGGGCGATCCAGGACCTTTTCGAACGATCCTTCGGACCTGCCGCCTAAGGCTTGTATGAACAGATGATCCCATAAGGGGGACAATGTGAGTAACGAAAGCAACAAGGTCATCTATTCGATGATCAGAGTCAGTAAAAATTATGACAAAAAACCGGTATTAAAGGATATTTCGTTGTCCTATTTCTACGGTGCCAAAATCGGTGTGCTCGGCTTGAACGGCTCCGGCAAAACCTCTTTACTGCGGATTCTTGCCGGTGTCGATCAAAACTTTAACGGTGAAACCGTCCTTTCGGAAGGATACACTGTCGGTTACCTGGAGCAGGAACCGCTGGTGAACGAGGATAAAACCGTGCGGCAGGTGGTTGAAGAAGGCGTCCAGGAAACAATTGATTTTCTTAAAGAATTTGAAGAGATTAACGCAAAGTTTACCGAACCCATGGGCGATGATGAAATGAACGCTCTGATCGAACGTCAGGGTCAGGTCCAGGAAAAGCTGGATGCCCTGGATGCCTGGGAACTTGACTCGCGCCTGGAAATGGCCATGGATGCCCTGCGCTGTCCTCTCGAAGACATGTCGGTCAATATTCTTTCGGGCGGTGAAAAGCGCCGGGTGGCGCTCTGCCGTCTGTTGCTGCAAAAGCCGGATATTCTGCTGCTGGATGAACCCACCAATCATCTGGATGCCGAAAGCGTCGCCTGGCTCGAGCAGCATCTGCAAAAATACCATGGGACCGTCATTGCCGTCACCCATGACCGTTATTTTCTGGACAATGTCGCCGGCTGGATTCTCGAGCTTGACCGGGGGGAAGGAATCCCCTGGAAGGGAAATTATTCCAGCTGGCTGGAGCAAAAGCAGGAACGCCTGCGCCGCGAGGAAAAATCCGAAGGATCCCGTCAGAAAACCCTCCAGCGCGAGCTGGAATGGATCCGCATGTCGCCCAAGGGCCGCCACGCCAAGAGCCAGGCACGTATCAACGCCTACGACAAGCTGCTTTCCCAGGAAGTCGAGCGCAACGAAAAAGAACTGGCGCTTTTTATCCCGCCGGGACCCCGCCTGGGCGATATGGTCATTGAAGCAGAAGATGTCAGCAAGGCCTACGAGGATAGCCTGCTGATTGAAAACATGAATTTCCGTTTGCCCCCCGGCGGGATCGTGGGAGTCATCGGTCCCAACGGCGCCGGCAAGACCACCCTGTTTAAAATGATCACAGCCCAGGAAAAGCCCGACAGCGGTTCCTTCCGGCTGGGCGAAACGGTGAAACTGGCCTATATCGACCAGAATCGCGAACTGGACCCCACCAAGACAATCTGGGAAGAAATCTCCGGAGGCAACGACCAGATTGAACTCGGCAATCGCCTGGTCAACTCGCGGGCCTATGTGGCCCGCTATAATTTATCCGGCTCCGACCAGCAGAAAAGAATTGAAGCCCTTTCCGGCGGGCAGCGCAACCGGGTGCATCTGGCCAAGATGCTCAAGGAAGGCGGCAACGTCATCCTCCTGGATGAACCTACCAACGACCTGGACGTCAACACCCTGCGAGCACTGGAGGAAGCCCTGGAAAATTTCGGCGGCTGTGCCGCAGTAATCAGCCACGACCGCTGGTTCCTGGACCGCATTGCCACTCATATCCTGGCCTTTGAAGGCAACAGCCAGGTTGTTTTCTTTCAGGGCAACTGGTCGGAATACGAAGCCGACCGTAAAAAACGCCTGGGCGCGGCGGCCGAGCGGCCTCACCGCATCAAGTATCGCCGCCTGACCCGCTGACCGAAATCCAGCAAAATAACCAGAACAAAGACACCGGCATATCTTGAGAAAATTGCCAGTAGATAAAAATAGAGGGTCGCGCGATCAAGGTGAGGAATTTAAATGGCCAAGCCATGGCGGATAGTAGACAGTGTTGAGACCGATGAGGGACTTCTCGATCTTCGGCAGAGGGGTGAGACCGATTTTATTATCACCATTGATAATCGGGTGCTGATGAACTCATCGGCCAACATGTCCGAGATAGTTTTGGCGGAGCTGGCTTGTGAGTCCCTGAAAAACAAAAAGAATCCCAGGGTGCTGGTGGGTGGCCTGGGCATGGGTTTCACCCTGAAGGCGGCCCTTGATAATCTCTCGGCTGATGCCGAGGTCGTGGTGGTTGAACTGAACCCGATAATGGTCAAATGGTGCCGGGGGCCGATTTCCCATTTTAGCGGCGGGGCAGTTGACGACCCGCGGGTCAAGATTGTGATTGATAATGTGGCCTCGATCATTCGTTACGCGGCAATGAAGGGCAAGGGGAATCGTTTTGATGCCATAATTTTAGACCTGTACGAAGGTCCTCATGGGGGGGCCACGGGCAGAGGAGAGTATCTGTACGGCGATATGGCAATAGAGCTTAGCAGTTCGGCCTTGAAGGCGGGCGGAGTGTTTGCTGTCTGGTCTGAAGATCCGGACAAGGCCTTCGAAAAACGTTTGAAAGCTGCCGGCTTCTCCGTTAACCGGCAACGCCCGGGGCGGGGCGGGCGCAAACATGTGGTTTATACCGCCAGTAAATCGTAGGGCTCTCATGCCGGCGGATCCGGAAAAACTGGACCGGTCGGCCGAAAAGGCCACCAAGACAGGTCAAGATAAGCGGTGGTCTGACACTTCTTGCAAGTATCAGCCTAGTCGCGCTTCTTGAATTTCCCCCAATGTTGCATAGCTATGATGGGTTATCCCCCATACTGCCGACCCGGGTCACTATCGGCTCCAGGCTGCCAGTTGCGACACTTCAGCCCGCAGCCTTGTTAAAGTTTCAGGGGAGTTGAACAGTTTCCGGCACAGTTCGCATTTACTATAGGTGATGATCTCGCGTGCCTTCATACCGGTAAAGGATGCGATATTGGTTATCCCCATGGTTCTAATAAGATTGTGCAACCGGTCTGTTTCACTTCTAGTAAAAAGCTGCTCCATCGTATTGTCGCTCAGATTCCCAAGATAAAAAAAGTTTGTTTCCGAGAAATGGCTCCCTGCATCGCAACAGGCGTACATGTCAAGATCCGGCGTAAGATAGGGATTCATATCGCAGCAGTTTGCCTGATAATCGGTCAAAATACGCCTGCGTTTGAAAGATTCCGCACGACCGGCATAGATGACAGGTTCGGGAAAAAACGTGAGGCCATGACTACGCAGAAACTGTTCATACTGATCATCCTCTTTGGAAAAATCGGTAACAAATGAAACAAAATAATTTAACCCGAACTTTTGGCAGCTGTGCGCCGCATTCAACACATTGTTCCTGTTTACATTTTTCTGGTGCCACCTTGAGTAACTCAATCTCAATTGACAAAGCCCATTTTTTTTCAGCTCTGAAACAAGGTGGTCGGAAGTCTCGGCTGTCTTGGCCCAAAAACTGTTGGTAACAATTCTGGTATATATTCCGATTTGTCTGCACAGTTTCACAAGCTCTGCAATTTCATTGAAATACAAAAACGGTTCACCAGCGGAAAAACTTATTCCGCCAACACCTGCCCGGGTCATATCGGCAATAATCTCTTTGACCTTATCATGATCCATCTTCCTGCCGGCAGGAAGATCTTCCGTGGCCACGCAATGTTCACACCTGATATTGCATCTGGTTGAGTATCCAAAAGCTAATTTGCGCATATCTAATAATAATCCTCTCGTTTTCCACACAAGTCATTCTTTCAAATAAAAGATACACCCTGCCCTTGAAAGCCGGGGCAATTTAGCATAAAATTTAGGAACAAGCCATGTTCAGTTTGTAATAACTCCATTTTTGGTTACACCAGCATAATTGGAACAGGTATGCTACGCAGGGTCTAAGATAGGATCGATCTTGAATAGTGAATTATACCCTAATTGAGTGATACTCAATTAGGTGGCACCGGGTATGGGTAATCGGTACTGGTGGTCATCGGGGTTGAAATTTCGCGTTCCCAGCGGGCGCCGTTTCCGTGGTTTTCCCGACCGGAATTTTCTCATTTATTCTTTTTTTCTCGTTTTGCCTGTTTCTTCTCTTTAGCAGTTTTCTGGGGCTTTTTCTTATCGCTTTTTTTAGTATCTCTTGCTTTTGACATATGATTTACCTCCGAAGAATTTACCTAAAAGCAATTATTTGGTAGGTTGAATATGCTTTGGTTCTCTCCTATGAGCCTGAAACTTAATGAGTATCTCTAAATATAGCAACAATAAAATTCAGGAGGCGGCTTGTATGCCAATGGTTACGTAAATTGGGACATCCTATAGCCCGTCCGTCACAGGCGGCCGCCTGTCAAACCAGGGCTGTTCTTTTTCAAGCTGCGCCGCAAGCCGATACAGGATGGCTTCGTCTCCAAAACGTCCCATAAATTGGGAGCCGCAGGGCAGACCCCCGGCAGTCCAATATAGCGGCACCGTCATGGCCGGCTGCCCGGTAAAGTTAGCCAATTGGGTAAAGGGGGTTTTCGAAAGGCTGTCGACTGCAAGCTTGTCGGCGATTCCTGTGGCTTTAAGCAATCCGCCCAACCCCAGCGAATTGACAATTTTCATCACAAGCATCTCTGCCGGTTTGGGCTTCAATTCACCGATTTTTGAAGGCGGATAGGCCACGGTGGGTGTCAGATAAATATCGTATTTTTCATGAAACCGACCCATGGCCCGGGCGGCAATCCCCCATTCGCGCATGGCCTTAACAAAAAATCCGGCCGGGTAGGTACGGCCAAGCAACCCCAGAGTCCAGGTCATGGGTTCCACATCGGCCGGCTTTGCCTTTCTACCGAGTATCGATTCCAACTCATCGATATCTGCTGCGATTTCACCAAAGTACATCGTAAGAAAACTTTTAGCCAGAGTCTGACCATCGATATCCGGACGGGCTTCTTCGACCTCGTGCCCTAATTTTTCCAGCAGTTGTGCTGTATGGTCCACAGCCTTGACACACTCCGGGTGAACGTCCGTGCCAAGAGGCGATTGGGTGTTAAAAGCGATTCGGAGACACCCGGGGCTTTGTTCCAACTCCTGCAAGTATGGCTGTTGTGGGGGTAAAATAACATAGGGCGCTCCAATGTCGGCTCCCTGGGTAGCGTCTAAAATGGCCGCGCTGTCCCGCACCGTGCGGGTAATCACATGTTCGACAACAGCACCCTGCCAGATAGCGCCACGGGAAGGTCCGGTGGGTGTGCGACCCCGGCTTTGCTTGAAACCGAAAACGCCGCAGCATGCAGCCGGAATGCGAATGGATCCCCCGCCATCACCGCCCGAGGCGATCGGCACCATACCGCTTGCCACGGCAGCCGCCGACCCACCGCTGGATCCACCGGGTGTATGGTCGGTATTCCAGGGATTGCGGGTTGGTCCGTGCAATTCCGGTTCCGTATACCCCAACAACCCGAATTCCGGTGTATTAGTTTTTCCCAGAACAATGAGTCCGGCCTTCTTAAATCGCTTTACCATTTCACTGTCATGATCGGGGATGTAATTTTTACATGCCCTGGATCCTCTGGTCTGGGGTACGCCGGCAAAATCTGCGAGCAGATCCTTTAGCAAAAACGGTACACCCGTAAAAGGACCCTCGGGCAAGGGCCCCTGAACCGATTTGCGGGCCAGATCAAACATGGGCGTAATAACAGCATTCAATTTCAGATTAATTTTTTCAATCCTTGCTATGGCCTCTTCGCAAAGCTCAACGGAAGATATTTCCTTTTTTTTCACCAACTCTGCCAACCCCAGGCCGTCATAGCGATCATATTCTTTGAATCCACTCATATATTCCTCCCCTAACGGTAGCCGTGTTAGTTTATTGTTCCTTTTTAGGTCCGGGAAACCTTTTTATCGGGTGATTCGTTTTCAGGGCCGACCCTCTTTTCCCGATCTGTTTTTTGAAAACCAGTTGCAAGGGGCCTTTTCCCCGAAGGTATAAAGGTATCGGTTTAATGCATATCTTTTTAAAAGCATGGTGTCAAAGCATGATTCAAGTTAACAAGAACCGGAAGAATGACAAGCATATTTGATAGAACAGAAAAAAGCACTCTCGGCCTTTGAGGTTGAAGCTGCAGGCAATCATATTTCTGTTTCAGGTTTTCTGATTATCAGGAAAGGGTGGGCCTCTGTATTTGAGGGGCGCTGTTACTTGTATAACAAATAATCATTTTCCAGCCATAGCCAAGGACTTTGTCAGAAAAAACAACATGCATCTCGACGAATCCCTCGTAAATAAGAAAGAAGTAGAACCCACATCCTGGTCGGATTGGGCGAAAGGATTGCTTGTTTTTCCAGGCAATGTCTTGTTGCTCTTTTTTATGGCCGTTTTGTTGGAATGAATATCACTTATCTTGTGTCATAAATTAAAGGGGAACAGTCCTAAAAGAACTGATCCCCTTTTGTTTTATACCGCTTAAAAAAAGCAAACAATCCGAGCCCAGAGGACCAGGTTTTCTAAATTTGAATAAATCCCAAAATCCAGAACCCTTATCCCTGAACCTTTCTACTTAAGTTTCCTTTTCAAATTCCAGCAGGGAATGGCCGTATCTGTGAGGTGAAAAATCTGCACCACAGGTGACAAAGTAACGATTCCAAAACTTTTCTATTGAGCGAAATTTTTTGGAATCAGCTGCACTGGCTCCGGCCACATAGACCTTGACATCATTGAGTTTGGGGATGAGGTTTTGCTTTTGGCGGTCTCTGATGATCTGGGTGATATACTCATCTGTGACTTTAACCCGGTCAAACTTGTATTCTTTTGAATCCTGGATCATGTCGGAAAGGATAATCAAAATCTTTTGACGTTTTTCGTTATGGAAGATTTTATCAGCAATATTTAGAGAATTAATTATCTCGGTTCGTGGAGTCCCGTGCTTAGCCGACAGGAGTTTCTCTACTTCCGTTTGAATGTCTTTTTTGGCTTTAGCCAGGTTTTGTTCAAAGGTAATCCGGTTAACCCATATACTTTGCTTGGGAATTTCGGCATCCACCGCGGGCTTGAAGTCGATATAGGACCGCCCCGTGATGGTTCCTACGATAACACGATCGCCCTGCTGAAGATTTTCATATATTTTTTCAAACGCATTGCGGTAAACCGTGCGCCGGGCCTGGTTCGTGCTGCCTGACATATCCACAAATACAGCCACTACCCGTGGATTTTTTTTCTCTTTGCCCAACTTCCAGAAGGTGTCACTTTTTCCTTCCACGGAGCTCAATAACAGCATGTTACTGAGAACGATGACACACAATATTTTTAGACTCCACCGGTTCATATGGGTGTACCTCCTCAAATCCCATTAAATGGGTTGATTGTTTACTATTCGCCAGATGCCTGAACACGCAATTGGGTGGTCGCATTCAGCATTTTTTGAACTTTTTGGTTACGGCCCTGTTTATCATAGTCCAGAATCACCTCATGTTCCTTTTCAAAGGACTTGGGTTTTTCATGATCGGGACGTTCACGCTGATTGATTTTGCGATAGTAATAGATGTTTTCCTGGGTTTGCTGATGAATCCGGTTGATCCTTTGTTCCTGTTCGGTAACTATTTTATTATATTTGGCCTCGATGGTCCGCATAACCTTATTAATCTGGTTGGTTTTGCGGTGCAAATGCTCCAGTAAGGGATCAGTGTCATGGGCAAAATACGAGCACAGCGTGGCTGCGGCTAAAATAACCAGGTTCAGGCCAACAAAAGAGGCACCTATAATGCCGCTGCTGCCGAAACTTCTGGTGGCACCTGCTGCGTTGAGATCACCCAGATACTGGACGCGCACGTAACCAATGGCCAGCAGGCCGCCAACAGTTAGCATGAGAAGTGCTGCCACGCCAATGCCATTCTTCCACCATGGCACAGACCCTCTCTTGATGAGAATACCCACGGCATGGGCGATCCACGGGATGGCAACGGCCACCCCAAGCGCCATGATCCAGGTGAAAATCTGGCTTTCACCAAACACTGAGAAAGCCAGAGAATTCATGGGAATTTCACCCAAAACAAAAAGAGACATCAAGACGTAGTACTTACCCCTGGACAACTCCACACTGGGTTCGCTTCGCTCAATTTTTTTGGCGTGAGCATCATAGTCCTTGGAGATTCGCTCATATTCCTTGAGCAGGGGCTTGTGCTTCCCATTGAGAATCTCCAATTGAGGCTCATATTTGGCCATTTCCTGCCGCGCTTCGTTGTTGGCCATGGCCATGCACTCTTGCTCAAATTGAGAGAAATTCGTATCATCTCTGCTCGGAATATTATTCTTGGCATCGATAATAGCGTTTTGTTGAACTTCTTTCTTGCTGTACATTATTTATCTCCTCCCTATTTAAAAATCTGGGCTGCAACTTGAAAGCCTAAAAAAGGGTCCCTATCGTTTGCCAGGAACCGATACAGGTGACCGCTAACCCAGGCGGCCGTGCTCCCTTGTCAATTTTGTTGGACACAGACCTGCATTGTGAAAATTATACAATTCAAATAAAGCTATCGGCACTTATGTTTTTTCCTTTAGAAAATTATTCGCTCAAAAGGCTTTTAACGAATCCCTCCTCCTTCCTGTTAACCCCAATGTTGCATAAACAACATGGCAAAGAATAGCTAATCGTCCGATATTATATCCGATATCTAGAGTGAACCCCATTTTCTGGATATCCCCCTTGGTTAATTCCAAGGATGGGGTTGATTTTGCACCCAAACTCTTGCATTATTTACCCTGTTGCGGCAACGGCGGGGTTCATTCAGGCGCGAAACGGCTAATACTGCCAAAGGTTTGAAATGACACACAATATATCGGCCGTTCTTTCCGGCTCCAACTGAAACAAAAGTGGTGAAAAATGGTATCAGCCGATGGGGTCAAACACCTTAGAAGGAAAAAGCGGCAAACGGCGATATATCAGTATCAAAAGGATTGCCGTTATTTTGCCCAGATCGCCGACAGCTTAAAAGAAGCCGGTGCGAAGGAGCTCGCTGAACTCGGCGCCGAAGATGTCAGGCCGGAATTCAGCGGAATTCATTTCAGGGCGGACAAATCAACCCTGTATCGAATTAATTATTTAACCCGGCTTCTTTCACGATGCCTTGCGCCGTTAGTGTCACACGCTTGTCATGATACCGATACGCTGTATCAGATGGCCAAACAGATCGAGTGGGAAGATTTTTTTGCGCAAGGCAATACGTTTGCCGTATCGGGGAATGTTTCCGACAGCGCGATTTCACATTCAAAGTACGCTGCGCTGCGCCTTAAAGATGCAGTTGCCGACTATTTTAGAGAGAAAACCGGTCAGCGACCGGATGTGTCGGTAAGAAATCCGGATATCCTGCTGAACCTTCACATCAGGAACGATAAGGCGGTGATAAGTCTCGACACTTCCGGCGGCGCGCTTCACCGCAGAGGATACAGAGAAGAGACGGTTTCGGCGCCGATGCAGGAAACCGTCGCCGCCGCGATTATCCGATTCAGCGAATGGGACGGTTCTGTTCCTTTATAT
>JBATKU010000314.1:0-2386 GCA_049669725.1 Desulfobacterales bacterium
GACAGCTGGTCGATTTCTTTGGCACCAAACCCTGACAGCTCCACTCTTTCCAGGATGGTTTCCACCTTTTTGTTAATAACCGCCTTGGTTTCCCCGCGACGCTTTAATCCGAATGCGATGTTTTCCTCAACGTTCATCATGGGAAATAGTGCCAGGTGTTGAAATATCAGATTGACCGGGCGTTTATTGGGCGCAATGCCCAGCATGCTTTGGCCGCGAATCTCGATGTTGCCGTCGGTCGGTTCCGTCAGCCCGGCAATCATGCGAAGCAGGGTCGTCTTGCCGCAGCCGGATGGTCCCAGAATAGAAAAAAATTGGCCATCGGGAACTTCAAATGATACCTCATCCACCGCCACGAAATCTTTAAAGGTTTTGGTGACTTTTTGAACCGATAGATCTACTTGCATAAAAAAACCTTCTAATGAAGCTTTTTTTAGTTAAGATAAAAAGAAAATATTAAAGAAATAATGAAAAACAGATTTAAGATCAGATAAAGGGGACTTTCATCGTAAGACGAAAGCCCCCTCTAAACTACACAATTCTAAAATAAAGACGTTCAAACCAATGTATGTCTTTCATGCTAATTCGAGGCCTTAACTTTATCTAAAACCATACCCTCAATTTGTTCCAGCTTCGCCGGTACCGGCGGATACCATTTAATGTTGGCAATGGCCGCCAATGGAAAACTACGCTCAAAATTGGCGCGCATTTCAGGTTCCACGAATTGGTTCGCACCCTTAGAAGCATTTGCAGTTTTATCCGAATTTGTAAAAATCGCAGCGTTTTCCGCCTTCAGCATGAAATTTATCCATTTGTATGCGCCCTCGACATTTTTAGCTTTCGCAGGAATGGCAAAAGTATCGATCCATCCCAGGGCGCCACTTCGTGGTGCATAAAAGTCAATGTTCGGATTTTCTGCATGCAGTTTCCATCCGCCTTTATCCCAGGCCATGGCCACATGAACTTCGCCTGATAGCATCGACTGTAACAATGCATCTCCATTATCCCAATAGTTTTGCACGAACACTTTAGCGTCAATCATGGTCTGCCCGACTTTTTCCATCAGAGCCTGATAGGCGACGGCATCACTGTATTTGGCAAAGGGATTTTCTCCCATGGCAAACGCCAGCGCGAGCAAGGTCGGCCGTTTGAGACGATAGCTGACTTTGCCTTTATACATCGCATTCAGCAAATCGGAATAATCACTGGCCATAGGCGCCAATTTTTTGTTGATGATCAGTCCGGAAGTACCCCAAGCAAAAGGCACCGCATGGGGTTTACCGTCAACCATGGTGTTCATCTTCACGGCCTCCAGCATGGGCTCAATAATCTGTTCGGTTTTTACTTTGGACAGATCAATGGGCTGATAAATTTTATATTTTTCCTGGACGGACGAGATGCGGTCCTGGCTGGGCTGGGCCAGATCGAAACCGGCGCCGCGGGTGGCACGCAGTTTGGCAATCATCTCCTCATTGCTGGAGTACGTCACTTTGACGGTAATTCCGGTTTCTTTTTGGAATTTGTCGACCAGACTCTGTGGAGCATAGCATTTCCACGATATCAAGGCTAACTCTTCAGCAGCGTAAAGGTTACCCAAACCAAATACCATCAATGTGGTAACTATCAATGAAGTAACAATTACTTTTTTCATAATTTCTTTCCTCCTTTTTTAAGGTTAATTAGTGAAGAAATACCAAATCGTGACCACTTTTTAGAATAGACGAATAGAGAAGAAATGTTAGAACCGCAGTTGGTTCAAACAGACTCACCAAAACAAGTTTCAATCCAAATGTCAAATTAAAAATTAGTTAAACTTGCCATTGCTCAAGGGATTATGGCAAAGGGGGCATACTGCCGAATAATGAGAGGACCCTAAATCGCAATCCGGGGGTATACTGAATGGGAGACTTTTTTTTTACAGTACCAAAAGGACAACAATTTCTTGCCGTTGGAAACTGTTTTGTGATAGTAGCGGTTGCCAAACCATGAAAACCGACAAAATCATATGGGATTTTGACGGGACATTGCTGCCCCTTGCGCCGTATGACAATGACACTTCATGTAGCCAACCCGCTGGACAAGGTAAAATGGCTAAAGAAAATGTGGGTGTTTGGTATTTGGTGTTTAGTGTTTACTATCTTGATATTGTTTCATTTCGACTTCAACACCAAAAGCTAAAAAACAAACACATTTGAGGGACGTGAAAAACGTAATTCTCGCACTGGTACTCAACGGTTAAGTGAATAAATATTGATGGCAAAAAACCTGATCATCTTCGACATGGACGGCGTAATTATTGACGTTTCCGGTTCCTACCGGGATGTCGTTCGCCTGACGACAAAACTTTTCTTCCAACCTGCCCGTGCATGGGAGAAATTACCGGAAC
>JBATKU010000315.1:0-1821 GCA_049669725.1 Desulfobacterales bacterium
GAATTATATTCAATGTATAAATTTATATTCAACGAATACGATTTTTATGTCGAAAGTTTGTATGGACTTAAAAAATGAATTTGGTTCAGAGTAAAGTGTTTTTTAAAATTGTTTATAAGTTTTGTCAAGAACAAAAAATGAATTTTATTCAAAAAACTTTTTTTATTTACCCTTTAAGCCCGGCTATCAAGGGTTAATAAACCTGAATCGCTAAAGATCCTGAACAGACAAAGCAAGACCGAACATGTATGTGAAAATGTTTTTTAAAAAAGTTCAAGATCGGATAACATACAACATATAGATTAAAAGGTATCTCAGAATACATTATAGATTAATATTTTCGTGAAAAAAGGGGAATTCAAACAGAGCATTCTCCCCGGTTTTGGGTAAAAGAAAAGTGCTTTAAAAACCAATGTTTTTTTGGCTTGCAATTTATTGCGGGATATTTTATAGGCAACTGTTTGAAAAATTTTCTAACCATACCTATTCGATGATCGCCGATAAAAATTTTCGATTGGTCACAACGATTTCTTTTGAAAGGAGGTGAACGCTTTCAGCATATCACCCCGGAACGTTTGTCCGAACGTCACCAGGGGTGGAATTTGGACAAAACTCGACTTTTAAACAGGTTAAACTCATGTCTGCCGGCTCAGGCAGGGATATAAAACCGGTTGTTGAGTAATGGAAACGGATTACATTAAAAACAGACAACACTAAAATTAGGGAGGTTTTTATTATGGGAAAAATACCGGAAAATATGCTGCCACCGAAAGATACGTGGCCTGAATACGTGGTTCCTGAAGAGTTTGCGGACACTCCGGATGAATTGAATCTTGCCGATTTCTTGGTCGACCGTCACGTACGGGAAGGCAGGGGAGATAATGCTGCCATCAAATTCATGGATCAGACCGTCACCTATGCACAGCTCCAGGAAATGGTAAACAAGTTCGGTAACAGTCTGAAAAATGAAAACGTTGAATCACAAGACCGTGTGGGTATTCGTCTGGTAAATTCTATTCAGGCACTGGTGGCCATCTTTGCCATTGAAAAAATCGGCGCCATCCCGGTGCCCACCTCGCCCCTGTGGTCCGGCGAAGAGGTGGCGTTTGTGGCCAACAACGCGGAAATGAAATTTTTTATTGTCAATGCCCCGCTTATGCCCCCGGTTGAGGTCGCCAAACCCAATTTTGAGTTCGGCACCAAAGTTATAACCATCGGCGGTAATGCGGATGAAGTAAAAGCCGCCGGCAATCTGGTCTATGAAGAAATGCTTGAAGCAGGTTCCCCTGACCTGGAAGCCACTATGCTCAAGGGTACTGATATCGGCATTATGCTCTATACCTCAGGCACTACCGGCATGCCCAAGGGATGTGTTCATTTTGTCAAGCCGATTGTTATAGAGACCAAATTGGTTAACCAACATGTTTACAAGATGAAACCCGGTGATGTTCTGGGCGGTGCTGCTCCGGTGTCATTTGCCGCCGGTTTCGGGACCTTTACGCTGATGCCCTTTGAAGGGGGCGCAGCCATATCCCTTATCCCAAAATTCACGCCGCCGGACATGCTGGAACTGATCCAGAAACACAAAATCACAATTCTCACCGGTCTGCCCACAGGCTACCGGGCTCTGATGAAGTTCCCCAAATTCAAGGATTATGACACCAGCTCAATTCGTCTTTACACTTCCGGTGGGGACGCTCTGGGCGCCGAGACACTGAAGACCTGGACGGAACTCACCGGCCAGCCCATTTGGGAAGGCCTTGGCGGTACTGAAATGCTCCACCTGGTGACTTCAAACACAATGAACCCTGAGCCTGTTCC
>JBATKU010000316.1:0-8817 GCA_049669725.1 Desulfobacterales bacterium
GTCAGCTCGTGTCGCTGGGCCAGATAATTTGGATCATTATAAGTCAGCCAAGCCTGCCCCTTATCATCTTGCCATATGAGCGCTTTTTGAGGCAGGTCAATGGCAACGCTCTGACTGCACTGCATAAGCGGTGTGCCGACCTTGGGATTGCCAAAGATAATCAATTCTGTGGGCCGCAACGCTTTACCCACCTTGGCGGCACCGGCGGCATGATTAATTCGGATGAATACGTTCATGCCCTTCTGTTTTAAAACGTTTTCTAAACGATCCGCCGTGGCCTTGACATCGTGTGAACTTTTAACGCTGATTAACCCATTGCCTGCAGTAGCCGTCGAAACAATAAACAGTATTGCTAAAATAGAAAAAAATATTTTCTGCATGATTTTCCCCTTTATTCAATCAGATAATAATGTATTTAAACTATTACAGGGACACAACCATGGCATCACAGCCCCTGCTTTCTCCGGACGGTGACGGATTGACCGTCAATTCCCCAGTTATCCGTATCTACCTCTTCGATAACCACCACCGTGGTTTTGGGATTTTTCCCCAATATGTCGGACAGCAAATGGGTGACCCCCTGAATCAGCGCTTGCTTCTGCTCCGGGGTGGCTCCCTCCTTGGTTATTTTAATGTTTACAAAAGGCATAGTAAAAATCCCTCCTGGTAGGATTGTCATCGAGATCCAATAACGATTGACCAATCCGCCGCCGCGGATTAACTTCTAATTGAGCGTTTTTCGATCAATTAGAACTCCCGGCCCCGGCACGCGCCATCCGGGCCACAACCAGATGATGGAACGGCCGGATCAGATTAAAATACACCGGTCCGGTCCAGTGCAGATAGTGGACGATGGTAACAATATAATACCGTTTCAGCCCATTTGCCAGTGGTTCGGCCGCTACGCCGAAATAGGCCCTTAAATGCTTGTCCGGCGGCGTTTCTGCAAACCAGAAAACATTTTCTTCAGCCATTCGAACGATAAAAAAAGTGGCTTTCCCACCCGGGGTAAATGGAATTTGCTCTGGCTGCAAGTTGGGAAGTTCTTCCGGCGCTTCGTGTTTTACCAGCCCCAGAACGTGAACAACCAGGGCTCGAACGCGATACAGCATTACAATCCACCATGGGTAATAGGAAAGCATGGCAGCGATAAAGGTCCGTAAATCATTCTTGCTATCGATGGTCTTAAAGTCGGTAACGTCTGCTCCCTCAAAATAATGCTGCAATTCTTTGAATCGACGAAAATATTTCATGTCAGGAACGCTTCCGGTTGCCCGCGCCATTGTAAATAAATCGAATATCAGGCAATTCAGTGGTGTAGTAATGTACCCAAATATAAATATGATTGAAGCCTGCAGCAAGCAAAGCGGCTTTTGAAAAGAAGATCAGCCCGGGTACTCATAATATCAGAAAGCCGAAGGTATACCAGGATAACTAAAGCGATGCCGTGATAAATCTGTTTGCTAAATAGATTCATAGGCTCGGTGTATAACTTCCAGTGCAAGAAGCTTTAAAGCCCTCTATAAACACCGAATAATTGATTTACCAGCTGCCCGAAGTGTTCCATGGCCAACTTAATGGGCTCAGGCGAACCCATGTCGACCCCGGCATCCATCAGTTCTTCCAGAGGAAACTTGCTGCCGCCGAGTTTCAAAAAATCCAGATAGGCCTGACGGGCCGGTTCTCCTTCGTTGACGACTTTAGCGGCCAGGGCTATGGCCGCCGATACCCCGGTCGCATATTTGTAAACATAAAAAGCAGAATAGAAGTGCGGAATGCGAAGGCACTCGAGGGATAGCTCGGGATCAAGCACCAGGGTGTTGCCGAAATAGGTTTCTAGCAGCTGGTGGTATGTTTCAGTCATTACATCGAGCGTCAAGGGGTCATTGGCTTCAACAATCGTGTGAATGATCTTTTCAAATTCGGCAAACATGGTCTGCCTGAATAGGGTGGCACGAATATTGTCAATTTCGCGGTTTAAAATGTAAGCCTTCATCTTCGGATCGTCTTTGTAGAGCTCAAGCAAATACCTGCTGAGAAGATCTTCATTGAACGTGGAGGCAACTTCGGCCACAAATATGGTATATTCATGATCCACATAGGGCTGGTGCTTTTTGGAGAAATAAGAATGCATGGAATGCCCGGCTTCGTGGGCAAGGGTGTAAAGGCTGTTGATATTGTTCTCCTCGTAGTTGAGCAGGATATAAGGCGGTGAATCATAGCAGCCGGAAGAATAGGCGCCGCTTCGCTTTCCCCGGTTTTCATAGCGGTCCACCCAACCGGATAAAAGCCCGTCTTTGAGAATGCCGGTATATTCAACCCCAAGCGGCTGCATGGCCCTGGCGCACACTTCCACGGCCTCTTCGTAGGGCATGTGAAATTGAACATCAGCAATAATCGGGACATAGGTATCATAAAAATGAAGCTCCTCGAGGCCCAGAACCGTCTGCCGGAACGTCAAATATTTAAAGAGCGGCTCGAGGTTGTTTTTCACAGTTTCGATAAGATTGTCATACACCGCTTCCGGAATATTATCACTGAAGAGGGCTGCAATCCGGCAGTTTTCGAAATTTCGGGCGCGACTATAGAAGAGGTCCTTTTTAGCCGAATGGGCCAGGGTGGCCGCCAGGGTGTGTTTATGGTCCTGATAGGCCTGATAATATTGAAAAAAAACCTTCTGGCGGATATCATGACGGGGGTTGATTAAGAAGGTTGTAAAATTGCCATGACTCAATTCGATTTTTTCACCGCTCTCATCGGCGACTGTCCCAAATTTTAAATCCACGTTGTCCAACTGACCGAAGACCTGTGACGGTGCGCCGGCAATCTCCCGGCTCATGGCCAGAATCTGTTCTTCTGATTCGCTGCGGGTATGGGGTTTGAACCGCAGAATTTTCTCCAGATAGAACTTATATTCGCTGAGGGATTCCTCTGCCAGGTAACGGCTCACAACCTCATCCGACATCGATTGAATCTCAGGTGTCATGAAGCTTGCCATTTCAGAGGCGCGCGTATAGACATTCAGCGCTCTCTGGTGCAGTCCCAAATAAAACTGGTTGGATTTGTCTTCATCGCTTTTAAGGTGGGCAAAGGTATACAGTCTTTCAATCTTGCGGGTCAGTCCCAGATGAAATTCAATTGCTTCTTTGAAAACGCGGACGGATTCCTTGAGACGTCCCCGGTAGTCATCGTAGCTCTCTAACTTCTTTTCAATCTCCGAAAATAAGCTCTCCCATGCTTCATCGGATTCAAACAGCGGTATCAGAACCCATTTGTCTTCATCAGGGACTTCCTTTCTTTCCGCGATCATTTTTGTAGACATATCGTATTCCTTATAGCAAATCTTTCTCGGTTTGCTACGGTTTCCCTACCTTCTTGGCAAAAGTGGCGGCGCCGATGCCGGCCACGCAGCCTTCACCGACCGCTTTGGCCATCTACCAGGGGGGACCGCTAATGTCGCCGGCCGCAAAAACTCCGGGGATATTGGGTTCCATCTTTTTATTGGTTTCAATTGCCAACATGATAATCATTAGCAGGCCTAAAAACAAGCAATCAACACCCTTGGATTCCTCCAGGCCAATCCATTGAAAATATAGGCCGCAGGGATCTCTTTGATAGCAATCGATACCCGTTTCCGACATTTGGCGCATTGACAGACTTGCAGTGTTTCACTATATTCCCCTGAACAAAGCAGGAACGCTTTCTATGACCAATCAATTTAAAAATGGAGCATCAAAATGCAGGATATATTTCCTCTAAACTACCGGATCCATCTGAAACCCGACCTGGCTAATTTTACTTTCACCGGAACCGCCGAAATTTTGCTTGATGCACAGCAATCGGTCGAAGAAGTCGCGTTGAATTTGCTGGAACTCGCCATATGGCGTTGCCGGGTCCTGCAAAACGGCGTTTCTGTGAATTGCGCTTTTAGAGTGGATCCTGCCAAAGAAGAACTCCGCATATCGTTGCCCGAACCCATGGCCGGAAATATCAAGTTAAAAATCGTGTACCAGGGTCTGATCAATGATAAAATGGCCGGGTTTTACCGGAGCCAATATTCCTATCAGGGCCAAACCAAATATATGGCCGTCACCCAGTTTGAGGAAAGTGATGCCCGGCGGGCTTTCCCCTGTATCGATCATCCCGCCCGCAAGGCCACCTTTGACATCGAAATTGACATCGACCCGGAGCTGGTGGCCATCTCCAACGGGGCCGTTAAAGAAAAAAAGGCGCTTGCCAATGGGAAAATGCGGATCACTTTTGAACAAACCCCCAAAATGTCGACCTATCTCGTTTTCTTTGGGATCGGCGATTTTGAATTTACCCCGGATAAAAAAGATGACCGGGTACGGGTAGCCACCTTGCCCGGGATGCAGAAATTTGCCCATTTTGGTGCCGATCTCGGCCGCAAGTCACTTGAATTCAGCGAATCCTATTACGGGATCGCCTATCCGCTGCCCAAAATGGACCTGATCGCCATTCCGGATTTTGCGTTCGGGGCCATGGAAAACTGGGGGGCGGTCACATTTCGCGAAAATCTACTGCTGTATTATCCGGATATCACATCAAAAGCCGGTGAGGAAAGAATTTTTGAAGTGATCGCCCATGAAATTGCCCACCAGTGGTTCGGCAACCTGGTGACCCCTTCCGATTGGAGATTTCTCTGGCTCAACGAAAGTTTTGCCACTTTTTTTGGATTCGGGGTGGTGGACCACTACTGTCCGCAGTGGGACACCTGGCAGCAGTTTCTTTACAGCATGACCGGCCCGGCCCTGACCCGGGACGCGCTTAACGAAACATTTGCCATTGAAATCCCGGGGGGTGAACACGTTGTCATTAATGCCAGCACCGCGCCGATTATTTATAACAAGGGCGGCAGCATCCTGCGGCAGATCCAGGGATACATCGGTGAGGATAGTTTCAGAAAAGGATTGCAGCATTACCTGAAGACCTATGAATATGACTGTGCCGCCAGCCAGGATCTGTGGCAATCTTTTGAAACAGTCACCCAACAGCCGATCAGCGAATTAATGCAAAGCTGGATCGAACAACCGGGTTATCCGAAAATCACCGTTAGCCGGCAAAATAATCGGCTGAAACTTAACCAGCAACGATTCACCTACCTGCCGAACGAATCCACCCAAAGATGGCTGATTCCGGTTACCATTAATCTGCTTTCAAAAACAGGTGAAACCCGAAAATTGTCAGTGCTGGTGGATGAAGCCGCGAAGGCCGTCGACATTGATGATGATGTCGTGGCCTATAAGGTAAATGATCGGCAGACCGGATTTTACCGGGTGCAATATGATGACGCCGACAATCTTGTTGAACTTGGCCGGCAGGTGCAGGCCAAAACCATATCGCCCGAAGACCGCTGGGGGCTCCAAAATGATGTTTACGCCCTGGTAAAAAGCGGCGATGCTTCGCTGGTTGAATATCTTGAATTTCTTTCCGCTTACCGACAGGAAGATGCCTATCTGCCGCTGGTCAGTATCGCTGATAACCTATTCGGGTCCTATCTGGTAATGGATAAAGGTCGACGCGGGCAAATATCATCCAGGGCCGCCCCCTGGTTTGAAACCATACTGCAAGATATCGGTTATGAACCGGTCCAATCAGAAAAGCATACGACCTCCATTTTGCGGGACAAATTTATCTGGATTGCGGCCCTTTTTGGTTCTAAATCGATCCTGGAATTCGCCCAGGGCCGGTTTAAGGCTCTAATGGAGGGAACTGACATCCACCCGGACATAATGAAAAGTGTGCTGCAGGTAGGCGCCTACACCGGCAATACCCTGGTGTATGACTGGTTTGTTCAGCGGATGGACCAATCCCGGATCGAACATGAACGCATGAATATCTTAACGGCTTTGGGATGTTTCAAAGATAAGGCCCTGATCAGAAAAGCACAGCAATATGTCCTGGATACCGTACCTGCGCGCAACAAGTTTATTCCTGTGGTGGCGATGTCCGCCAATCCATATGCCGTTCCGCTGCTGTGGGACTGGTATTTCTCCCATCTGGAAGAAATCGAACAATTTCATCCGATGCTCTACGAGCGGGTCGTGGCAGCCATCATTCCCGTGGCCGGAATAGCAAGGGCCGATGAAGTTAAAAATTTCTTCGCAGACTACATGCAGAAAAAAGAAAAGGCCCGCGACGTGATCAAGCTATCCCTTGAGAAGCTGGAAATTAATCTCAGGTTGCGGGCTGCAAATTAAAAAGTAGATTCAATTCATCTAACTGCGGGTCCAGGGTTTCAGGTGTCTCACCTTCGCCTTCAAGGCTACGGTGGGCAGGCAGGTGTCAGAAGACTGAGGCGCATGAACTGCCGGTGGACGGATATGATTTGTCAGAAATTTAATTTAAGACTTAATTGACTTGACAGCCTATGATTATGATATCTGCATTTTAGGCAAAGTTTGGATAGTCTCAATATCATTATTTTTAAACCAAAAAGCAAACTACCCTTTGAAACCGAGGCAAAGTTACCGTTACTGGATTCGCGCCACCGATATTAACCGTAGGCTTGCAATTCAAAACCGGTCCGACAGAGAGTGGGCAAGCTTTAAGATGGCATAACCATAAAAATAAGGATTGAAAGTGACAGCTTTGGCAAAAGTTCTCTTGGTTGACGATGAACGCGAGTTTGTTGTCGTCCTGACCCAGCGATTGGCCAAAAGAAACTATTCCGTAACCTTCGCCCATAGCGGAAAGGATGCTTTAGCGCATCTCGAAGGAGACAAAGATATCGAAGTCGTCCTTCTGGGTGCTAAAATGCCGGGGTTAGATGGGATCGAAACTCTGAAGTTAATTAGAAAGAAATGGCCTCTTGTTGAGGTGATCATGCTCACGGGACATTCTACCCTCGATTCTGCTATCAATGCCATTAAGATTGGCGCCTATGATTATTTGCTAAAACCCGTCGAAATGGAACAATTGGTTTCAAAAATTGAGAAAGCTGCCTGCAGAAAAAGACATCGCGACAAGTTAATCCTTGAAGTTTACATGACACCCTATCTCACCCGGCGCGAACAAGAAGAGCAGATTGCCAAAATATTGGACCCTGAGACAAAAAGTAGTTAGGATATCTGCAATTGAGGCCAACCTTTGGTATTCGCATTATATCGCTACTTGGGTGATATTTATTTTTTGGTAATCCACATTACCAGGGGCAGTCCTTTCAACTTGCCAATATTATATCTATGAATGTAACTATTGACCACATAAAATTATAATCGTGGGGAGGGAAAAAATTGTGGATTTAAGAAGAACGATATTTATTTCTCTATTTTGCCTATGCATCATGCCTTTTCCCGCATTTGCAGGTGACTTTGATGGGTCAAAGCCATTGTCAGGATCCGTTGATAAAGTTCTTGAAATCTTTCCATCCAGGATCAGCAATGATGCTGACCCTGACACCGTAGGCCTGCCCCGAAATTTTTTCATAGATTTTGAAGAAAAAATAGTACGTCCATCAAAAGATAGCTTGGTTAGAAGAACCAGTAAAATAAAGCGTGTAGAGCATATAGAAAACAAACTGATACTCCAAGGGGTCGAAGACGGAGTGGAAAATGTTGATGACGGTTTAGCCTGGAGCATAGCCATCTCTAAAAAAACAGGTAAGGTGGTTCTCTCAGCATCGGGTGATGGAGTGGCATATGTTGTATTCGGGACATGCACTGCAGTTGAGAATTATTAAAAATAACCATAGATAACCCTAACATAACTGTAAAATTGGCAAAATCCATGTATTCTCAATTTATCGGTAGTTGCCTGAATCTTCAAATTTAGTTGACCAAACACCTCTTTTTGAATATCAACTTTACATTCAATTTCAGAATTTTCTTTGATTTTGATCGACATGCTCGACGGCGATGCATAGATTCCCGCCGAACTGAAGCCGTCGAGGAGGAAGATGGGAGGTGTCATGAAACTACGCTGGAAATACTTCCTGGTTCTTGTAGCAGCTAGTCTAGTTCCGCTGCTGATAGTCACCTGGATCAGCCAGAACGCGTCCCGGCGATTGGGAGAAACCATTTCCGAAAGAGCTCAAAATGACCTTACAGAGACGATCAGCCAGGAGATGGTACGCGCCACCCGCAACTACTCCGACCTCATTAATCTGGGGGGATTCGCCTCTGAGCAGGTCCTTCGGAGGCTGGCCGCCCGAGCCGAGCTTGCTCTAACCCTGCCCCCGCCACCAGATACCAGACTCTACTATGCCGCCGATTTTGACGATCCACGGTCAGCTCCCAAAGATATGGCGCTCTCGACGAATCATCCGATTCGCGCCGAAGGCCGCGTTGTATCCCATAAGCGTATCAGCCGCGAACACCCCAATTTCCTTTTGGCCCCAGGTACAATGAAGGAAGACGTAGCTAAAGACATCGCCAGGGTCACTCGGTTGAGCTCCACCTTAAAAAGCATCAGCCATCAATACCAAGAGGGACTTTATTGGATCTACGCCAGCCTGGAAAACGGGATCCATATTTCTTACCCGGGCCACGGCGGCTACCCGGCGGGCTACGACCCAAGGCAGCGCCCATGGTATAAGATGGCAATAAAGTCAAATACGGTTAGCTGGCTCCCGGTCGTGGACGCCACCACCGGGCAGCTCACCTTAACCGTTTCCATGCCTTTCCGGCGCCCGGACGGATCACTGGCCGGCGTGGCCGGCATGGACCTCAAGATCAAGTATGCGCTCGCGGAAAGTGAAACCGCCGCCCGATGGTCTCAGAAGATGTCCTCTTTTGTCGTCGGTGTTGAAAAGAATTCCAGTTCAAAGAAAGAAAAAATATGGGTCCTTTCCTCACA
>JBATKU010000317.1:0-2472 GCA_049669725.1 Desulfobacterales bacterium
CCTTAAAAGATGCTCCTCAGCTTCATCTATAGATCCTTTATAAAAACAGATTGCACCGTGGTTAACAAACGCCTCTGCTTTAGAAAAGATGTCGCCACTTTTTTCGGCTAATGCCAGTGCCTCATTGCTGTTTTGATAAGCAGTATTGATCTTTCCCTGAAAACAATAGATATTCAAGGCTATGCACGCTTTGTGCATGGCAATACTCCAGAGAACATTGCCCATCTCAACAATCTCCAGGGCTTTATTTATGTGATAAAGGCCCTTGTCAAATTCACAATTATCGACAAAAACATGTCCAATAAAATGATGCGCAAATATCAGGGAAATAAAATTATTCGTCTCTTCTGCTGTTTTTATAGCCTGTTCAAGATATTTGACAGCCGTGGGATAGTTTTCCTCAATATAATGACTTTGGGTTCCAATTAATGTATATATTTGGGCAAGCCTTCTTTTGTAATGATGCTTCAAAGCAATATCAACGACAGGATTTATAACCTTTTTTCCTTCGTCCCAGTGCTGTAATTGTAGGTTATAAAATCCAAGAGTCGTTCGCGCATCGATTATTTTTTTCTCAACCTCTTCTGAGTGCGGTAATTTCTCAAGACACGTTACCCATTTTTCGCCAAAAGAAATTGCATCCGTAAATGATACCGCTCTTGCAGCCTTTCTCCCAGCAAGCCTGCTATATTCTGCCGCTTTTACATAATTCTCGCTAATGATATAGTGCTCTGCCAGCATTTCGTTATAAGGATCAATATTTTCTGCGTGTAACTTTTCAATCGCGTTACCGATAGTATCATGCAACCGTTTTTTTCTTTTAGCTAAAATGGAATCGTAGACCACCTCACGTGTCAGTGCGTGTTTAAAAATATAGGTGGTTTCCGGAAAGATACCCCTTTCGTATAGAAGTTCAGAGTCCTTTAGAGCTGAAAGAGCTGATAAAAGCTCGTTGTCCGATAAATCCGTTACCCTTTTTAATAACTCATAATTGAACTCCCTCTCAATTGCAGAGCCTATTTGAAAAACCTCTTTGGCTCCCTCAGGTAATGTGTCAACCCTTGCCATGATCACATCCTGGATAGTGGAAGGAACAGAAACCTCTTGAATGTTTTTGACGAGTTGATATTTGCTGTTTTTTATCTCTATAATCTTGAGATCTTTTAGGGATTTGACAAACTCCTCGATGAATAGGGGCACCCCCTCTGACTTCGCCAAAATCAATTCCTCGAGTTGCCTGTCGATGTTTTCAGTGCCTAAAAGATGGTATACCACAAGAAGGCTTTCTCGGTTGGAGAACCGGTTTAGGTTGACCTGGCTATGATAGGATCTGCCGCCCCACGTATGCACAAACTCAGGCCTGTAAGTAAATATCAAAAATACCCTCGCTCCCGAAATGCTATCCAGCAGATTTTTCAGATACTCCTCAGAACTTTTGTCAGACCAATGAAGATCCTCAAATGCCATGATCAAGGGTCGAACCTCAGAACCCTTGAGCACGATTCTTTTCAAAGCCTCCATGGTTCGATCTTTTTTTGACTCGGGACTCATGTTTATATTATCGATACCGCTATCTTTGACCGAGAGCAGTTCCAGCAGAAAAGGAAGCGTAGAAGCTTCGTCAGTTCCAAGTATTTTTAGCCCTTTTTTGACCTTCTCTATAATCTCAAAATCTTTATCACGCTCTTGAACATCGAAAGTTGACTTGAGAACATCTATAATCGGATGATAGGCAGTATCTTTGCTGTAGGAGAGGCACTTACCCTCTAAAAAGGTTATGTCCTCATTACCTACCGCTTTTCTGAACTCATACAGCAGCCTGGACTTTCCAAGTCCTGCTTCGGACACAATAGAAAAAGCCTGACCTCGCCTCCTCTTGGATCGTTCAAACCCATCTAATAGAAGTTCAAGTTCCCGTTCCCTTCCCACAAAACGAGCAAGACCCCGCTCAGCACTGACGTCAAACCTTGTTCTTCTGGTACTGGGTGCGATGACCCGATAGATACCGACAGGCTCTTCTTTGCCTCGAATTTTCTTTTTTCCTAAAGCCTCAAATCTAAAAAAGCCTTCTGAGAGTTTGAAGGTATCCTCGGTAACGTATGTAGTTCCCGGTTCTGCTATATTTTCCACTCTTGAAGTTAAATTCACCGTATCGCCAACAGCCTTAAACTCGACGCGCAGGTCATTGCCAAGTGTTCCTACCACAACAGGACCGGTATGAATGCCAATCCGCATTTTAATCTGCAAAATATTTTCATTTATTGGTCTTAATTTAGCGCTAAATATCGTCATCTCCCGGTGGATGGCCATTGCGGAACGTATGGCTCGTTGGGGGGCATCCTCTAAGGCAATCGGAGCACCAAATAAAGCCATGACCCCATCACCTGTCATTTCGTTGACCGTACCTCCATAGTCATGAACCTTGTGAATGAGGATCTCATAAACTTGATCCATGATTGCATATACCTCTTC
>JBATKU010000318.1:0-1683 GCA_049669725.1 Desulfobacterales bacterium
AAACCCCAGGCCGCAGCAGAGGTCATTGCATGTGCCTTCAAAGAAAAATTTTTGGCTGAACTTTGAAAGGACACAATTTGCTAAAAAAGTGAGATGAAAAATGGAAGAAGAGACAACTTTAGAAAATAGGCAGGGGTGTTATGCGCTCACAAGATACGAAGATATCGCCATTCTCAGGTTTGGCAAGGATTTCCTGTTTGAATCAATCGACCTATACGTCAGCAATCGTTTGTTTGATGTATTTGAGCGCATTTCACAAAGCAGTGAAATTAAGGTGCTGGTTATAATGAACTGTCCGGAGAAAATTGGAGGTGAAGAATATATTGATTTTTGCCGGCAAGCTACCAGAGCTCAAGCTGACCATAAAACAATCCATCGAGTGTGCAATATTTTTGATCAACTGATTCAAAAAATTATAAGGTTAAATAAGCTTGTTATTCATGCAGACGGTGGCAAGATAATTCCCTTATTTTTAAACATCAGCCTGGCCTGCGATTATCGGATCGTTTCAACTCACACAACATTTCAAAAGCCATATTTCGAATTAGGAATGTTGCCGAAGGGAGGCAGTGTCTTTTTCCTTTGCAACCTTTTGGGGTATAGCAAAACTAAACAATTGCTGATGTCGGAGAAAGAGATCAGCGCCTCTGAGGCGCTTGAGATTGGCTTTGTCGATCAAGTGGTTCCGGATAATAAACTGGAGGAAACAGCCATTCAAAAAGCTCAAGATTGGACTCAGCGATCGACGCGCTCTTTGCTAGGAATTAAGAGGCTCTTGAATTATAATTTGAAAGATTTAAATGATTATCTAAATTTTGAAAGTGGTGAGTTATTAAAGACCATTGGTTTTTTCTGACCCCGATGCATTTCTTCCATCCAGGCGATTTCTAAAATTTGCGAAATCATATCTCTAAATTTTTCTAAATTGGAAGCCTCAACAACCCGTCCTAATCAGGAAAAATGACGTAATTATTTGAATTAGTGCAGTATATCCACGCTGCATTTTCCTGGCACGGTTTCTGCTATATAAATAGTCAAGTGCCACCCAACTTCAACACGCACATAATAAACCACCGGATGCCCTGAAGGCGCCAACGGTTAAAATTTAAAAAGGGAGTTTGCGGTGGCACTTAATTCTTTTCAGTGCCGGTTGATCTTATCGGTGAAGGAAATCTAAAGGGATATTTAATGAGTATAACAGGGAATAACAGAAATAGGGCACCTAAAAAAAGCTCTGATGAAGCGCCCCAAGTTCAAGCTCTCCAAAAATCCATGTCATCAATCAAGCATAAATTCATAGTAATGAGCAGTCAAGGAGGTGTGGGTAAAACCTGCGTTATAGTGAATTTGGCCGTGGCCCTTTCAAAAAGAGGGGTGAGGGTGGGAATAATGGATGCTAATTTTCATGGCCCTGACATTCATAGAATGCTCGGTCTTGAACCAGCAGTCGCGGGCGTTTCAGATAAGCCTTTAATACCTGTAGCGTACTCAAATAACTTGAAAGTAGCTTCCATTGAATCCGTAATGCAGGACATAGACGAGACCGGGGGCTGGGGAAAGCCCCTGAAGATACCTGATATCATACGGTTTATCTCCAGTGTAAATTGGGGCAGCCTGGACTACCTTTTTATTGATACACCGCCAGGACCTGGCGAAGGGTTGCTTACCATGATCCGAGCCATT
>JBATKU010000319.1:0-14228 GCA_049669725.1 Desulfobacterales bacterium
ACAAAAAGGTCTTACCACAAATACACATAAAAAATTTCTAAAATCCTAGAAGTATTTTACCCCGACACCATAGAAAAAGAATGACTGCATGTCAGCCAGTTTTTTTTCCAATGGTCAGGTCCGGACAAGGCAGGCGGTGCACCCGGATGAAGGCGAAACCAATGATGGGGGCGATTCGCAAGGAATCACCCCCAGAGCATTGGGATAACAGTATGACAACCCGCACACTGTTATAAGTATAGATCGTCCATTTTTAGCAAAACTTTAGAGGTTGTTTCAAAAGGATTCCTGTTCCGTGCGGGCTATGATTTCTTCCTGATGGTATTGATCCAGATCAACAAAATAATCGCTGTAGCCGGCGACCCTGACGAGCAGGTCCCGGTATTCATCGGGTGCGTTCTGGGCTTTCCGCAGGGTCTGTGAATCAACGACATTAAACTGAATATGATGTCCATTGAGCTTGAAGTAAGCCCTGATAAGATGGGCGATGTTTTCAATCCCCGCCTCCCCGGCGAGGACATCGGGTAAAAAGCGCTGGTTGAGGAGGGTGCCGCCGGATTTGATCTGGTCCATTTTCCCCAGCGATTTAATAACGGCCGTCGGACCGTTGCGGTCGGCGCCGTGGGAAGGCGACGTTCCGTCGGATATCGGCAGGGTGGCCAAACGGCCGTTGGCCGAAGCGCCCAGCTTTTTCCCAAAGTAGATATGACAGGTGGTAGAGAGCATGTTCAAATGATAGGAGGTGTATTTCGTATTCGGCTTTCCATCAATGGCCTCAAACAGAGAACCGTAAACCTGCTGCATGATCGTATCGGCGTAATCATCATCGTTTCCATAAAAAGGGGTTTTGTTTGCCAGGCGCAACCGCAGGGGTTCCTGGCCTTTAAAATTGGTTTTTAGCGCCGTCAGCAATTGCTCCAGGGGGACATTTTTTTCTTCAAATACGTGTTTTTTAATAGCCGCCAGGCTGTCGGTAACGGTGCCGATCCCACAGCACTGGATGTAGTTGGTGTTGTATCGCGGGCCTCCGTTGTAGTAATCCCTGCCGTTGGCGATGCAGTCTCGGATGACAACCGACAGAAAGGGCGCCGGCGCATAGTTTGCATACATGCGCTCGATGTAGTTGTTAACCCGGATTTTCAGATCGGTGATGCACCGGAGCTGGCGATTAAAAGCCGCGTAAAGCGCATCGAAATCTTTAAACTGCGTCGGCTCTGCGGTCTGCGGTCCGATTTGCTGTTGGGTAATGGGATCCTTCCCATTGTTAAGTGCCAGTTCAAGGATTTTTGGCACGTTGAGATAACCGGTTAAGATATAGGCCTCCTTGCCGAAACAGCCGGTTTCGATACAGCCGCTGCACCCTCCCTGGCGGGCATCCTCCAGGGTTTTGCCGGTGCGCATTTGCTCCATGATGACTTCATCAGTGTTAAACACCGATGGGTATCCGTATCCCTGCCGGATTACCCGACAGGCTTCCTTCAAAAAGCGGTCGGGCGTTTTGTGGCTGATCTGGACGTTGGCCTGGGGCTGGAGAAGATGGATTTCAGCCATGACTTCCAGCATAATGTAGGAAACCTCATTGACACCGTCCGACCCATCCGGCAGCAATCCGCCGATATTGATATTGGTAAAATCATTATAGGTGCCGCTTTCCAGGGCAGTAACGCCGACCTTGGGAGGCGCCGGCTGATTATTGACCTTGATCCAGAAACACTCCAGAAGTTCCTTGGCTTTTTCCCGGTTCAGCGTTCCGTCTGCGAGATCTTTTTGATAGAAAGGATCCAAGTGCTGATCCAGATGACCGGGGCTCATGGCATCCCACCCGTTTAATTCGGTGATGGTGCCCAGGTGCACAAACCAGTACATTTGCAGCGCCTCGGCAAAATTACGCGGCGCCTGTGCCGGCACCCGGCGGCAGGTTGATGCTATTTGCTCAAGTTCTGCTTTGCGGTCGGAATCCGTTTCTTCGCCGGCCATTTTATCAGCCAGTTCGGCATGGCGCGCAGCGAAAATAATGGCGGCATCGCAGCAAATGTCCATGGCTTTGAGCTCTTCGGCTTTGTCGGCCGCCTGCGGATCATTCAAATAGTCGAGCCGGACCAGGTGATCCGCGATCTCGGCTTTAAAATCCAGCATACCCTTTTTATAAATAATTCCGTCCAGGGTCGTATGGCCGGGGGCGCGTTGTTCCATGAATTCGGTGAACATGCCGGCCGCGTAGGCCGCCTGCCACTCTTGCGGGACCTGGTTGAATACCCTTTCGCGCATGGTGCGGCCCTGCCAGTAAGGAATGACTTCTTTTTCATAATACTCGATGTCTTCTTCAGACACCGTATAGGGGGTCATCTGCCGGCAATTCAGGATCTGCAGATCTTCCACCGTGTGGCATGTCAATTCCGGGAAGGTCGAAACCGCCTTGGGGTAAGGGCCGCGCTCACCGACAATCAGTTCATCTTGGCCGATATAGATGGTTTTTTTTTCACAAATGTTTTTAAAATTCAGAGCCCGCAGAACGGGGATCGAATACTTTCCATAATTTTTTTTATAAAAACGGGTGACCAAAACAGCACGTTCTATGGAAATACCGGGAACCGCTTCAAAACTTTCTTTGCGAAGCCTCGTAATTCTGGGAGTCACTGTCTATCCTCCTATTTTGACCTCTAAATTATAGCTTTCCAAATGACGGGCAACAGATGCGATGACATCTTCGGAAGGACGCTGAATATCGGCGGCATTATTTTTTAGGCCAAGATTTCTGTATTTGGCTTCTGCCGCGCAGTGATAGGGTAAAATGCTGATCCCGATGTCGCCGCAAAGTGAAGCTACAAAAGAACCGGTGCGATCAATATTTTCCTCATCAGCATTTATACCGGGTATCACCGGAAGGCGGATGATGATCCTGGCACCCTGGCGACTTAAATGCTTCAGGTTGGCCAGGATCGTATCGTTGGCAACACCCGTGTATCGGAAATGTTTTTCGGGGTCCATATGCTTTAAATCGTACAGGAACAGATCTACGCGGGTGGCGGCTTCAAGAATTGTCCGGGTATCGACATGACCCGAGGTATCGACGGTACGGTGAACCTCCAGTTTTCCGCAGGCATCCAGCAGTTGCATTAAAAACGATGGCTGCATCAGGGGTTCGCCGCCGGAAATAGTCACCCCTCCGTTGGACTGATCATAAAATAGAGTGTCTTTGGTAATTTCAGCGATGACTTCGCCCACCGTCATGGATTTGCCGATAAATTCCACAGCCTCGGCCGGGCAGGCCGTTGCACAGGTACGGCAGTAACTGCAAGCGTCAGCCATCCAATGCAGCTGGCCCTCGTCTTCCTCGATCGCACCATTTGAGCAGGCCGCCAGGCACTCTTTACATCCTATACAACGCTCCGGGTGGTAGAGGCGCTGGGTCGCTATACTCAGGCTTTCGGGATTGTGACACCACCAGCACGACAGGGGGCAGCCCTTAAAAAAAACGGTGGTCCGGATGCCCGGTCCATCGTGGATGGCATACTTTTTTATGTCAAAAATTTCTCCGGTTTGCATGATAGAACAGATGGCCTGGATTGCCCAAAACTTAATCATTTATAGTGCATCTGAAAAAGATGGGTGTCAATTTCTTTTTAAAATCTATCTCTAAATGAGATAGATTTTGCCAAAACAGTTTTGATCAATTTGGCTTTTCATGTTACGGATTAGCTGAAAATATACCAACCTTTTCTCTATGGAGGCACCTGCCAAATGACCAAGATCGTCCTTAAGGTTGAAGACCTTAGTTTGAAAGCCGAATTGTTGGACACCCCTACGGGCCGCAGAATAGGTGAAGCTCTGCCCCTTGAGGGGTCTGTAAATGTTTGGGGGGATGAAATCTATTTCGATATTCCCCTGACCATCGCACAGGAACCCGGTGCCAGCCAGGATGTCGAAGTCGGGGATCTGGGCTATTGGCCGGCTGGCCCTGCCTTTTGCATCTTTTTTGGTCCCACCCCGGTCAGCACCGGCGATCAACCGCGGGCCTACAGCCCCGTTAATGTATTCGGGCGACTCCTGGACAATCCCGATTCATTAAAAAGCGTGTCAAACGGGGCGACCATTAAAATCGCCCCCGCCGAGATATAGACCCGGAGAAAGCCCCAATTTCAAGGAACTACCTTAAATGATAGCGATTTTTGTCAAATAAATCGTTGCTTGCACCATTTTATACTTGCATAAAGGCCGATATTGCTGCATAAATTCTTCTTCATCAGGGATCCCCTGCCCGGGTGACTTATTTATTCCAAAAAAACTGTCAAATTCCCGGCGATATTTGTATCAGACGGTGCCTGAATGATTAGAAAGTTACCATTTTTTAGATAGCTTATAGCAAAACCAATCTTATATCTTTCCCTGTTTTCCTTAGTCTTTGATAAGTTCTTGACGGAGGAGGCCATGCAGGTTGTTGTCAATGAAGGTGCTTTATCTCCCTGGGAACCGGGTATTTTCAGCCTGGTGATTTTCGGGATTTTGATCCTGGCGTTAATTACGCTGCTTTTGGTGATTGCCTCCTGGATCGGGGAGAAAAAACCCAGTGTCGAAAAATCGCGCCCCTATGAAAGCGGCATTATACCCACCGGAAGTGCGCGTCTGCGATATCCGGTTCCTTTCTACCTGGTTGCCATTTTCTTTCTGCTTTTTGATGTCGAGGGTGCCTATATTTTCTCGTGGGCCATTGCCTGGGAGAAATTAGGCTGGGCAGGTTGGCTGCAAATCTCATTTTTCATTGCGGTGTTGATTCTTGGCCTTGTTTACGTATGGGTAAAGGGAGGGCTTGAGTGGGGGCCGACGGGCGAAAAAAATTAGATGAGCGACTTCTGAACAACGCGGATATCCTGATCAACTGGTCCCGGAAATACAGCCTGTGGCCAATGTTTTTCGGGCTTTCCTGTTGTTTTGTTGAGGAAGCGGCTGCCTTCACCTCCCGTTATGATATGGCCCGTTTCGGTGCCGAGGTATTGCGTGCCTCGCCCCGGCAGGCTGATTTATTGATAATTGCCGGTACGGTTTTTAAAAAAATTGCCCCGGTGGTGCTAAGGCTTTATGAGCAGATGGCCGAACCCAAATGGGTAATTTCCATGGGTTCCTGCTCCAATTGCGGCGGCATGTATGACGCCTATAGTGTGGTTCAGGGGGTGGACCAAATCCTGCCGGTGGATGTCTATATCCCGGGGTGTCCCCCTCGCCCGGAGGCCGTGCTGCATGGTCTGGTCACACTGCAGGAAAAAATAGGATCTGAAAAACCCACCCGATCCATTTTGGGCCTTAAAGGTGGCACCCAGGGTAGCCAGGGTCCGATTCTGGTTGACGGCCAAACCAAATCCCGCGATCCGCGCGGTCCGGGAATGGAAGGCACCGCCATCCGCGGAACTTCAGCGGTGCCGCCGGAATTCCGGGACAGCCGCTCGAATCTGATGTGGGCCCCTGCCGCCCGGCAAATTAAAATTAGTGCCGGCGACCAGGCACTTGCCTGCAGCCTGCAAGAACGGTTTCCAGAAGCCGTCCACCTGGCGCCGACGACTTCCGACATGCCCACCTTCCAGGTTGCGGAAAATCACATCCAGGATGTTTTGCAGTTTCTTAAATCAGAAACCACGCCACGTTATCAGCGTCTGGAGGATCTTACCGCCGTCGATGAGTCCGCGAGGCAAAACCCGGTTGACGTAACCGATTTTACACTGGTTTACCATCTCTTGTCTTTTGAACCGGCCGGACGGCTGCGGCTGAAAGTTCCGTTGCGAGGCCGCCAACCGGTCACCCGGAGTGTCACCGATATCTGGCCCTCGGCCAACTGGTATGAACGGGAAGTCTATGATCTTTTCGGGATCCGGTTTGATGGTCATCCGAACCTGCAGCGCCTGATCATGCCCCATGACTGGGAGGGACACCCGTTAAGAAAGAGCTACCCCGGTCGGGCTACCGAAATGGCGCCATACACCCTGGCGGATGCCCAAAGAAACGAGCCTCTGGATGCCGGCATCTACGTTAAAAAAGATAAAAAAGACTACCAGCTTGTTTTGAACATCGGTCCTCACCATGTCAGTGTCCATGGTTTGATGCGCTATATTGTGACCCTCGATGGGGAAGAAATTACCTCAATGGACATGGATATCGGTTATCACCACCGGGCGGCGGAAAAAATCGCTGAACGACAGACCTGGAATCAGTTCATTCCTTACACGGATCGGATCGACTACCTGGCCGGAGCGGCCAACAATCTTCCCTATCTCATGGCGGTTGAATCCCTGGCCGACATCAAAGTGCCCGAGCGTGCGCAGGTTATCCGGGTGATGCTCAGCGAATTGTTTCGGCTGAGTAATCATCTGGTATGGTTTGCCACCTATGCCCATGATCTCGGGGCCATGTCGCCCAACTTCTATACCTTTCGCGAACGGGAAATGCTTCTCGACATCGTCGAGATGATCACGGGAGGACGGCTGCATCCATCGTGGTTCAGGCTGGGTGGCCTGGCTGCCGATCTGCCGGCGGGCTGGAAAGAGGCAGTGGATAATTTCGTTAAAATTTTTCCCCGGCGCCTTGACGAATATGAGGCCTTGATCCGCAAAAACCCCATCTTCAAGGCCCGGACCCGGGGCGTTGGGCGCCTGACCCTGGAAGATGCCATGGACTGGGGCGTTTCGGGACCGAATTTGCGGGCCTGCGGCCTGCCATGGGATTTGCGCAAGGCATTTCCGTATTCGGGTTATGAGAATTTCGACTTCGAGGTTCCCACTCACCCGGATGGCGATTGTTATTCGCGTTATCTAGTGCGGGTGGAAGAAATGCGTCAAAGTATAAAAATTATTGAGCAGGCCTCGGCCAACATGCCGGCCGGCCGTTATGTTAGCAAGGATTACCGTTACGTAATTCCCGAACGCAAAGATATGTTGAAGGATATCGAAAGCCTGATCCATCATTTTGTCAATGTGACCCAGGGGCCTAAAATCCCCAGGGGAGAAGCGTATGCCGCCTGTGAAATCCCCCGGGGAGAACAGGGCTATTACGTGGTTAGCGACGGGCGCGGCTATTCCTATCGAACCCGCATTCGCGGTCCCGGCTTTGCCAACATCCAGGTGATGCCGATGGTGGCTGTAGGCGGTTCGATTGCCGATTTGATTACGATTATTGGTTCCTGGGACTATATAATGCCGGATATCGATAGGTAGGTTTAACCATTTATGTTGCCGGAAGATCTTAAAAATTCTCTTAAAGCCAAAGTTGGCGCCGTTGACCATCCCCGTGAAATGGTGGTGGATATCATGTTTGCCATCCAGGAGCATTACGGCCACCTGACGGACGAGGGTGTCGAAGAAACCGCCCGGCTGGTGGGCATGTCTCCGCTGGAAGTTGAGCAGTTGGCTACATTTTATACCTTCATTTTCCGGGAGCCGGTCGGGAAATACGTGATCCATGTCTGTGACAGCGTGGTTTGCTGGATGAACGGCTTTGAGACCATAAAAGACTATCTGTCTAAAAAGCTGGGCATCCAGGACGGTGAAACCACCCCCGATGGCCTGTTTACCATTCTTCCGGTTTGTTGTGTTGGATATTGTGACCAATCCCCGGCTATTTTAATAAATAAAAAAGTTTACGGCAATCTTACGACAGAAAAGATAGACGAGATAATCGAAAGTTTAAAAACAGAAGCTGAGGCGCCGGATACAGTTTAGAATAATTAAGATACTAATAAATTCGAAATCCGTTCAAACTTGAGTATAAAAACATATGTCTGCTAAGTACCCTCAGGTTCTCTTTCAAAATCGCCAGCCGGACCGGGTTGCCACTCTGGATGAATACCGCCAGAGCGGGGGCTACCAGGCCCTGGCTGATGTCCTCAAGGATTTTGCCTATATGGATGTCCGTCAGGCGATTGTGGATGCGAATTTGCTCGGTCGGGGCGGGGCCGCCTTTCCGGCCGGCATGAAGCTTATGTCGGTAGCCGCGGACGCCCCTTTTCCACGCTACATCGTTTGCAATGCCGATGAAATGGAACCGGGTACGTTTAAGGACCATGTGTTGATCCATGCCGATCCGCACATGATTATCGAAGGCATCATCATTGCCGGATTCGGAACGCTGGCCGACCACGGCATTATTTTTATCCGGCCGGAATACGAGCAAGCGGCCAGGGTTCTGGAAAGAGAGCTATCCATTGCCCGCAGAGAGGGCTACCTGGGCAAAAACATTCTGGGCAGTGATTATTCGCTCGATATTGTCGTTCATCGCAGCGGAGGCCGCTACATTTGCGGTGAGGTTACGGCCCAGATAAACGCCCTCATGGGAAAACGGCCCAACCCCCAGCAACCGCCGCCCTATCCAACGGCCAAGGGACTGTGGGGGATGCCCACGGTGCTGTCCAATGTTGAAACCCTGGCCTGTATACCGCATATTATTCGAAACGGTGAGCAGTGGTTTAAAGACCTTGCGCTAACCGAAGCCGGCGCCGGCACGAAACTCTTCGCTATCAGCGGCAAAGTGAACCGGCCCGGTTGTTACGAACTGCCCATGGGGGTCCGGCTCAGTGAAATCATTGAAGAGCATGCCGGCGGAATGCTGGCAGGCTCGGAGTTTAAAGCCTGTCTGCCCGGCGGCGCTTCCACCTGCTTTTTACCCCGCGAACACTATGATGTCGAAATGGATTTCCAACCATTGCGCGATATCGGCAACCGGCTCGGTACCGGTGCTATCATGGTGTTTGATCACAAAACCTGTCTGGTAGGGGCCGCCTTAAATTTAATCGAATTTTTTACCCGGGAATCCTGCGGATGGTGCACGCCCTGCCGTGAAGGTTTGCCTTACATCCGGGACATATTGTGGCGGATCGAAAACGGGCAGGGCCGGGAAGAACATGTCCCCATGCTTGAGCGGATGTGCAAGCATTTATGGAGTGCCTACTGCGCCTTTGCACCCGGCGCGGTGGGTCCGGTTGAAAGCCTGATGAAATTTTTTGGAGATGAGCTCCGGGAGCATATTAGTCAAAAGAAGTGTCCGTTCAAGTAAGGTTAAATAAGTTTATAGTTATAGATCTAGATACCGTGCATCTTAGCTTGTTTTTGGTATAAAAAGCCAGGTTTTAATGCAATCATCCGGAAAGGTATTAAACGAAATTAATTAGCGAACAGACCATGCCCAAACTAGTCATCGATGATCGTGAAATAGAAGTTGCTGCCGGGACCAAGGTAATTGAGGCCGCGGAACAACTGGGGATCATGATTCCCCGGTTTTGTTATCATCCAGCCCTGGGATCGGTGGGCGCGTGCCGCGTTTGTGCCGTTAAATTTTTGGAGGGACCGCTTAAAGGGGTTCAAATGAGCTGCATGATCGAAGCTCAGGACGCTATGGTCGTATCGACCACGGACGCGGATGCTGTGGATTTTCGCAAACACGTGATTGAATGGCTGATGCTCAACCATCCCCATGATTGCCCGGTTTGTGATGAGGGCGGTCATTGTTTGCTGCAGGACATGACGATTGCCGGCGGACACGGCATGCGAAGATTTGCGGGCAACAAGCGCACCTATACCGATCAGTATCTGGGCCCGCTGGTGCAACACGAGATGAATCGCTGTATCCACTGCTATCGGTGCGCGCGATACTATCAAGAATATTGCGGCTACCTGGATCTGGGTGTCCTGCGCAGTGCCAACCGCACCTATTTCGGCCGCTTTAAAGAAGGTATCCTGGAAAGCCCTTTTAGCGGCAACCTCTCTGACATCTGCCCCACGGGCGTTTATACCGATAAGCCTTCGCGGTTTTTTGGGCGACGTTGGGATTACCAACGAAGCCCCACCATTTGTATCAACTGCAGCCTGGGCTGTCACACTGTCGTCAGCTTTCGCTATCGCGAAACCCGGCGCCAGGAAGCCCGCTTCAGCCAGGCGGTCAACGGCTA
Organism: Desulfobacterales bacterium; assembly: GCA_049669725.1. Classification (GTDB taxonomy): domain Bacteria; phylum Desulfobacterota; class Desulfobacteria; order Desulfobacterales; family JAFDCJ01; genus JAFDCJ01. Next base: position 9,926 of record JBATKU010000319.1, read on the forward strand.
CTTTATCTGTGACAGGGGGCGATACGGTCATTTTTACAACAGCCTCGAAACCAGACCACGATCGGCTAAAATAGGCGGCAGCGAGTTGGATGTCGATACAACTTTGCAGAAGGCCCGTAAAAAGCTGGATCAAATCCTTCAGGAGGCGGGTCCATCGGCAGCAGCCGTGGTTGGCTCACCCAGAAACAGCCTCAAAACCCAGTCCATGCTCACACATTTTTGCCGGATGAATAACTTTGAAGACCCTGTATTTTTTATGGATCAGGCCCTGTCTGTAAAGGTGAAATCCGCCGTCAGCAGACTGGATCCGGAGCTGACAATATCTTTGCGGGAAGTTGAAAAAGCCGACTTTATTATTGTCATGGGGGCGGATCCGGTCAATGAAGCACCCATGCTGGCTCTGGCCCTGCGACAGGCCCAAAGAAACGGCGCCACCATTGTGTTGTTGGATCCCAGGCCGGTAGCGCTACCGCTTGATTTTATCCATCTGCCCGTGGCGTTGAACGAACTCGGATTTACCGCTGGACTGTTAATTAAGACTGCGGTGGATCGCACGGCCGCCGCAGCGCTCGGTGAAAACGCCGCTCAATTTTATGAGGACGCGCCGGACGATAATTTGATGGACGAACTCCGCCGGGAAAAGCTTTCAGCACTTATTGATGATCTGCGAGAGTGCCGCCAACCGGTGATTGTTTGCGGCACCGACATTGTGCCCCCTCAGATTCCCGGGATGGCTGCAGATCTTGCCCTGCTGTTGCAGGCAGCCAAGAAAACGACCGGACTGTTTTACCTCCTTCCGGGTGCCAATGCTTTTGTTTCCGGTCTTATTTCCGACCCGGACAGGTCCTTTTTGCAGATGATTGAAGGTATTGAAAACAATGAAATCAAAGCCCTGATTCTGGCTGAATGTGATCCCTTCAGCCAATTTGCAGACCGAAAACGCCTTGAACGGGCCATTGGTCAGCTTGAGCTGCTGGTTGTCATGGACTATCTCAATACCGAAACAGTTCAAAAAGCACATATGTTTTTGCCGACCACCACCCTGTATGAGGACGGTGGGATTTTTATCAACCAGGAAGGCCGTCTGCAGGTTACCGAGCAAGCTTACAAGGGTGGGCTGCCGATCGTTCAAAGCGGCGGGGGAGATCATCCGCCGCGAACTTATGGGACTGGGATTCCCGCCGCAGAGCCCCGGCCGGCCTGGCAGCTGCTGGCAGACCTGGCGGATATAAATCCCGAATCTGCCGATGACCGGGTCTGGTTGGCGGACATCATTTCCGATATTGCTGACCTGCCGTCATGGGAAGATATCCCGGATGACGGTGTTCGACTTCAATCGGCGGCCAATACGAATTTGCATTTTAAAGGACAACACGCCTTCGCCATCGATAATACCGGGGCCCGGGACAGCAGTCTGGAGGTTATCCTGGTGGATTGGACCTTCGGTACCGAAGAGCTTTCCACTTATGCATCCTGTTTGTGGGAATTGGAGTCGGAGCCCGGTGCCACCATGCACGCCAGTGATGCGAAGACTTTGAATTTATACAACGGCGACCGAATTGAAATCGAAACAGACGGCGGCAAGATGGAATTATTATTGCGGGTGGCAGAAAATATGGCGATCGGCATTATACTGGTTCCCCGGCATCGCAGGCTCAACTGGCAGATTCTGGGTACCGGTCGAATGCAAATAAGCAAAAATCGTATTAGAAAAGTTGATTAATATACTAATAACTACTGTTCAGCCACTTATGGCAAAATAACAAAATACAAGCACCAAATTTCAAATAAATTTCAATGACCGAAACTAAGGCTCTGTTTTGCAGTTACGGTAACATTTTCATTGGTGTTAGACCAAGTACTTGCTACTCAGTACTTAGTCCAGAGTAAGCTAAATTATGATAGGATTTCCTTTGTTTGAGATTTGAGATTTGTTTTTTGTGGTTTATCGGAGTTAGGTTTTATTTCCCTGACCTTTTCGTAACCGACAACAGACAACGTACAACTGACAAACAACATGGATTGGATCATCGGTCTCATATTTTTGCTGGTAAAACTGCTGGTCATTCTGGTAGGCCTGCTGTTGGTGGCAGCCTATCTGGTGCTGGTGGAACGAAAGTTCATTGCCCGGCTGCAAATTCGTTACGGCCCCAATCGGGCCGGAAAGTTCGGATTGCTGCAGCCGATTGCAGATACGGTCAAAATGATGGTTAAAGAGGATACGGTGCCGGCGGCGGCCGAGCACACCATTTTCAAATTGGCTCCCGCGGTTGTGGCTTTCACGGCCCTGCTGATGTTTGCGGTGGTGCCCCTAGGCGGAGATCTCACCATTGGAGGCCGGAAAATCCCTATGGTAATAGTCGACCTTAATGTGGGGCTGCTCTTTGTTTTTGCTCTGTCTGCCCTCGGTGTCTACGGTGTGGCCCTTGGCGGATGGGCGTCCAATTCAAAATACAGCCTTCTGGGAGGAATCCGGGGCGCGGCTCAGATGATCAGCTATGAGCTTTCCCTGGGCCTCTCGCTGGTTCCGATTGTCATGCTGGCCCGCTCTTTCAGCCTGGTGGACATCGTCAATGCCCAGGCCGACTTTCCCTTTATCCTGGTACAGCCGGTGTCTTTTATAATCTTCGTCATCAGTGCCATGGCCGAAAGCAAGCGTATTCCCTTCGACCTTCCGGAAGCCGAAAACGAATTGGGAGCGGGCTATCACACGGAATACAGCGGTATGCGTTTCGGACTGTTCTTTTTGGGTGAATACGTCCACATGCAGGTTCTGGGGGCGCTGACGGCTGTTTTTTTTCTGGGCGGGTGGCGCGGGCCCCTGCTGCCGCCGATAGTGTGGCTGTTTGTTAAAATCATACTGGTTTCATTGATAATGATCTGGGTTCGTGCGACGCTGCCCCGGTTGCGCTATGATCAACTGATGGCTATCGGATGGAAGGTGCTGGTGCCGGCAGCTCTGATAAATATTGTTATCACAGGAGCAGTGCTATTAATGTAGAAGTTCGATATTCGGATTTATCAAATGATATTTGTATAAACACATTTAAGGTTTTGCATTATGTCTTCTGCAGTTGAAGCAGCAATAGCATTAGCAACCGGTTTTGCGACAACATTCAAGCACCTTTTCCGCAAACCGATTACCGAAGAGTACCCTGAGTACAAACGGCCGCTGCCGGCGCGCACGCGTGCCAGGATTATTCTGACCCGGGATCCCGACGGCAATGAACGCTGTGTGGCCTGCTATCTGTGTTCGGCTGCCTGTCCGGTAAGCTGCATTTCGATGCAATCAGCTCAGAAAGAAAACAGCCGACGATATGCAGCATGGTTTCGCATTAACTTTGCGCGTTGTATATACTGCGGCCTGTGTGAAGAGGCATGCCCGACCTCGGCCATTCAATTGTCGCCCCTGTTCGAAACATGCGAACGGGACATTTTAAAACTGGTTTATGAAAAAGAAGATTTGCTTGTGGATCACGGGGGCAAAGACAAAGAATACAATTTTTACAGATATGCCGGAATTGTGACCGACATAGGCGGTAAAGGAGAACATGTCAAAGAAGACAAGCCGGTGAATGTAAAAAGTAATCTACCATGACTATCTATTCAATCATATTCTATCTGCTGGCGCTATTGATCCTTGGTTCTACCGCCATGGCCATTACCCGGCGCAATCTGATACATGCCGTGATCTATCTGATTTTTTCTTTTTTCGGCAGTGCCATGCTTTTTTATCTTTTTGGCGCCCCTTATCTGGCTGTACTCGAGGTCATCATTTATGCCGGGGCCATTATGGTACTGTTTTTGTTCATCGTCATCATGATGAAATTGAAAACCGGCGCAGAGCCGCTATTTCCCTTAAACCAGTGGTTACCGGCCGTCATCTTCGGTGTGGTATACATTGCCATCGGCATCGGCCTGGTGTTATCCGAGCCGGGCAGCCGGATTATCCTTAAAACCGCCCAGGCCGATCCCGGCTTGTTCGGACAGTACATTTTTGAAAAACACTGGCTTTCGATTGAAATTGTATCTTTGTTGTTGCTGGTCGCCCTGATTGGAACCCTGTTACTGGGCCGGCGTTCAAAAAAAGTGCTGCCGGCTGCCAAACCCTCTGAAGGTGAGCTATGATTGTTCCATTTGGTCACGTTCTGTTACTGGCAGGATTGCTGTTTTTGATGGGGATGGTCTGCATGGTCGTCCGCCGCAGCTTGATAATGATCTTGCTGGGAGTGGAAATCATGCTCAATGCCGCCGCCATCATCCTGGTGGGCTCATCGCTGCTCTGGCAGCAACTGGAGGGTCA
>JBATKU010000320.1:0-2970 GCA_049669725.1 Desulfobacterales bacterium
CCACCGGGGTCTGCGAGCAGGGCATGTAGTCAAAGGGGTAATCTGGGAACTTGGGAGATCCGGATGTTTCCTTGTACAACACGGTTGGGGGTAACCGACCTTTGGGTAAAACTCCCGGCTCTGAGAAAGAGGGCTCCAGCTTCTCAGAGAGTCCGCAAGGAACTACGAACAAAGAAGGGCAATACAGGGTATCAGGTGAGGACAGCGAACAGCGAACGAGCCTGAGATGGACATTCGGAAGTCTTAGCTGACCATAGTACCGGTGGTCAGAGTTTTTCTGACCGGTAAGGTGGGGAACCGAAGCCCAAGGGACCCACTGCAGGGAAGGGGAAGCCGGGCATAACGTTTTTCTGGGAGGAAAGATGGGAGATACTTCGAGATCACAAACTATCTCAACAAAACTCCAGAAGATTGCAGAGCAGGCTAGCAGCCATCCAGAGATGGTATTCACGACGCTGGCGCATTTAATTGATGTGGATTTTTTACGCGCAGCCTATAACCGGACGCGCAAGAACGCAGCGGCAGGAGTCGACGGGGTGACGGCAGCCGAATATGGCGCCAATCTCGAAGAGAACCTGCGGGATTTGCATGAGCGTATGCGCAGTGGGCGCTACATAGCCCCGCCGGTGAAGCGCACCTGGCTGGACAAGGATGGTTCCAGCAAGCGTCCGATCGGCGAGCCGACCTTTGAGGATAAGATCGCCCAACGGGCAGAGGTGATGCTTCTGGGAGCTATTTATGAACAAGATTTTCATGATTTCTCCCACGGTTTTCGCGAAGGCCACAGCCAGCACCAAGCATTGCAGCAGCTTTGGCAGCAGTGCACACGCATGAATATCGGCTGGATACTGGATGCAGATGTAAGTGGATTTTTCGACAATTTAGATCACAGCTGGCTGCGAAGGATCATTCAACAGCGGGTCAATGATGGAGGAATACTGCGGTTGATCGGCAAATGGCTGAATGCCGGAGTGCTTGAAGGGCAAAAGGTAACCTACCCCGAGAAGGGAACCCCCCAGGGGGCAGTTATCTCGCCACTGCTAAGCAATATATTCCTGCATCATGTACTGGATGATTGGTTTGTACGGGAAGTCCAGCCTCGGTTAAAGGGGCGTTGTTTTCTGATCAGATTTGCCGATGACTTTATAATTGGCTGTGAATGGGAAGCAGACGCCCGCCGGGTGATGGAGGTTCTACCAAAGCGGTTTGGCCGTTTTGGATTGACCATTCATCCTGAGAAGACGGTGTTGACGCGGTTCCGAAGGCCCAAAGGTGGAAGAGACTCAACCAAAGGGCGAGGTACATTCGATTTTCTCGGATTTACCCATTACTGGGGCAAGTCACGCCGGGGCACGTGGGTAATCAAGCGCAAGACGAGGAAAAAGAGTCTGAGGCGGTTTTTGAAAGCTTTGTGGGTGTGGCTTAGACGCAATCGTCACCTCGCGCTGAAAGAGCAACAGAAAATGCTGAGCATTAAACTCCGCGGTCACTATCAGTACTACGGCGTTATCGGCAACATCCGGTTGCTTGGCAAGGTTGTCCATCAAGCGAGACGATATTGGCGGTACTGGTTGAGTCGACGATCCCATAAGGGCTACATAAACTGGGGAAAGTATGTGGACTCTATTCTTAACAAATTTGCGCTTCCCGAGCCTATGATCTACCACCACAGCTGAGCTAGTCTGCAGGGTAGCAAAGTTATGCGCCAAGTGGGCCATCGCCTGTTTGGCTTCTGATCTGGTTAAAAGGATTAGGACCGAGGAACCGGATGAGGTAGTCCTTCACGTCCGGATCTGTGGGGAGTGCGCCGGGTAACCGGTGCATTTACCCGGAAATAAATGAAGGCTCAAAAAAGCGTGTATTAGCCATTACCTAATCTGCAAATTTAAATGCTTTAAATGTAACTGGTATTTTGGGTGAGTTCACCATTAGTGAACTCTGGCAGGTCACCTTCTTAAAACCCTTGTGATATCCATTTGTAACGTGTACTTTGGGCAAAGTACCGATTATCTAAATAAATCTGCAATTGGCTGATATTTGGTTTTCTGTCAAGACATCAAAGACTGGGATAGAGCTGGAATTATTTAGCATGCAAAATATATTTCATGTTGGGTAAATTATGAAAACATTAATTTTGATTATAAGCACTCTCGTCTTGATCAGTTGGGTATCGTCGAGTAGTTCAAAAGAAAATACAAAAGCCCCTTCCTTTTCTTATAAAGAATTGGAATCCGCTGAAAAAGTTCCGATACCATCATTGCATTATATAGAAGCCAGTGATAAAACACGGCTTGCCTATAGAAAATATACACCAAAACAAATTTCGGCTGTCCTGATTTTTTATCATGGCGGGGGCACTTATAGCGCCGGTGGTTATCAGTATATTGGAAATGGATTGAGTAATCGTTTTAATATCCTTGTAATTACGCCGGATATTAGGGGGCACGGTGATTCAGGTGGAGAAGAGGGAGACGCACCAAGCCCGGAGCAGGTTTTTGGTGATATTGGAGTTTTCATTCGACATATGAAATCGAAATACCCCCAAAAACCAGTGTTCCTGGGCGGCCATTCATCGGGCGGTGGAACAACACTAAATTATTCAAGTTTCAATAAACGGGAAAAAGTACGGGGGTATGTATTCATTTCTCCTCACCTTGGCTTTCGCTCCAAAACAGAAATTGAGAATCCCGCGAATCCTTTTGCCACTGTAAAAACAGACCTTTTTGTACAAAACGCAATGTTTGGAACGCATGGAAATTCAAAAGCTGTATTCTTTAATTATTCTAAAGAAATATTGCAGAAAACTAAAAATATTGCTGCAATTACTGTTAATATGTCAAATGCGCAAACTCCAACCTCACCAAAAGAGCAACTTCAAGAGTTGAACCTACCGACAGCTGTATGGATTGGCAAAGAAGACGAGGTACTAGATGCAATCAAAGTTATATCTTTTTTTAAAGAGAATAGTCC
>JBATKU010000321.1:0-2341 GCA_049669725.1 Desulfobacterales bacterium
CAAAATAAATTCGCAAAATTTATGTGTTAGAGCATTTACATCTATCCACTTTAGAATGATGAGAATGAAAGGCAGGTATCTTCGATTTTGGTCCCAGAAGCCTAACCACAAGATATAGAACTCCCAACCTCAGTTCAGACATGCTGGTGGGTGTGTGGCAACTGAAATACGTTAATCGTATCACATGACTCCAAGACAATAAGGCGGTGAAACAAGCTTATTAATAAGCCGATTAGACCGCCTTATGTCAATATCTAAAAATTGGATTAAATAGCGTCTTTAAGTTTCTTGCCGGCTTTAAACGTTACAGCATTTCTGGCCTTAATTTTTATCGCCTCGCCAGTTTGAGGATTGCGTCCTTTTCGAGCTTTCCGACGGACTTTTGCAAACGTACCAAATCCAACCAATGTCACTTTGCCATCTTTTTTCTTAAGTGCCTGCGTAACCCCTCCGATGAATGAATCCAGAGCAGCACCCGCAGCTGCTTTAGAAATTTTGGCATCCTTTGCCATCTGTTCAATCAACTCAGCTTTTGTCATTAGTTTCCCCCCCCTTTATATTTTTAATGAATGCCTAATAACTTGGTAACGTTCAAAAGTTATGGCACGGGCAGCATTTAGCAGACTGAATGGAGATGCTAAAATGGCCTTTGATGCCGAGTTTTTGTTTCCAATATTTTTCCCATTTCTTTTTGGAATATTTTTTAAGGATGATCATATTCGATAATTTCAATACGGTTGCATCAGACCAACCCCAGGCAATACGTTTGATACGGCGACCGATCTCTCGAAAAATCCGTTCTAAAAGGGAAATGGTTTTGGGTGCGATCACACCGGTTTTTAACCAGATTTCTATATTGGTAAATATGCGCTGTGAAAGATTTTCAAGATATGCAGCGCCATGTTGATAACCTTTTTCTTTAAAAACATTTATCAGTTCGCTGATCTCTGCTTTGCTTGATTGATACTTTTGCTTGACGGCCTGCCTGTCTTGATCTTTTATAAGTTCGTAATCGGCCTGTGGCAGTTCTATTCCAATAAGATGTTTGAGGTTGTTAATTTGAGGCTGGCTGTCTTTTTTCTTCAACCCATCTTCCCATAAGGAGTGGTATAATCCTCGCGGACCGTGCCATGCACAGCGCTGAGATTCAGCAACGTCTGATAGAAAATCATCCAGGCCTGGCTCTCCATCGTAAATAAAGGGGATGCCGGAAGCCTTGGTTTCTTTAAATCGTTCTTTGATAATTCGCTCGATTTCACTCCATTGGGTATTAGCAAAGGTACCCAATGGCTCTACTTGGCCGGTTGTGGTGATACCGATGACCGATCGCAACTCTCCTTTTTTGCCCTTTTGTCGTTTGTAGCCGGTTCCATCCGCCATGATTGCCGATAGGTCATCAACGTCCACAGCGACTTCATCCAGTTGGTCGATATCGCTTCCAACCACCAGGTTGTGTATGCCGCCAAGAGAGATGTCGATGGATCTACCTTCGATTAGCCGTCGATAGTTGGTGTCAATCACCGCTTCAATGACTTCATGCTCAAAATTGTTTTCTTTACGGCTATATGGCATCATCTTTAGGGCATCTAACAATGGTGAATATCGAGCGCCGCAGGTACGGCATTGGACCACACGAATAGGCAATTTAAGTTTGCCAAAAACAGTGGAAATCGTTCTTGGATGGTTGCGGTACCCTCGTTTTCGAATTTTTCGACCATGACAAAAGCGATTGTGAGGGTCGCCTTTTCGAATGTGGCGCCCAAGTCCTTTACGTGCTTTGCTTGGCGGAAAAACACCGCCGTGATGACTTAAACGTTCTGAAATCAGATCGTCATAGCTTCGTAATATTTGTTCTAAAATACGAAGCATCAACGGATTTTTTAACTGCTGTAAATGGTATACGATTTCGTTTAAACTAACCTTTCCAGTTGCAATATGAAACTGAAGTGTAATATGAATTTGTTGTTCCATCACGGTCTCTCTTCTCTAAAGGTTTTACTGGTCATAAAACCCTATGAAGGAGACCGTGTTTATTTTTCAAGAACTATTTGTTGCCATAACTTTTGAACGTTACCAATAACTTATATTTTTGGCGGTTAGAATATCATAATAGAAAAGTCAACTGATAAATGCTCATTATTGTAAGGATTTGTAGGAATTTGGTGCTGAAAATATGGCAATGGATTAAATATCTACGGATAACCGGCCCAGAAATCAGGGTGAATCTGGCAAATGGATTCACCCTGACATTTTAATAGCCGTTATTGTTTGGTGATATGGTATTGATGTATCTCAGAAATTTTGGGCACTTGATATTAGGACGTAAGTCGGGTAGACTGGA
>JBATKU010000322.1:0-8317 GCA_049669725.1 Desulfobacterales bacterium
GGCTTGCGCAGGATCAAACGCCTCACCATCATATAGGGCCTGGGCCTGTTTAACCGCTTCGTAAGGCACCCAGCCATGCTCGTCCCAGAGCTTCGGGTCATCTGCGCTCCAGAGCCTGAACCAGACGGAGCCGTCTTTGGAACGCACATACATGCGAACGTTTTTATTCTGCGGGAAGGGATAGTAGTATAAACCTTTTTCGTCTCGCACGGTTCAGTCCTCTGTTCGAATTCATGTCATAGATATAGGTCAAAGGTTCTAAGGTTCTGTCTAAAAGCAAATATCGAATTTCGAATGTCGAAGGAATGTATGCTGCCTATTTTATAAAAAAGATTGAGCACAGCGAAACCACCCTTCGATATTCTGCGGTTCATTATTCTGCGGTTCTGCGGTTCGCTGTTCGACCTTTGAACTTAAACCCTGAACCCTGTATTATCTGAAGGCTGTGAGCCATGAGCTATCAGCTATGAGCTATGAGCTACTATAATTTCCCCCTCTCCTGCATAATCTTCATATAGGTCTCGGCACCGGATTTGGGCGGTTCGTAGAGTTCGTTCTCGGACTTTTTAACCAGTTCAATGGCGTCTACCGGACAGGTGGTGACACATAAGCCACAGCCAATGCAGCGTTCCAGATTGATGTCGGCAATACCGTCAACAACATCAATGGCATCCATCTGGCAGCGCTCGAGGCAGGTTTCACAACCGGTACATTCTTCATCGTCAACCCGGGCGAAATAATTGCTCTGTACCAATTTTGCGGGACTGGGATGCATTTTCAACGACCGGAGCACCCCGCAGCAGTCGCCGCAGCAGCTGCACATCCCTCCGATTTTTTGAGAATTGAAAGGCTGCATCACCAGGCCGGCTTCTTCGTTTTTCTTAACAATCTCTTTGGCTTCGTCGATGGTGATAAATCGCCCCATGCCGTTTTCAACGTAGTACTCCGCGTGGGAGCCGAATGAAAAGCAGTTTTCCACCGGCTTGTCGCATTCTTCGCCAACCAGCTTTTTGGTGGTCCGGCAGACACAGGGAGCAACGGCAATTTTTTTCTGGCTTTCGATAATCTGAAGCACATCCTCAAACGGCGCCACCGGATAATCGGCAACCAACTGCCGGTTGATCGGGATAGTTCGCAGTATGGGTGTTTTAAATGCCTGAATCGTTTGGCCGAAGGCTGTTTCAAAATATTCTTCATGGTCCCGGGCAAACCCTTCATCCATCCGTCCCAGCTGGTGTTCGAAAATACCCACCACGTAAGGCACCGCCGAATAGCGGACCCGATCGCCGTTGCGTTTTCTAAATAAATGCCCTTTTTTAGCCATGCGCTCTAATATCGGCGCAAGCTCCGCCACCTCACGATTCAAACGCTTGGCCACATCCCCGGGCTTTTCCAAAAAGGGTGACAGCTGCAGATACAGTTCAGCTTCTTCTTCGGAAAACAGCCGCTTGAGCAAACGGATCTCGACCTTGCTTTCGGTCGCCGGATATCCGTTCGCCAGGTCGTCCAGTCGCGCTCTCAGTTTCTCATAAATGTTTTCCATAATTCGTTCTCCTGATATAAAAAATTAATCCTGACAAAAATCGTACCCTATCATTTTTAATCGATTTTGAATCCATCAATTTCAATTTACAAACCGGAATTTTCAATGTTCAGCCGTGCTGCATTATCCAGGGCATGCACCCCCCATATCAATACTTCAAACCGTTTGTCACTGGTTTGACCGTGATAGAAGCGAAAATAAAAGTTTCGACAAATTCCAAAACAAATCCTGAGAAATGATCGACAGATATGTTTCGCTTACGGTATTTGCTGCGCTTTAAATACCAATCCTGCAGCATGGCCTTGAGGACGCTGGCGGTCAACTGCGGATCACGCGCTAAAAAATGTCCCCGGGACTGCCCCTGTCTAAGGATGTCGGCAAACAGTTTTTCAGTGTAAAGCTCGCTGGCCACGGCCATTTCCTGCTCTGCCCTGGAAAGATTTTTGGCTTCCATATAAGAAAAATAAAACCACGGTTGCATCGCTTCGCTTAAGTAAAGGTGGGTCAAAATGGCCGCCCGTAGTTTGGCCGCCGGCTCCGATTCCTTTTCGATACTCGCTTCCAGGATGCGTTTGGTAATCGTTCGCCGCTGGTGCTGAAGCATGGCCAACAGATCTTCCTTGCTGTTAAAGTAAGAATACAAGGCGCCCATACTCAGCTGGGTTTCACGGCCGAGATCTCTCATGCTCATGGCCTGAAAGCCTTTTTTATTGCTGATCTTCAGTGTAGCACTGAAAATCCGCTCCAGGTTTTTCACCACCGTGTTTTCTTTTTTAACCCTGATGGAGTGCCGGTTATCGGCAAAAACTTCCCGGCAAATGTCCTGTCGGGAAAGTTTTATCTGTTTTTGAAAATCAGCGTAAGTCATGCTGTTCTAAAATTAAATTTTGGAGTACCGGGGCAAATCCAGCAGCTAATTCTTCTGGAAAAAAATCCACGTTATAAGTTCAAAGGTTCGGGGTTCAGGGTTGTTCTGAACCCCCGAACCTCTATACTTCAGAACCCTGAACCCACAAATCAACTATTCAACCTATCAACCAAAGCGGATCATTTGACCCGCTTTCCCTCATATTCTCTTAGGATCCTCTTAGCCACTGATATTTTGTGAACCTCATCGGCTCCGTCATAAATGCGGGCCGCCCGTTCGTGCCGATAATAAAAGGCCAGAATGGTATCATCCGTCATGCCAAGTCCGCCGTGGACCTGGAGGGCGCGATCGATTACCTTTTGCATCACATTGGCCGCGACAAATTTAATCAGAGAAATCTCTTTGCGGGCCTCTTTTTTACCCACATTTTCAATCATCCAGGCCGCATGGAGCACCATCAGGCGGGCAGCCTGGATATCGGCCGCACATTCGGCAATCCAGGATTGGATAATTTGCTTGGCGGCCAGTTTCCGGTCCGGGGCGATGATTCTGTCCCGGGCCCGGGCCACCATCAGGTCAAAGGCCCGGTTGCAGATGCCTATCCAGCGCATACAATGATGGATGCGGCCGGGACCGAGCCGCTCCTGGGCTATCACGAAACCATGACCTTCTGGACCCAGCAGGTTTGTTCGGGGCACGCGGCAATTCTGATATAAAATTTCAGCGTGACTGAAATAATCTTCTCCGGCATGGCCCATGACCGGGATATTGCGCACCAGGTTAAACCCGGGGGTGTTTGTGGGTACTATAATCATGCTCGCCTGCAGGTAAGGCCCGGCCTCGGGATTGGTGACGGCCATGACGATGGCAAATTCAGATCCGTCGGCGGATGAGGTATACCATTTCTGACCGTTGATGACATAATCATCACCGTCTTTCACCGCCGTTGTGTCCATCATGACCGGATTTGATCCCGGCAGTTCAACTTCAGTCATCGAAAAACAGCTGCGGATTTTACCGTCGACCAGGGGCCCCAGATATTTATTCTTTTGTTCGTCCGTGCCGAATTGATGCAAAATTTCGATATTGCCGGCATCCGGTGCCTGGCAGCCGAAGATATAGTGCCCCAGCGGGCTGCGCCCCAAAGATTCCGAGACCAGGGCGTGTTCCATCAAGTCTAGTGCCATTCCACCATACTCTTTGGGATGATTGGGGGCCCAGAGTTCCATCTGCTTGACCATTTTACGCTTGGCTTCAAAAATCGGCCGAAGGCTGGTACTGGGTTTGGTTAGAAACTCAGGCTCCAGCGGAATGAGCTCTTTATCCACAAACTCATCGATCATCCCCAGGATAGTCTGCATTTTTTCAGAAATAGTAAAGTCCATGGTGTCCTCCTCAAATTATTACCTTGCATATTTTTGGTTATGTGAATTTAACTCAAAACGTGGGCGTGACGATAAAATGACAAATGTCGATTGACGAATGAATAATAAGGAACTCTATCTATTATATAATCTGGCGGAGCGCAGCGACTTCCATCATTCGTCAATCGTCATTCGACATTCGTCACCTGAGAATTTTATTCACCGATAAGTTAAAAGCCTGGCATCTCCTTCCAGTTCCAGGTGGCTGACCTCGTTAAATCCCGTCAGCATAATTCCCTTGCTGTTATATTTCAGACGCGTAATCGATGCGTTCATCAACTGCCATGAAATCTCAAGGGTCATCCGATCGGACAACCCCAGCGCTGATTTGACCGCCACCGAGATGGGCCCGCCCGATGTAAATACAGCCAATCGCTTTTTCGCACCGTGCCGGGCCGCAATTTTTTCCACACCCAGAATAACGCGCCGGGTAAAGTCATCCCAGCGCGGGATGCCTGAAGCCTTATATTCACCTTTGGTCCAGCGATCCATGACCCGTGAAAAAACCCTTTGGAAGATTTTTTGGTCTCCGGGCAACTTTTCCAGTTCCTCGGCAAGTGAAGGCTGTTCCTCGGTCATCTCCGGAATCAGTGCTTCCCAGACTGCAAACGAGTCGTATTCGTTAAAGGCATCGGCAGTTTGAGGCCGGGGAACCGCCATCTTTTTCTCTTGGTAATAATCTACAAATTCCAGGGCTGTTTTCTGCTGACGCTCCATCTCGCCGTAATAAACCGCATCGAAGGCTTTACCTGTTTTCGCCAGATAGCAGGCCAATATCCTGGCCTGCCTGACTCCAAGGGGAGAAAGCCGATCATAATCGTCGGTCCCAAATGAGGCCTGGCCGTGTCTGAAGAAGTAAATTTCACTCATAGCAAAATATCCTGACAAAAGGTCTTATTGGTAATATAACCAGGGAGTCGTGATGTTTTTTTAATTCACCTATTCATACCTTTTCGGCGAAAATGCGTCAAGGAAAAAAGAGCGAGCGTTCGTTTTTTTTATTTGACACTTGCTGTAACCCTCGGTATGGTAAACTCAATGTTGCATGGAATAAACACTATGAAAATACTGGTCTGCGTTAAACAGGTTCCTGAATCGGAGATCCCGATACATATCGACGAACTGGCCGGGTGGATCCAAACGGAAGCCATACCCGAATTCAAAATGAATCGGCTGGATGAATACGCGGTTGAAGAGGCTTTGTTGATAAAAGAATCAATAGCTGACTCCCGTATCGATGTTATCACGGTCGGACCGGACCGTTGTGAAGACGTCGTCAGGCGGGCCATTGGTATGGGTGCGGATTCCGGCGTTTTCATCCATACGGCATCCGACGGGTATCAGAGTCCTAGCGAGATTGCCGCCGCAATAGCAGATTTTGCGCATGACAAAAATTATGCCCTGATCCTGACCGGGGCTATGTCAGAAGATACTATGCAGGGGCAGGTCGGCCCGATGCTGGCCGCCCGACTGGGTTTCTCCTGGGCGACATCCGTGATTTTTGAAAAGATCGCATCTGATAAGAAATCAATTTACGTCGAGCGAGAAATCGAGAACGGTCACCGGGATACGCTGGAATTAAAGCTGCCGGCAGTAATAACCATTCAATCGGGAATTAATACGCCGCGCTGGCCTTCGCTTTCAAATCTATTGAGAGCCAATTCACAGGAATTGGCAAAGATCCCTATCGGTGATCCGGCCAAGCCCTGCCAGGTGGAACAGCTTGCAGAACTGGCGTATCCCCAGAAACGCCGTTCGGGGTTGATTCTGTCCGGATCCGTGCAGGAAAAGGCCGTGCGCTTACTGACAATTTTTCGTGAAAAATCCTTACTATAGCCCCAAATAAATCGGGGCGTTATTAGTTATTTGTTATTGGGAAAGAACATTGAGAGGACGGGGAAGGTTGCGGTTCTGATAGTTCGTGGGACGAAAAAACAGATTTCATTCCTTTTCTACTATTAACGAATAACAAATAACCAATAACCAATAACTTTTACTTGGTTTGCAACTCGATCAGGTGATTATGCCGTCTAAACCAAAAACCAAAGAGCAAAAAATGCCAACCGGCATCGTGGTCATCGCCGAGCATGCCGACGGTCACATCAGACCCGTGACCTACGAAATCATTTCCTTTGCCAAAAAACTCCAACACATCACCTCCTCAAATCGAATCAAAGTGGTCCTGTTGGCTGATAAAGTGGAAAATCCGGCACAGGCGCTTGCCGATAAATCCGGGTTGGATATCACGGCCGTGCGAATCCCGAAAATGCCGAGCTATAACGGGGAGCTATACCTTCGCGCACTGACAGAACTTCTTTCCGATACCCCACCGGCCTTTGTGTGTATTGCCCATACTTCCCAGGGCCTGGACTATGCGCCGGCCCTGGCAGTAACATTAAATGCCGCCTGCATCACCGCAGTCGGCGATGTTTTTGATCATGCTGGAGTTGTCAGTTTTACAAGACCGATTTATGGCGGCAAAATCATTGCCCGGCTGCAGCCGACGCCCTCAACATCCGTACTGACCATCCAGCCCGGCGTTTTCAAAGCAGACGAGAATGCTCACGACCCTAAAGGCAATGTTACCCTTCTTTCGACATCCGTCGGAAAACGGCAGTCACGGTCACTGGGTATCAAGCAGGCGGATACGGATACGGCCGACATTAGCGAAGCCAACGTAATTGTAGCCGCAGGCCGGGGTATCGGCGAAAAAGAAAATCTTGATTTTATCCACCAGTTGGCGGCATTGTTTACGAAATCGGCCGTTGCCGGTTCTCGAATTGTATGTGACATGGGCTGGCTGGGGTACCAGCGTCAGGTAGGGGTTACCGGAACAACGGTTTCACCGCAGCTTTACATTGCCTGCGGCATATCCGGGGCGGTGCAACATGTGATGGGAATGCAAAATTCAGAATTTATCGTCGCCATTAACAGGGACCCCTCGGCCGCAATTTTTCAAACGGCCGACATCTGCATCGTCGAGGACCTGACCGCCTTTATTCCCGCATTCATCCGGGCATATACGGAAGGAATTAAAAAACCTTAGCGGCTTTGCGTGAGGCGATTGTTGTCCAGTTTTGATTGATACAATTGCTTTGACGATAACCTGAAACAACGATACAGGAGGTCAAAATGGTTGATTTTTCTTTGAAAAATAAAATAGCCCTGATAACCGGCGCCAGCCGGGGAATCGGGGAAGCCATCGCCATTTCGCTGTCAGAATACGGCGCCCGGTGCATCCTGGTCAGCCGCAAAATCCGGGAACTTCAAAAGGTAAAAACCAAAATCGAACAAAAAGACGGCCGGGCCGAGGTGATTGCCTGCCATACCGGCGATCTGACCCGGATAAATGATCTTTTTAAAGAAATTAAAAACAGCTATGGCCGTCTTGATATACTTGTCAACAATGCCGCGACCAGCCCGTATTTCGGGGACATGGTCAATGCGGATGAAAAGGCCTGGGATAAAACCAACGAAGTCAACCTTAAAGGCCCGTTCTTCATGATCCAGCATGCCGCCAGATTAATGGAAAAATCCGGCGGCGGCGCCATCGTTAATGTGGCCTCCATCAATGGTATCCGCCCGGTTCCCTTTCAGGGAATTTATTCGATCACCAAAGCAGGCTTAATTTCCATGACCAAGGCCTTTGCCAAAGAGCTGGCCTCTAAAAATATCCGGGTCAACGCCTTGCTTCCGGGATTAACCGAAACCCATTTTTCAGAGGCCATCATTAAAAATGAGCAGATATACTCCTTCGCCGTTCAACAGATACCCCTGGGCAGGCATGCCCAGCCGGAAGAGATGACCGGCGCGGTGCTGTATCTGGTTTCCGATGCCGCCTCCTTTACGACCGGGACGTGCTTGGTCTGTGACGGCGGCATGCTGGCTTAGAACCGGTTTAAAACATTCATCTCTTGCTCGATGGCTGCGTTGTTCGTCGTCGAAACATGCTCACGTACTGCACGTACGCTGCGCTATTTCTCATCCTCACGCCTTGCCCTCGAACAAGATCTAAACGTTTTAAACCGGTTCTACCGGATCTAAATATGGACAAATAGTAGGTGTTCATATAATTTTTCCTTGTTCAAGAATACTTTAAGAGTTGGAGTGAAGGAACCTTCAAATCTCTTAAGGTGTCAGGAGGTGAATATGCCAGTGTATGTTGAAAAAGATGGGCCGGTGACAGTCGTGACCTTAAGCCGCCCGGAAGTTCGCAATGCCGTTGACCGGGAAACGGCTGAAAAACTGTCAGATGCTTTTCGAGCCTTTGAATCCGATGCCTCAGCGCGGGTTGCCGTATTTTCCGGCGATCAGGGACATTTTTGCGCCGGCGCGGATTTAAATAAAATCGCCGGCGGCACGCCCAACCGGATTGAACCGGATGGCGACGGCCCCATGGGCCCCACCCGCATGCAGCTGAGCAAACCGGTTATCGCCGCCATCGCCGGGTATGCCGTTGCCGGCGGACTTGAACTGGCCCTG
>JBATKU010000323.1:0-2078 GCA_049669725.1 Desulfobacterales bacterium
CTGAAGTAATATCCTACGAGGGTATCGAGCAGCTTGCGCTGGATGATTTTGTAAAGCCCTCATATCTCAACTATGCCATGTACGTTATTATGGACCGGGCCCTGCCGTATATCGGTGATGGCTTCAAGCCGGTCCAACGCCGGATTGTTTATGCCATGAGCGAGCTTGGCCTGAGTGCTACCACCAAGCACAAAAAATCGGCGCGCACCGTCGGCGACGTTTTGGGCAAATTTCATCCGCACGGCGACAGCGCCTGCTATGAAGCCATGGTGCTGATGGCCCAAGATTTCTCGTATCGCTATCCGCTGATCGACGGGCAGGGTAACTGGGGATCCAGCGCCTCACCCAAAGAATTTGCCGCCATGCGTTACACCGAGGCCCGCCTTTCTGCCTATGCCGAGGTTTTTCTGGAAGAACTTTCAATGGGTACCGTCGATTGGTCACCCAACTTCGACGGAACCCTCAGCGAGCCGCGGATGCTGCCTGCCAGGCTGCCCAATGTTATTCTAAACGGCGCCACCGGAATAGCGGTCGGCATGGCAACCGACATACCACCGCACAACCTGAATGAAATCGTCAATGCCTGCATTACACTGGTTGACCAACCAAAGGCGTCCCTTGAGGATATCTGTCAGATCATACCGGGGCCTGATTTTCCGACCGGAGCAGAAATTATTACACCCGCAGAGGAAATTTTAAACATCTATCGATCCGGACAGGGTGTGATTCGAATGCGGGCAACCTATGAGTACGAAAATGGTGATATTATTATTACGTCGCTGCCCTATCAGGTTTCGTCTGCCAGGGTGATCGAACAGTTGGCGTTGCAGATGCGGGAGAAAAAACTTCCCATGGTTTCCGACATTCGCGATTTGTCCGACCAGGATGAGCCGACACGCCTTATGATCATGCCCCGCTCCAACCGGGTGGACAAAGAAGCATTGATCAGCCACCTGTTTGCAACTACCGACCTTGAAAAAAGTATCAAAGTCAATATGACTATGATCGGGCTAAACCGCAAACCGCAAACCCTCGGGCTGTTGGAAACCTTAAAGCAATGGCTTAAATTCAGAATGCAAACGGTGGTTCACCGGCTGGAGTTTCGCTTAAACAAAATCAAAGAGCGGTTGCATATCCTCGACGGACTATGGGTCGCCTATCTGAACCTGGACGAAGTTATCCGGACTATTCGAGAAAGCGACGAGCCCAAACCGGTTTTAATGAAAAAATTTAAGTTGAGCGACATACAGGCTGAAGCGATATTACGGATCCGGCTGCGCCAGCTCGCAAAACTTGAAGAAATTAAAGTCAAAACGGAAAAAAAGGAACTGACCAAAGAAAGAGATTGGATCGAGAAAACCCTGGCATCGAATCAGCGCCTTAAAACACTGATGAAAAAAGAGCTCCGTGAAGATGCTCAAAAACACGGTGATGAACGCCGGACCTTAATCGTCGAACGCCAGGAAGCCAGGGCTATCAAAGAGGCCGAGCTTACCGCTGTCGAGCCGGTTACTGTGGTGCTGTCTGCCGGTGGTTGGGTGCGTGCGGCCAGGGGACACGAAATAGATCCGGCCAGTCTCAGTTATAAAGCCGGTGACGAATTTTTAAGTTCCGCCCGGGGCAAAACCATCCAGCCATCAATCTTTATTGACACGCGAGGAAGGGCCTATTCTTTGCCGGCCCATACGCTGGCCTCGGCCCGGGGGCAAGGTGAACCGCTGACCGGCAAGCTGACCCCTTCGGAAGGGGCGCGATTTCTAGCGGTTGTCATGGGTTCTGCCGATCAAAAGGTGCTGCTTGCCAGTGATGCCGGCTATGGCTTTATAACGGAACTTTCCAATATGGTGACCAAAAACACCAAGGGCAAAGCCATGCTCACCGTTGCCAAAGGTTGCGAGGCGCTGCCGCCTGCCTATGTTGACAATTACGAAACAGACTATCTGGTTGCCATTACCACGGAAGGCCGCATGCTGGTCATCCCCGCAGCGGTTTTACCGGAGCTCCCCAAGGGCAAGGGCAACAAAATCATCCAAATCCCGCCTGCCAGGGTCAAAAAACGCGAAGAGTATGTGAAATTG
>JBATKU010000324.1:0-6119 GCA_049669725.1 Desulfobacterales bacterium
TTATCGATACCATGGCGGATTCACCCCTGGGGCAGGTCGCGATGATACCCATGCTGGCCTGGATCGCAAAAGAAGCGCCCAAAAATCAAAAAGCAACCTACTTTGCCGTGATGGCTGCCTTTACCAACCTGGCGCTTTCGGCCAGTCATCTGGGCACGAAATACCTGAATAAAATATTCGTGATTGAGCGGGGCCAGTATAACGAACTGGGAATATTGATGATCAGCGTCGCCTTGATCGGATTGGCACTGCCCATCGCGACGGTGGTATTTTTTAATCCGACCAATGGATTCACTTGGAAAAAATTATATCCCCGGCAGCCTCGAGCTAAATCACCTGGTTACCATTATCCATAGGGATACAGACCGATATTAACCGGATTATGCGGTACGCAGGGGAACCCACCAGCCAAACCCGGAGCTTTACTTTTGTCATTAATGAGTTATAATAGTGGAATTCAGTACGGTGATTGCAGGGATTTAACGTTAGGCTTTTATGAAATTTCTTTTATATAACATACGGTATGCAGCAGGAATTGGCAGGCATTTCCACTTCCCGGTTCCTTATAGCGGATATTTCAAAAACACCAACGGGAACATGAAAAATATCCTGGATTTCATTGGATCGGTCAATCCCGATGTTATTGGTTTGATCGAGGTGGACGGCGGGTCTTTTCGTTCCAAAAAAAATAATCAGGCGGAAGCCATCGCCTGGGAATTGCAGCACGACCACGTCTACCGGTCGAAATACCCCACCGCCTCTGTTGCCCAGAAGCTGCCCTTGCTGAAAAAACAGGGCAATGCGATTTTAACCAATCAGAAAATTGTGTCCCAGAAGTTTCATTATTTCCGGGAAGGTGTCAAGCGTCTGGTAATTGAACTGGAACTGACCGATTTTTCAGTTTTACTGGTGCATCTGTCTATTAAATTCCGCCATCGTCAATATCAGCTGCAGGACCTGCACAACATGGTGAAAGCCGTAAAAAAACCCGTCATTGTTGCCGGCGATTTCAATGTTTTACGGGGTAACCGGGAACTTCAGTTGTTTCTGGCCGCCACCGGGTTAAAAAGCGCTAATAGCAGTGGACAGCCATCCCATCCCAGCCGGGCCCCGCGCCGACAGCTCGATTACATCTTCCACAGTTCAAAAATTAAAATTACCGATTTTGAAATCCCCCAGGTTAAATTTTCCGACCACACCCCCCTGGTTTGCGAATTTGACATCGCCGCCTAAAATAGAAACTCTCTCCAAAATAGTAGTTTACGTTCAAGGGCAAGGCGCCGATTCGATTTAAAAGCGGAGCGTACACGTTAGTACGTGAGCATTTTAAACCGAATCGCAACGCAGCCATTGGACGAAAAATGCATTTTGGAGAGAGTTTCTAAATCAACCTTCATACATCACGGCAATAATAGTCGCTTTGCCGCTTTTGGCCGCGATGTGATGAGGGGTGGTGGATAAATAATAGGCCGTGTCTCCCGGTTCCAGTTCGAAAGAATCCTCACCGATTTCCAGCATAACCACACCGTCCAAAACAAAAATGAATTCCTCACCTTCGTGCACGGAAATTTCTTTTTCTGAGACTTCCTCGAGTTGCACGAGCAGGGCTTCCATGTGCCGCCCTTTGACATCGGGAGCCAGGCTTTTGTAAATGTAGAGCTGCTTTTTGCCCGTTTGTGAGGTAGAGCGTGATACGGTGCGACGTTCATCTTTGCGAGTTATAGAATAAAGCTGATTGCCGATGCCCGAAATCAGTCGTCCGAAAGCACTGTCCAGGGCCTTGGATAATTTTATCACGGTTCCCAGCTGGGGCTGGGCCTCATTTTTTTCCATGCTCGCTAAAAATTCCACCTCAAACCCGGTGAGTCTGGACAGTTCTTCAAGCGACAGGCCCTTTTCCTGCCTTAATTTTCGAATGCGTTCAGCGATATCTTCAACCCCTTTTTCAGGTGCGGCCGGAATATCACCCGTTAAGTCGGCGAAAAAATCGATATTCATAAGTCCCTTATGATCTTTAGCTTCCATTTCTTCTCCTCTAAAATTTTTTCAATTTGATGGTATCGAAAATTTATGATTTTAAGCGGTTTTTAATATCCGGCGCAGCTTGCTTGCCATTACGAAAAAATTTTAATGCTTTTTTTTTGTTGCTATCAGCAGCATCTCCGGCATCCACACTGGCCACAAAACCATTTAACCAATATCGAATAACCCGAATTGAGCTTCGCCCCAATAAACTGATTTCTAAACCTTTAGATCTTGTTCGCTGGCAAGGCGCGAGGAGGAGAAATAGCGCAGCGTACTGCCAGTACGTGAGCATGTTTCTCCGACGAGCAACGCCGCCAGGGGACAAGAGATGAAGGTTTAGGGACCAGTTTTAGAGGCATTTGGCACCTATGTGCCGGGCAATAACAATTCGCTGCACCTCGGAGGTTCCCTCACCAATATCGAGCAGTTTCTGGTCCCGGTAAAAGCGCTCCACGTTATATTCCTTCATCAACCCGTAGCCGCCGTGAAGCTGCACTGCGTGGTTGGCACAGCGGTACATCACTTCAGAGCAGTAAAGCTTGCCCATGGCGGCCTCCTTGGAAAAAGGCATATCGTTGTCCCGCAGCCAGCAGGCTTTGTAGAGCAACAGACGGGCACATTCGATTTCCGTGGCCATGTCGGCCAGTTTAAACGCACTGGCCTGAAAAGTGGCAATAGGCCTTCCGAACTGTTCGCGCTCGTTTGTGTATTTAATGGCCATATCGAAGCACCCCTGGGCACCGCCCAGCCCCATGGCTCCAATCGACAAACGTCCGCCATCCAGCGTCTGCATCATCTGGTGAAATCCGTTGCCCCTGGGACCCAGCAAATTTTCCTTGGGCACCCGGCAGTCCTCAAAATAGAGCTCGGCTGTATTTGATCCACGCCACATCATTTTGTCATGCATAGCCTTGGCAGTAAAACCCGGGGTTCCTGCTTCCACGATAATACAGGAAAGTTCAGGCCGGCCATCGTCCCGGGCGCCGGTTTTGGCCAGGACGGTGACACCGCTGGTGATATCGGTGGCGGCATTGGTGATAAAAATCTTGCTGCCGTTTATGACCCACTCATCACCATCCAGAACTGCGGTGGTGGCACTGTTGGCTGCATCTGAGCCGGCATTGGGCTCGGTTAATCCAAATCCCCAGAGGGCCTCACCGCTGCACAGCTTCGGCAGGTATTTTTTCTTTTGCTCTTCGTTGCCGAAATAATACAATGGTCCGATGCCCAACGAATTTTCTGCCGCAACGGTGGCTGCATGAGAGCCATCGACCCGTGCAATTTCTTCCACAGCAATGATATAAGACAGGTAATCCATTGCCTGCCCGCCGTATTGTTCGGAAACAAAAATGCCGAATAGGCCGAGTTCCGCCATCTTTTGCATGGTTTCATAGGAAAACTCTTCTTTTTCATCCAGTTCCGCTGCAACCGGCTTGATCTCATTTTCAGCAAAACTGCGCACCGAATCCCGTAAAATCTCATGGTCCGTTGAAAGACTGAAATCCATACCCACTCCTTATGATAAAGGTTATTTCATAAACATAAAATAATTTGACGAAATCAGCCGCATGGCATAATAAGGGACATTTTATAGGAAGATAGCACTGTATTGTCAATCTTAAAGAGGATTGCGGTAAGAGGTTTGAGGTTTGAGGTTAGAGGTTAGAGGCAAAGAACAGGGGATGTTACAATATTAACATGCTGTTTGACAAACCGTTAAGATCATAAATAATTATAATAAATACAGAAAAATAAGGCAGCTACAGAGACTTTGCATTATCAGTCACCTATCCTCTGACATCCCACCTCCTACCTCCAACCTCTGACCTCCAACTTCAGTCCTCTGTCCTCTGAAATCTGTCATCTGTCTTCTGGAGAACCATGCCCGAATTACCCGAAGTTCAGACCATCGTAAATGATTTAAACGCCGCCGATGTGATCGGCATACCGATCAGCAACGCCAGGGTATTTTGGGCCCGCACCATTGCATCGCCCGGATCAAAATCGTTTTGCCGGCGGTTAAAGGGGCGCAAATTTACAGCCATCCGGCGGCGGGGAAAGTACCTGGTTTTCGACATGGATGATGGCAATACGCTGCTGTTACATCTGCGAATGTCCGGCCGTCTCCATCTGGTTGCTGCCGACACCCCGCGCATCAAACATGAGCATGTTATATTGAGCTTGGCTGACGGCAGGCACCTGCGGTTTCATGATCCGCGCAAATTCGGTCGCCTCAGTCTGCTCAAGGATCCGACGCCGATTTTAGACCGGCTGGGTCCTGAACCCCTGGCGACCGGATTTACGGATAGGGCCCTGGGTAGGCTGTTGAAAAATCGTAAACGAATTTTAAAGCCCTTGCTGCTGGACCAGACCTTTATCGCCGGACTCGGCAATATTTACGTGGATGAAGCCCTGTGGGAAGCAAAATTGCATCCCTGCCGCCTGGCATCCACCCTGTCAAAACCGGAAATCAAGGCCCTGCGGTTGGCCATTTCCCGGGTTTTGAAAAGAGGTCTGAAAAATCTTGGGACCTCCCTGGGAAGCGGTGAAACCAATTTTTATTCAGTCGCCAGCCGGCAGGGCCGCAACAAAGACGAGCTGAAGGTATTTCGCCGCACCGACCTGCCCTGCCCGCGCTGTAAGGCAAAGGTGGAGCGCATTATTGTGGGGCAGAGGAGTACGCATATCTGTCCGAGTTGTCAGCAATGTTAACTGGTAATGGGGCGGAAGAAGCTCCAAATCACAAATCTCAAATGGTTCGACAAGCTCACCACCCTGAGCCCAGTCGAAGGACAAATTCCAACACGCGGCGCAAGCGCCTGCGCTGCGCGTGACCAAAATTCAAAATCCCAAACTAGTCAATAAGAGTAAAAGGCGACATCTTAATTAGTCTTGGCAGTGTTGTTTTTTTGCGGAATAAATTGCCCAAACCAACTCCAGCGCAGTTTTGGTCATTGAATATTGAATTTTGTGATTTATTTGTAATTTGGTGCTTGTATTTTGGAATTTTAATTTTTTGTATGGAACTATTTGAACCAACAAAGTGTTTTCAGAAATCAAATTGAGGTGCTACTATGCCCACCGGTGCCTGCGGTATCAACTGCGATGTCTGCAAGTTAAACTTGCTTGGAACCTGTTCGAGCTGCGGACCGGGAACGAGCCTGGAAGCTGAAAAAAAACTTGCCGCCCAGCAGCGGTTGCTGGGAAGCACATGCTCCATTCTGGCCTGTGCCAGTATGAATCAGATCGAATTTTGTATGCGGGATTGCCATCAGTTTCCCTGCGACAATTTTGGCACCGGCCCCTACCCCTTTAGCCAGGGATTTTTAAACATGCAGCAACGACGTTTAAAAGAAAAACCACCAGCTTTTGCTCCTGATGGATCACGGGTCTCCGTGGATGCCGCCTACTGGGATGAATTGTTGAAAAGAGATCTCGATACCTTGTGCAACTTCACCCTATTTGAAAACGACTCGTCCCGATCCCTGAAATTTCATTTTTTAAATCAAATTATAATGGTTGACTTGAAGGAGCGGTGTCTGAAGCGAATGGAAAATGATCGCTGGGCAAAAACAGATGATCCGCTGCTTGAGCTGGTAACGGTTTTATACCTGCTAAACGTTAACGGACTATATCCTTTGGACCGGAACATCGTCGGGGTGAAGGATCTGAAAGAGGCCCATTTCTTCCAGGGGCCCCATGCGCTTAAAACAGAAGCGCTCATCAGACGCTATGGTAATGATTTAAGAGGCTTCAGCCAGGTCGCGGAATATCTGGCAGGCGAACCGCGAGATATGGCAGACAGGGCCTACCGGTTGCTGCCGTTTCCCAGAGTCCCTCTGTACTATCTGCTCTGGCAGGGAGACGCAGAATTCGAACCCCGGATAACAGTTCTTTTAGACCGGCCCATAGAAAATGTTCTGGCAGCCGATGCGATCTGGGCGCTGATTAACAGAGTGACCACGTCGCTGTTGGAAGGCACTGGCAAAATCGAATGAAGGTATTCGATTTTGGGTTATTGGTTATTTGTTAATTGTTAATGGGAGGAAAAGAGAGAAATCAGCGGTGGGAGCGGCTTTCCAGCCGCGATTCGC
>JBATKU010000325.1:0-1795 GCA_049669725.1 Desulfobacterales bacterium
ATGGAAGGGTACCATACCCTTGTCCATGAAAAAAAGGTAGAAGTGAAGCACAGGGCTTTGGAAGTATGTCGGAAAACCCGTGAGGCCGATGAAAAAGGGGCTCCTGTCAGATGGATGTGCCCCCTTAATGTTAATAATTTGTGTTTGATTTATACGTACCGGCCAATGATATGCAGATTGCACGGTATTCCCCACGTACTTCAGAGGCCCGGTCAGGGGGTGTTGTATTCCGAGGGGTGCGAAGTTTTTGCCGAACAGTGTCAAGGAAAAGCGCGCTTGGAATTTGACCGCACCCCCTTTTACATAAAAATGGCCGAACTGGAAAAGGAACTGAAACAGGCGGTCGGTATGACGCAAAAGATAAAAATGACGGTGGCACAGATGGTAACAACCTTTTAATACCTTAATTTTGATGAATTCGTAAAAAGTCCGATTTAGACGGTTTCGTAAAAAGTTCAAATTCAAGGCGTGCAAATTTTGTAAACATGAGGCGTACTTTTCGTACGTTGAATGATTGCGAAATGCAGCACAACGCAGAAGTTGGACTTTTTACGAAACCGTCAAAAATAATCTTCAGCACTATTCAGCAGCTCCCTGGCCTTTTGCTGTGCCAGTGCATTGCTCAGTGCATATCCCGGGATATCCGGTTGAGCCGCTATCACCTCGTTTAGAAGCCGGTCGTGCAGTTCCCGGTCAAACAT
This sequence comes from Desulfobacterales bacterium, assembly GCA_049669725.1. Taxonomy (GTDB): domain Bacteria; phylum Desulfobacterota; class Desulfobacteria; order Desulfobacterales; family JAFDCJ01; genus JAFDCJ01. The sequence goes on from JBATKU010000325.1 coordinate 702, forward strand.
CAGGCGGGCGTAATGCCTGGCGTACAACACCTTAACCATCAAATTTTTATTGTTTGAAATATCCAGGGCACGCTCAAAATGTCGGCGCCCCACCCGGGGCTTTCCGCCCAAAGCCGGGGGGAGAAATGTTGCCAAAACACCCAGATACAAATGGGCGGCACCGTCATGATAACATTCATCCAATTCCACCACCCGCTCCATAATGGCTTGGACACGGGAAATTTCCGCAACCGCGTTCCAGTCCTCGCGATGGGCCTGAATCCAGGCTGACCAGGCCGATCCCAGCGTGAACAGGTCCGGCACATCCTTGACGTTAAACTTTGAAATAACAGTCTCAAATTCCTGAAACTTGATCTGCCGGAGGGTACAGGCATCTGACCTGCGAACACAAATGGCGCGCAACGCGTAATCCAGGGCTTTATGGGTTAGTCTTTTGGCCCTGGCCTTATCTTCAACGAATACATCCGTATACGCCGTATATATGTCTGCTGCCGAACGAAGCAAAGATTCGTTGTCCGGATTTTGGTACAGCATACTGTCAATCATGAGAAGGTATGCCGGTCCACCGGCCTCAACCGTGGCCGGATCGTTGTTATTCAGGATGGCGTAGGACAGGCTTTCGGTCATATCGACAGTCGCTGATGAGATAAAAGAAGAGCATCCGCACAGCAACATCGTGCATAGAATTATATAACTCGGTACCGCAAATAAAATAATCCGCCATTGTCTAATGCTGCTGATAATTTGGTAAAAACACATAAAAACACATCTGCCGGATTGCTTACCTGGTTCACTGGTTAAGACAATATACATTTTGCATGAATACCCGTGACATTATTTTGGTGGCAAAAAGTCTTTAATAAATCTAATTTGACATTGAGGTGGCAGAAAGTCAAGGTGATCCTATTTATATTATACCTAACAAATCACATTTATTAAAATAATGAAACAGACGCCTGAGTTATAAATATAACATGCTTTTCTAATTTTTCTTTCTCCCAATATTCCTAAAAAATTAGCACCAAACCTGCCAAAAAACGGCATTCTTTTTTGACATAAAATGTCAAATACTCTGAACTTTGATCCGTATATTC
>JBATKU010000326.1:0-15399 GCA_049669725.1 Desulfobacterales bacterium
CAGCCCGATGGCGTGCAGAGATTTGTGCACGCCATGGTAGAATTCTTTGTGGAGCGGGTAGACCGAAGCATTTAAAAAAGTGGTTGCGATGCGGCGGCCGAAATTCAAATTTCCGGAAACGCGGTGACCCATAAAAACTTTTTCAAAGGAATTGTTTAATATTCGGCCGATTTTCAATTCATGGCAGGGATTACGAACGGAAAATTTACCCACCACTCCGACGTACTGGATGCCTTCTTTTGCCAGGTCAGCCACAATTTGTTGAATTTCGCCGACATCTAGCGGTTCAACTTCCCGTCCCCTGTGATCGATGGAGCCTGCAACCGCAAAATAATGGGAGTTGGTGCGGTAAAATTCAGGATCGATGCCGGGGCCGCTGGAGACGATTATGCCAACGGGGGGCGTTTTATGTTGAACGACGGCGTTGGTGGTGAGGTTGGTGCTTAAGACAATGCGGTCGATGGCGGCAGGGTCAATGCCCTCTGTGATCGCCGTTAACCCCGCTAATACCGAGTTAAACAGGTCTGCGGCATCGGTGGGGACTTTGACCTCTTTTTGAAGCCCTCTTTTGTCGAGCAAGACGACATCGGTATGGGTGCCGCCTACGTCTAACCCTATAATCATTGATTTATCCTGATCGCGATGTTATACCGCTTTTCAAAAATAAGTTCCGAAATACGTAAGGCTGGTATAAGTGGTTGTAGTAAAAACGTTCGAACAACGGAACATTTTTTTAACAACCGCTATAAAAGTTTAGATCGCATGCTATCTAAAATGAAACTTTATGTCAACGTTCTGAGAATTGTAACCATTCTGGGAAAAACTCCCAGCCGTTGCCAAAAAGATAAATCTAACTTTCTGGATTTAGTGTAAAAGGGTTTTCTGAAAGGAGGAAGTAAGAATGCGAGTTTCCAAGATTCTCCTGATCTTACCATTCATTACGATATTCTTCACCAACATGGGTTGTGATAAGATTTTTCCCGATGCTACGATTACGATTGGTGAAATCAACACCTACAGCAAACTGACCAGCTTTACTTTCCCCTACAGAAATGGCTGGCAACTGGCGCTGGAAGAAATTAACAATACCGGAGGCATTCGGGGGAAAAAACTTAAAGTTATCTCCCGCGATGATGCCGGCAAGCCCGGAAATGCGGTCACAATTGCCGAGGAATTAATACGGAAGAATAGAGTTGCTTTAATTATGGGGTCCTTTTACTCCCACGTCGGGCTTGCTTTGACGGATTTCGCCGGGCACAATCAGGTTTTATATGTTGCCGCCGAGCCATTGTCCGATGCCCTGGTCTGGTCGAAGGGAAATCGATATACATTTCGCCTGCGGCCTTCAACCTATATGCAGGCAGCCATGCTGGCGGAAGAAGCCTCGAAACATCCTGCCAAACGTTGGGCAACCATTGCACCTAATTATGCTTATGGTAAAGATGCTGTTAAAGCCTTTAAAAAAGTGTTGTCATCCAAACGGCCTGATATCCAGTTTGTTGCCGAACAATGGCCGGCGTTGTCCAACATAAATGCCGGAGCCGAGATTCAAGCCCTTTCAGATGCCAAACCCGAAGCCGTATATAATGTAACCTTTGCCGGTGATCTGGCCAAATTTGTTCGAGAAGGGAAACTGAGAGGTTTTTTTAAAAATATATTTGTGGCCAGCTTGCTTGCCGGTGAACCCGAATACCTGGACCCATTAAAAAATGAAGCCCCTGAAGGATGGCTGGTGACCGGATACCCCTGGTATGATATTGAACGGCCGCAGCATCTGCGTTTTGTAAAAAATTATAAAGAAAAATTTAACGATTATCCTCGAATGGGATCTCTCGTTGGCTATAATGTGATGATGGCGGTTGCCGCTATGCTGCAAAAAGCAAACTCCATCCAAACCGAAGAAATGGTGAAAGCAATGGAAGGATTGGAATTTGATTCACCGATCGGGCCGATAACTTTTCGTAAAATTGACCATCAGTCAACCATGGGTGCCTATGTTGGCCGTATTGCTTTGGCAGATGGCAAAGGTGTCATGGTAGATTGGAAATATGCCGACGGGCAAGATTATCTGCCCGGCGACGATGAAGTAAAACAGATGAGACCGCAGGAGTAATGCACTCTATTTTGTGCCACTCATAGTTGATTGTATCCATTCCACTATTCCAATATTCTATTTGGAGGGGCATAACCCCATATGCGCTAAGTTATTTTTACGCCGGGGGACTGTGGACGGTTTACTGAAAACAATTGAACATCGAACATCGAACGTCCAACATCGAACGTTGAATGGGAAAAGATGAAGAAACAGAAATAGTAAAACGAATGAAATTAAATTGCAGAGCGGAGCGACATCATTATTCGATGTTCGACGTTGGAAGTTCGATGTTGGACGTTCATCTTTAAAAACAACTCTGTATGACATAAATGCAACGTGTGAACATTTATAAAATAACTTTGCGCAAATGGAGGGGATAGCCCCTATCATTGGGTATACACCTTGGGTTTTTATATTGTACAATTCCTGACCGGGTTATCAGATGCTTCGGCCCTGTTTTTGATTGCCTCTGGATTATCCCTCATTTTCGGCGTTACCCGGATAGTCAACTTTGCCCACGGCTCCTTTTATATGGTTGGCGCTTATTTGGCCTACACCTTCATTTCCATTTTCCCACAAAATTTATATTTCTTTTGGATCGGCGTGTTGGGTGCTGCACTGGTTGTTGGGATTCTTGGTGTTTTGGTAGAAATATCATTATTGAGGCGTCTGTACCATGTCCCTGAACTTTTCCTACTGGTGGCAACCTTTGGAATTGTTTTAATCCTGCAGGATGGAACCCGTTTGATTTTCGGAGCCGAAGATCTTCTTGGACCAAGGGCGCCCGGCCTGGAAGGCAGCGTTAATATTATGGGCAGCCTGATTCCCCAGTATGATCTGGTATTAATATGCATAGCACCGCTGGTGCTCGGGGGGATCTGGCTGCTGTTGCACCGCACTCGCTGGGGACTATTGGTAAGGGCTGCTACTGAAGATCGTGTGATGGCCGGCGCTTTGGGAGTGAATCAAGCTATAATATATACAGGCGTATTTTTTCTGGGATCATTTCTGGCCGGACTGGGTGGTGCTATTCAGTTACCAAAAGGCGGTGCGGATCTCTTAATGGATATGAATGTGATTGCGGCCGCCTTTGTTATCGTCGTCGTCGGAGGGATGGGGAGTATAATCGGTGCCTATCTGGCAGCAGTTCTTATCGGCGAACTTAGCGCCTTTGGCATTTTAATTATTCCGCAAAGTACTCTGATCATGATGTTTTTAGTGATGGCGGTTGTTCTGGTAATTCGGCCCCATGGGCTTTTCGGAAAACCTGAAGACCGGGATGCCGGTTCCGGGGATGTGGCCTTGGCACGGCTTCAGCCGGCTTCAAAAAAATTACGAATACTGGGACTGCTTCTGCTGACAGCTATTGCTTTGCTGCCCCTGTATGCAGGTGGTTTCCAACTCATATTAATAACAGAGATTGCTATCTTCGCGTTGGCCTCGATGAGCTTATACTTTATCATGGGGCCCGGCGGCATGCTATCTTTTGGGCATGCGGCTTTTTTCGGTGGAGGTGCCTATGCAGCTGCCCTGATGGTCCACTATGTTCAGACACCGATGGAACTGGCCCTATTTATGGCGCCTTTGTTGATCGGGCTGTTGGCGCTTATAATCGGCTGGTTTTGCGTGCGTTTGTCCGGTGTTTACCTCGCCATGCTCACCCTGGCTTTTGCCCAGATATGCTGGTCGATTGTTTTTCAGTGGGGTGGCTTCACCGGAGGGGACGACGGCATTTTAAGTATCTGGCCAGCAAACTGGGCCGGTAACAAAATTGTGTTTTATTATCTGACCATGGTGATCTGTATCGGTGGAATTCTGGCCCTGCGCTATATAATTTTTACACCCTTTGGTTACACGATGCGGGCCTGTCGCGATTCCGCCTTGCGAGCAGGCTCCATTGGAATTCATTTGCATAAACATCAATGGCTTGCATTTTCCGTCGCCGGCGGCTTCGCCGGACTTGCCGGCGGAATTTATGTATTTTCAAAAGGGAGCGTATTCCCGGACGAAATGGCGATATCACGCTCTTTTGATTTTTTGTTAATGGTGTTGCTGGGCGGCGTTGATACCGTTTTTGGCCCGGTTATCGGCTCGGGAGCCTTTATCTGGCTGCACGATACGATTGCGCGCATTGAATTCTGGCAATTAATTCTGGGACTCGTTTTCATCTTGCTGGTCGTGGCCTTTCCCCGGGGCATCGTCGGCTATTTTAACAGCCGCCTGGGTCGGTATTTTGACGATAATTATGATCAATCAGGTTCCCTGGAATAATGGCTAAATTATTGGAGGTCTCAAATTTATCGAAGTCCTTTGGCGGGGTTAAAGCTGTAAAGCGCGTTAGTTTCGACCTGGAGGAAGGTCAAATTCTTGCCATGATCGGTCCCAACGGGGCTGGAAAATCCACCTGCTTCAATTTGGTCAACGGGCAACTGCACCCGGACGAAGGCCATATTTTAATTGACGGCCAGGACGTTGTCGGTCTAAAGCCGCGACACATCTGGCGGATGGGTGTCGGCCGGACGTTTCAGGTAACCGCAACCTTTGGTTCCATGACGGTTCTGGAAAATCTGCAGGTGGCCCTGGCATCCTACCGTAAAATAGCGCTGTCGCCGCTGCGGAAACTCGGAGATCTTTACCGCGATGAAGCCAGGGATTTGCTCCATTTGGTGGGGATTGCCGATCACGCTAATCTGGTTTGCGGCTTTCTTTCCTACGGGGATTTAAAGCGGGTCGAACTGGCGCTGGCCTTGACGAATCAGCCCAGATTGCTGTTGATGGATGAACCCACAGCCGGCATGGAGCCTGCAGAGCGCAAGCGTTTAATGGATTTGACATCCAGCATTGTTCGGACCCGCAGCCTGGGGGCCCTGTTTATCGAGCATGACATGGATGTCGTATTCACCCATGCGCATCGCATTATTGTGCTGAATCGGGGGGAAAAAATTGCCGAAGGAACCCCGGATCAGGTTCGAGAAAACGATAATGTGCGGGAGGTTTACTTAGGGGGCGAAGCGATACGACCGCAGGGATGATCTTTTCTGTATTTAAATATCAACGAATATGATGCTCAAACTAGAATCCATCAACACATTTTATGGAAAGGCCCAAATCATATTCGATTTGAGTCTGGAAGTCAGGGCCGGTGAAGTTACGGTTTTGCTCGGTCGCAATGGTGCCGGCAAAACAACAACATTTAAAAGTATCATGGGCATGGTACCGGTGGTGAGCGGCAAAACGTTTTTTAATCACATCCGCATCGACCGTCTGCCCCCGCATAAAATCTGCCGATCAGGTCTGGGCTATGTACCGGAAGATCGCCGTATCTTTGCCGGACTCAGCATCATGGAAAATTTGGAAGTGGCCCGGCAACCTTCCCGCCCAGGCTTAAAACCCTGGACCCCCGCACGCCTGTTTGAACTCTTTCCCAATTTAGGAGAAAAACCCGGCCAACGAGGCGCAAATCTGAGTGGTGGAGAGCAACAGATGCTGACCATCGCCCGCACCTTAATGGGCAATCCGCAGCTGATCATCCTTGACGAACCTTCGGAAGGATTGGCGCCTGTGATCCTGTCGGAACTGGCCAAGACGGTCGGCAAGCTCAAAGCGGAAGGCGTTGCCGTGCTGATGGCAGAGCAAAATTTGAATTTTGCTCAGGCCGTCTGCGATCGCGCCTATATCATTCAACAGGGACGGATTCGCCATACAGGCGCCATCAGCGATTTGTCCCGGGAAACCTATGAAAAATATCTTTCGATTTAAAGCGGCAGATTGAATTTTTTCATTTTTTTATACAGCTGAGTGCGGTGAATTCCAAGCATCCTGGCGGCCCTGGCTTTATTGCGGCCGCTTTCCTGCAGGGCGAAGCGAATGGCTTCTTTTTCCGTCGTAGCCTGAACATCTTTTAAGGATGACCGCAATTGTTCGGGAAATTTCTGACGGCTGTGGTGCAGATAAAACGGAAGATTTTCCAGGTGGATGGTGTCGCCGCTCAGGGCCGGTATGGTCCGCTCAAGAACGTTGGACAGTTCCCGGACGTTTCCCGGCCAGGCATAACTTTTGAGGACCCTTGTTGCGTCCCGATCAATTTTTATCTCAGAAAAGTTCGCTTCCCCGGCTATTTGTTTCAACAAATGCCGGGCTGTGGGGAGGATGTCGCTTTTACGCTCCCGCAGCGGTTGGATGTGCAACGGGATCACATTCAGGCGGTAGAATAAATCTTTGCGAAAGCGATTGCTGCTCAGCATGTCCTCGAGATTCTGGTTGGTGGCCGCAATCACGCGAAAATCCGATTGGATGATTTTGGTGCCGCCAACCCGTTCAAACTCCTTATCCTCGATGACGCGCAGTAACTTGGGCTGCATCTCGAGGGGCAGGTCTCCGACCTCATCCAGAAACACGGTGCCGTGCCGTGCCAATTCGAACTTGCCGGGTTTGCCGTCGGTGCCGGCGCCGGTGAAAGCCCCCTTTTCATAGCCGAAAAGCTCCGATTCCAGGAGATCCCTGGGGATGGCGGCACAGTTTATGCGCACAAAGGGATGGGCCCGGCGGGGGCTGGCATGATGAATGGCCTGGGCGAAAAGTTCTTTGCCTGTGCCGCTTTCACCTGAAATGAGAACCGGGTAATGGTTGGCGGCAGCCCGGCGGGCTTCGATTATTAAAGCCTTTATGCTTGCGCTGGTTCCGATAATGCTTTCAAAGGTATAGCGTGTGGATCGAAGATTGATCAATTCCTCTTCGTAAAGCCTCACCTTCGACTCTAAGAGCGAAAGCTCGGAGGCAAGTTTTCCGACATCCTTGACATCCTTAAACATGACCTGACCAAAGACCGCGATGACCTTACCGTCTTTTTTGATCGGTATCCGCTGGACGACCATGTTTTGCCCCCTGATCCGATGAGATTGATTTATTTCCGGCTGACCGGTTCGGGCGACGATGTGCAAGCGGCTGTTGTCGACCGAGTCAGTGCAATGCCTTCCGATCTGATCTTTGGGGTCTACTCCGAGAAACTCCCCATAAGGGTTGTTGAAATGGGTGATACGGCCGTTGATGTCCGTTACGATTGCCCCATTGTAGATGCTGTCAAAAATAAGCTGATACATTTCTATCTGCTTCTGCAGATCTTCCGTTTTTGGATTGTCACTTTCCAGCATGTTCTCCCCCGGCAACGCTTGAATTGAGTCGCCTGACAGTAAAATGTATCAGTCAGGCTACATGTAGGGTAATTGCTACATAATTTGCATACACTTTTCCAAAGAGGTTGTCGAGTAAAATATCGTCATATTTTTGTATTAAGCATAAATTTTGAACAGTATTCATTGGTTATCTAAAGATGAGATTTTATTTTTAATTAAAATAAGGGGTTTTTACGTCATGGTCTGAAACTTGCTTGGCAATGATTGTGTGAGGATAGGCACCTTGCATATGAAAGCCTCCGACTCGTCCAAAATCCAGTTGTTAACTCTAAAGCCACGCGCATATTTTCAGATAGAAAAATTTTCCAGGCCAACAGGAGGGGCTACATGAAAGAAACCCGAAATCCGGCCGACGCAAAAGAACCGGCCATTAAACGTGAGGAGATTTTGTTCCTTCCGGATGACAATTTTAACGGCAATAATGTTTGTGTCGTTAGCGGGGCGGGGACCGGTATCGGCAGGGCCACAGCGATTGCCGCCGCCGCCAATAATCTGATGACGGTGGGATTGGATATCAATGAAGACGAGGGCAATATTACCCAAAAAATGGCCCGTGAGATAGGCGGGCAGATGATCTTTATTAAAACAGACCTTACCCGGGATGACGAAATTGAGACCGCCATACGGGAGGCGGCCAAGTTGGGGACCATAAAATATCTGGCCAATATTGCCGGAATTCAGCATATTGATTCCGTCGATAATTTCCCCATGGAAAAATATGATCAAATGCAGGCACTGATGCTCAGAGCCCCTTTTTATCTTTCCAAATTATCCATTGCCCATATGAAAAAAAGCAGTGACGGAATCGGTGCCATCGGCCATATGGCTTCCGCCCACGCCCATATCTGCACCAAGAACAAACCGGTGTATAACATCACCAAATTCGGTTTAAGAGCCTTGAGCCAGTCCATTTCGGCCGAGGGGGAGGGCCGGATACGCTCTTTTACCATCAGCACCGGATTCGTCAAAACCCCCCTGGTATTAAACCAGATCCCCGCCCAGGCTGAACAGCGAGGCATTACACCTGAAGCGGTGGTCAGAGATATCATGATGGGCCCATCCCGCATTAAGGAGATGATGTCCCCCATCGAGGTCGGCAACCTGTTCGTTTTCGGGTTTTCACGGTTTGCAAAATATCTCGTCGGCGGTGATTTGCTCTTTGATGGGGGGATGGTGCTGACTTACTGAGCGGTTGAGTGTTATTTGAAAAATCCCTAGTTTTCGATTTCCAAATTTAAAGACCGAAAGGGGGTGATCCTCAACTACGAGAATCGGCATGCTGAATGAAATGAATGTGAAGAAGTAAGGACCGTATCATTCACAAAAGGAGAAAAGCATGAAATCCAAGATTACCATAATCGTTTGCGCATTGATGTTGTTAGGCGGATTCACACTTGCGGGCACCGGCCTGGCGGCGGAACCTTATCACCTGGGGGTTAATCTGGCAATCACGGGCACAGGGGCACTTTATTGCAAAGATGGTGTCGACGCCATCAAGCTGGCGGTCGCAGAGATTAATGCCCAGGGCGGCTTCCTGGGTAAACATCCCATCGAACTCTTTATCCGGGACACCCATACCAAGCCCGATGTTGCCGTGCGTGAGGCCAAGGACCTGATCTTAAGAGACAAGGTGCGGGCCATTTTGGGGACCTATTCCAGTGCCTGTGCTGTGGCAATCAAGCCGGTGGCCCAGGAGTACAAGGTCCTTCACATCCCGGCCATCAGCAACTCGGAAAACATCACCAAGGTCAATTTCAGCCCTTACACCTATCAGGTGGTTCCCAACAGTTATATGCAGGCCAAAGCCGTGGTTTTGGGCGTCGCCGCACTGGCCAAAAAGAAAGGCTGGAAGAATTATATGACCATTGCTTCGGACTATGAGTGGGGCCGATCCACCCAGAACAACACGGTGGCGCTGTTGAAACAGCTCGCACCGGATTTGAAACTGACAAAAGAGTTCTGGCCGCGACTGGGCGAAACTCAGTTTACCTCCTACATTACGGCAATCATGGGGCAGAAGCCGGATTTCGTGATTGGCTCGGTGGCTTCAAAAGACAACGTCGCCTGGATTCAGCAGGCCAAGGCCTATGGATTTTTCGAAAAAATTCCCTATCCCGGATCGCTGATCAGTGTCTCGGAACTCATCGTTCAGTCCAAAAGCCTCACCCGCGGGCTGGTCGGCCTGTGCCGCGCTCCCTTCTTTGCCCACCTGGATGTGCCTATGATGGCCAATTTCGTCAAAAGCTTTAAGGCCAAGTACGACCGTTATCCGAGTGACTGGGCCGTGATGGAATATGATGCGGTCTATGTCTTAAAACAGGGGGTCGAAAAGGCGGGCAGCATCGATACGGAAAAAGTCAAAGACGCCCTGAAAGGTGCAACCGTAGACACGACCCGCGGCCGGCTCTCTTTCCGTATGATTGACAACCAGTTGAGCTGCTCTTCCTATATCGGTGTGGTGGCTGACGATCCCAAGTACCCCTTTCCCATCTACCATGACCTGGTCGAGGTTAAAGGCCCGGATTCCTGGCGGCCCGAAGAAGAGATAGTCGCTGCCAGATCGAAATAAAACGAACCGAGGAAAGCAAATGGACGCTTCATTGGTTTTTGCGCAGTTTTTGAGCGGACTGTCCCGGGGCATGATGTTGTTTCTTATCGCTTCGGGACTGTCTCTCATTTTCGGTGTGATGAACATTCTTAATTTTGCCCATGCGACCCTATGGCTGGTCGGGGCCTACGTTTGCTACACTTTCTGGTTCCTGATGCAGGATTATGCCTTTGGCCTGTGGCTCAGTATACCCCTGGCCGCCCTGGTTCTGGCCGCTATCGGCTGGGTGATCGAGGTGGTGTTAATCCGGCGGGTATACAAGCGCGAGCTGCCGGAACAACTGCTGCTCACCTACGCCATGGTCCTGATTCTTGGCGATTTGATCAAGATTATCTGGGGGGTGGAAGACAAGCTTATCGAGCGGCCACCGCTGGTGGCAGGCCCGGTGTTTATATTCGGGATGCCCTTTGACTCTTATTTTATTTTCGTCATCCTGGTCGGATTGGCCGTGGCCGTCGGTCTGTGGTGGTTTTTGCAGAAGACCCGCTACGGTCATATTGTCAGGGCCGCGGTCTTCAGCCGCGAGATGGTGAGTGCCCTGGGAATCCCGATCCCCAGAATCTACTCCGGGGTGTTTGCCCTGGGGATTTTCATTGCGGGTCTGGCCGGTGCGGTTCAGGCACCGATAGGATCGATTACCCTGGGAATGGATATGGCCGTCGTCATTCAAGCCTTTTGCGTGGTGGTCATCGGGGGGTTTGGCAGCCTTCTGGGTACCTTTGTGGCGGCCATGATTGTCGGAGAAGTCTATGCCTTCTCCATCCTTTTCTGGCCCCAGGGCGCCCTGGTTTTGATATTTATTGTCACTGCAATTGTATTGATCATACGGCCCTGGGGTTTGTTTGGAACGCCCACCAGGGCTTAAAGCGAAAAAACAACCCCAAAAAGGTGCATCCCATGATTAGATACTGGTGGCTGGGACTGGTCTTTATCGCCATGCTTTTTTTGCCCCTGCTTATCGGGGAATTCTGGGTTCACGTCGCGATTGAAATTTTGATTCTCGGGCTGTTCGCGGTGAGCTTTAACATGATTTTTGGTTACATGGGCCAGCTGAGCTTCGGGCATGCAGCCTATTTCGGGGTGGGGGCCTATGCCACCGGCCTGCTGCTGGTAAAGACCTCCGTCCCCCTGCCGGTCGCTCTGGCGGTTTCCATGGTCACGGCCGGATTGTTTGCCCTGGTCATCGGCTATTTTTGTGTGCGTCTGACCGGCATCTACTTCGCCATTTTGACCATGGCCTTCGGCCAAATGCTTTATTATATCATTTTCCAGTGGTACTCATTTACCGGCGGCGACGATGGCTTGCAGGGCATTGCTCCGCCCGCATGGCTCATGAGTGCTGGGGCCTATTATTACTTCACCCTTTTTATTGTTAGCGCAGCCCTGATCGTGATGTGGTTTATCAGTGAATCGCCTTTCGGGTATACCATGCGGTCGATTCGGGAAAACGCCGACCGGACCCGTTTTATCGGTATCAATGTCAGCCAATATATGCTGATCAATTTTGTGGTGGCGGGCATGTTTGCCGGTTTGGCCGGAGGTTTATTAGGGCCCTTCAATCGAAGCATTGCCCCGGACCTCTGCAACTGGCACCAATCCGGCGTGCCGGTCTTCATGACCGTCATCGGCGGACCCCTGGGGTTTTTCGGACCCATGATCGGCTCGGTAATCTACACCTTTCTGTTTGCATTTGTCACGGGCTTTACCGAATACTGGCCGCTGACCATTGGTCTGGTGATCGTCTTCGTTGTGTTGTTTGTGCCCGGTGGGGTCCTGGGGCTGGCCGAATCAAAGTTCAAGACCTCTGGGGCCAGGGATTTGATGCCCGAAACACAGGGGTCCATAGATACGGAGACATAATAATATGGTAATTCTTAAAGTGGAGCATCTCAACAAAGCTTTCGGCGGGCTTCTGGCGACCTGCGATGTCAGTTATGAGATGCAGACCGGGGAGCTTTCCGCCATCATCGGCCCCAACGGGGCCGGGAAAAGCACCTTCTTTAATCTTCTGACAGGGTATCACCAGGCAGATTCGGGCAGGGTGCTCTTTCAGGGCAAAGACATTACCAACTGGCTGCCCCACAGAATTTCCCGTCTCGGCATCGCACGGGCCTTTCAGGTCAGCAATATTTACCTTGCCCTGACAACCTATGAAAATGTCCGGCAGGCGATCCTGGCCCAGCAAAAAAGGACGCTCAATTTTTTTACGCCGGCCCACCGCCTGGCCAAAAAAGAGACCCTGGAGCTGCTTGAAGTGGCGGGACTTTCCCGGCATGCCAATATGATTGCCGGAAACCTTTCCCAGGGAGATAAAAAACGCCTGGAGCTGGCCATCGCCCTGGGTAGCAAACCTGAATTGCTCTTTCTGGATGAGCCGACGGCCGGGATGTCCAGGGAAGAAACCCATGAGACGATGGATCTGGTCAAACGCTTGAACCGGGAAATGAGTCTGACTATTCTATTTACCGAGCATGACATGGCGGTTGTTTTCGGATATGCCAAGCGGCTGACGGTTTTACATCAGGGCGCCATCATTGCCCAAGGCAGCCCGGAGGAGGTCAGATCCAATGCAACGGCTCAGAAAATTTACCTCGGGGAGGAAGCATGATACTGGATGTCAGACAGATCAATACCTACTACGAGACAAGCCATATCCTCTTTGATGTTTCCCTCAGTGTCGACCGCGGTGAAATCGTTTGTTTGCTGGGTCGCAACGGGGCCGGCAAGACCACCACCATGCGAAGCATTATGGGGCTGACGCCTCCCAAATCGGGCAGTGTTCAATTTCATGGTGAGGAGCTTCGCAGCCGGCCGCCCCACTACAGCGCCCAGCAAGGAATGGGATATGTGCCGGATAATCGCTTGATCTTCCCCGACCTTACGGTTCTGGAAAATCTGGAATTGGGGCGCAAGATTCCCAAGAATTTGGTTGGCGACCCCTGGACTGTCGAGCGGATCTATGAACTTTTTCCGGTTTTCGCCGACAGACAGCATCAGCACGGCGGAACCCTGAGCGGGGGTGAGCAGCAGATGCTGACGCTGGCAAGGACCTTGATGGGCAATCCCGACCTGCTTCTTTTAGATGAGCCCGTGGAAGGGCTGGCGCCCCTGGTGGTCAAGGACCTGGGGCAGCAAATTTTAAAGTTAAAGCAAATGGGACTGACCATTCTCTTTTCAGAGCAAAATGTCAAGTTTGCCACCCTGACATCGGATCGGGCCTATGTGATCGACAGGGGCAGAATCAAATATCAGGGAAGTATCGAAGAATTAAGTACCAATGAGGAGATCAAGCAAAAGTATCTGATGATCTAAACTGACGCCAGACCCCTCAATTAGATCTTTGTAAGGAAGGTGCAGGGATCTATTCTTTTTTTTCTTCCGCGTGATTGACAGACGCTGCGGTTGAGGCTACAATTTCGCAGCCGCTATAAATGGTAGTGCCTGGAGGAGCCATGAAGCGATTCGACAATCCGGACGTGATCATTACCGATGTGATGGACAGCCACGGTAAATGGCGTGTGAATAAGCCGGCCGTGATCTGTGGCGATGAACGCATTAGCTGGGGAGAGTTCAACCGCAGAATCAATATGGTTGCCAACGGCCTGATAAAGAGGGGCCTGCAAAAGGGTGACAAGGTCAGTTTGCTGTCGACCAACAGGCTCGAGGTGCTGGAAATTCTTTTCGGTACGGTCAAAGCCGGCGGGGTCATCGTGCCGCTTTCGGCCATGGTGCCCGGGGATTCCCTTGCCCGCATGGTGATCGATTCGGACTCCAGGTTTCTTTTTGTCGGACCCGGGCAGCAGGACAACATCGGTCCCCATCGTTCCGAGTTCGGCAATATCGCTGCGGACGGCTTTTTTGCATTGGGTGAGCCCGTCGAGGGGTGGAACTCCTACCAATCGTTGGTTGATGGGAGTTCGGATGAGAAGCCGGGCATTTCCCTGATCTACGAAGACCCGTTCAATATCATGTACACTTCCGGCACCACCGGTGTGCCCAAAGGAATTCTGCACACCCATCACAACCGGACGCAATTTGCCAGCATGTTCGCCATCGATTACCGCATCGATTCCAGCGCCGTCAATATCGTAACGACGGCCCTTTACGCCAACGGCACCTGGCTGACCATGCTGCCGACGGTATTTGCAGGCGGCACGCTGGTTGTCATGCCCGCCTTTGATCCCAAGGCTTTTCTCGAGTTGGTCCAAAAGGAGAAGGGCAGCCACACCTTCATGGTTCCCACCCAGTTTACCGTCCTTCTGGAGCAGCCCGACTTTGACAGCTATGATTTAAGCTCGATGAGAATATGGAATTCCGCCGGATCTCCCCTGCGCACCCAGACCAAGGCCGAGGTGATCAAGAGATTCAGCGGAGAGCTCGTGGAGCTATGGGGTTTGACGGAAGGGGTCGCCACCACCCTGAAGCCGGAGGACATGGAAAACAAAATGGAGTCGGTGGGACTCCCGCTGGTGGGTTGGGATGTGCGGATCATCGATGAAGAGGGGCGGGAGCTTTCCAGGGGGGAAGCCGGAGAAATTGTGGCCTTCAGCTCATTTTTGATGCCCGAATATTACAAACTCCCGGACAAAACCGCCGAAGCGATCTGGTTGGACGCCGCGGGCAAAACCTATCTCAAGACCGGTGACATGGGAAAGCTCGACGAAGACGGGTTTCTTTATATCCTGGACCGCAAAAAGGATATGATTATCTCCGGGGGCATCAATATTTTTGCCAGCGACATCGAAGAGGTGCTGGACCGTCATCCGGCAGTGCAGGATGCCATCGTCATCGGCATTCCCCACCCCAAATGGGGAGAGACTCCGATCGCGATGGTGATTGTGAGGGAGGGCGTACCGATCTCGGAGGAAGAACTCATCGCCTGGGTCAACCCCAAGCTGGCCAAGTATCAGCGGATCTTCAGGGTGGAATTCCGTGATGATTTTCCCCGCAACGCCCTGGGCAAGGTTTTAAAGCGGGAACTGCGGGCACCCTATTTTGAAAGCCGGTAGACCCACTTGTTCCGAAAGTCTGAGGAAAGGCCGTTATAGCGTTTTGTCTGTTGAGCGTAAAAGGAGAGGGATAAGCACGTATGCGAACGGAGAAAGTTTTAAAAGATAAAGCTGTTTTGATCGTGGACGACGAACCGGATATTCTGGATTCCATCACCGAGCAACTCGATATGTGCCGGATATACCGGGCCAAGGATTACGAGATTGCGATGCAATTGATGGCGGGGTTTAAATTTGATATCGTCATTCTGGACGTGATGGGCGTCCGGGGCTTTGAACTGCTTAAAAAATCCGTATCCAAAGGGTTTCCGACGGTCATGCTCACGGCCCATGCGCTGACACCGGAGGCCCTTAAGGAATCCATCCTACTGGGGGCGGTGTCCTTTCTGCCCAAAGAAATGATGGCGGAACTGGACACCTATCTTGCCGATGTCGTCACCGGAAGCAAAAAGATGGTTTGGAAAAACCTGCTCGATAAATTGGGCGATTATTTCG
>JBATKU010000327.1:0-2038 GCA_049669725.1 Desulfobacterales bacterium
CATTAAAAGCGTTCGGCTCCTTCGGCAGTGTTCCCTTTTAATTCAACACGAATAAGGGCTCTTGATACAAGTCCACCGATAATCGCACTGCCTTTCCAATCGGCAAACATCTCACTGTCATAAATGACAAGACCAGACGAATGTTTCGGGGTCAAAGCTTGAATTGTGAATTAAAGATCAATCTCCTTAAATAATTCACTATTCAAGCTTTGACCCTATATATTTATGTAACAGAACTCAAATGCCAATGCTGTTTTTTTCGGTGTACCGGTTAAAGTCGACAGGCTATAAACTTGTTGAATGGAAAGCCAAATCATGAAACATAGGTGATCGGTCAGAAAGAACGTTCTAAATGTAAAAACGGGTTGGAGCTTCTAACGGAAATCAAATGCAACCTACCAAAATTTCATACAAATATATAATCGCTGCAGCCTGTTTTGGAACTCAGGCAGTAGGCGTCGGTCTTTTCATCAGCTATGGTGTATTTATTAATCCCCTGATAGAAGAATTCGGCTGGCCCCGTGCCGCTATTTCGGGAGCCTCCTCCCTATCGTTCTTTCTTATGGGGCTTTTAGGAATTTTTGTTGGACGGTTGAACGACAAAATAGGCCCCAGGAAGGTGATGCTTGTCACCAGCTGTTTTATCGGGTTAGGTTTTTCTCTGACTTCCAAAACCCAATCTATCTGGCAATTATATCTGTTTTACGGAATTTTAGTTGGGATCGGTATGAGTTCCATTGATGTAATAGCGTTATCCACCACGGCTCGCTGGTTTGTAAAAAGAAGAGGAATCGTCACCGGACTGGTAAAAGTGGGAACTGGCGCAGGGCAACTAGTCGTACCCCTAACAGCCAGTCTACTTATCACCGGCTTTGGATGGAGAACCTCTTTTGTGGTCATCGGCATTTCCGGGATGATATTGCTGATACTGATCAGCCGACTTCTTCGCCGCGATCCTGAAGAGATGAGACTATACTCCAAAGAAAAAACCAGCTCAAAAATCGATCCTAAGGTGTTTAAGGGCATAGATCTTTCTTTTGGCCAGGCCATACGCACCCATCAGTTCTGGTTAATATTTATTGTTAATTTCGCATTGGTTTATTGCCTTTTGATCGTCCTGGTGCACATTGTTCCCTTTGCCAGAGATTTAGGCGTATCAGCAACTAAAGCAGCAGGGGTGCTCTCCACCATCGGCGGCGTCAGCATGCTGGGACGATTTGCTACAGGTCTTTTTATAGATCGGTTTAACAGTCGGCTGGCAATGATATTTTGCTTTGTGCTGCTCATTTTCACGCTTTTGTGGTTACAGATTGCTGATAAACTCTGGATGATTTATCTGTTCGCAGCCTGTTACGGTATCGCTCATGGAGGTTTCTTTACTGCTATTTCACCCATTGTGGCTGAATACTTCGGTATCGGTGCCCATGGTGTGCTTTTTGGCGCTATTGTTTTCAGTGGGTGTTTTGGTGGATCTGTAGGTCCTATTTTGGCGGGACATATCTTCGATGTCACTGGCAGCTACAGTCCGGCTTTCTGGCTCAGCACTTTTATTGCACTCCTGGGATTAGGTTTCATTCTGTTACTAAAACCCATTCGGAAATGCGGTAACGTTCAAATCCAGCAGAATCTGGTTTAAAATTGTATTAAAAGACAACATAAGAGCAGGGCGACCCATTTTCTGATTCACCCTGCCTTTATTATTTAGCCATAAAGATTTTCAATCCATCTCGTCGCTTCTACGTCTGTCACCTTTAGGATCCTACCATCAGATGAGATCGATTTTAAGATTGTCAAATGAAATGTGCAATAATTTTAGGTGGGTTTCAAAGATTCGATAGGGCACGAAGTTTAACAAAAATATTGACTGAAAAAAGTGTATATTCGCCCTGGTTCGAGTAGGCAGGAGCCTCACGAGGCTGCAGGAAAATGTTTGTTTTCTCTGTTTCCCGCCTGCTTTCGCGGCGGTGCCACAAGATCTTTTCCATACCTCAGTTGCTCTCCTGCCCCTCACAGAACCGGACAAGCAGCTTTCCCACAT
>JBATKU010000328.1:0-19482 GCA_049669725.1 Desulfobacterales bacterium
ACACACAGTGCGACATTGAGGTTTCGAAGTCGATCGGCATCCTCCGGGCGGAGCATCTGTACATGTTCGATGCGATGGGGAATGGCGGTCGACGGTGGACCGGATAAGCTGCGGCGCGATTCAAGGGCTTCAAAAATGTTGATCAGTTCCCGGTTGGCGCGATCCCCCACCGCGTGCACCATCACCGACAGGCCGGCATTGTCCGCCCTGGTGATGTCCTGTGCCAGGACCTCCATATCTATCAGGGGCATGCCGCGTTCAGCATCCAGGTAGGGGTCGATCAGCCAGGCGGTACGGGCACCCATCCCGCCATCGGAAAAAAATTTTATATGACCGACGCGCAGCCGATCGCTGCCGAACCCCGTGCGCAGGCCCAGGCCGATGATGTTGTCCAGGTCGTGCCCGGGTAGGGTCACCCAGCAGCGCAGATCGAGGTGGCCGTCATGGTCGAGCTTCTGGAAAGTCTGAAATGCGCTGGCACCGTCCTTGTCTGCCATCAATCGAACATCATGAATGCCGGTGACGCCCCTGCGGTGAAGGGCGCTTGTCGCATCTTCAAAGGCTTGCATCACCTGATTGGCATCCGGTGGTGCAACGGCCTGACGCACGAGATTGATGGCCAGTTCCCGTAAAATCCCGGTGGGTTCTCCGGTGGCGTCGCGTTCGATCCGGCCTTCCGGTGGATCAGATGTGTCGGCGGTAATGCCGGCCAAACTCAGAGCGCTGGAGTTGGCTGCGGCCAGGTGCAGATCGCAGCGCCAAAGCAGCACCGGATGGGCCGGCGCCACCCGGTCCAGGGTCTCCCGGGTGGGCATGCGTTGCTCGGTCCAGTCGGTCTCGTTCCATCCCTGCCCCATAATCCACTGACCCGGCGGTTGGCTATCAACTGCCTCGCGGACACGGGCCAAAAGTTCTTCAAGGCGGGTAAGGTCATCCAGCTTTAGCCCCTGACGCTTAAGTGCCCATTCATAGAAGTGGATATGGGAATCGATAAATCCCGGCACCACCAGGCGACCGTCGAGATCAATCTTTTCAGTGTCCGGACCGGCCAGATTCAGCACACCCTCATCTCGCGCCAGCGCCAAGATTTTTCCGTTGCCAACGGCAACCGCCTGTGCATGGGGATACGCGGTGCTCTGGGTGGCAAGAATGCCGTTGTAAAGGATGATTTGGGGCACCAGGGCAGACATTTTCATATTAAAAATCCTTTTGGGAAAGGGTCACTGGCATCTACGACGAACTGATGATAACCGGTAATCTGGGCGTTTCCCCGGACCTGGCCCACGATGCCGTCAAATTTACCGATGGACAGTGTCTTGACGATCCGCCCTTCGAACACGGTGCCCAGGGGGCCGGCATTTTTGTAGACCTGACCGGAACCCAACTTCCCCTGGTGGTGGAGCAGCGTCATCCTGGCCGTGGTGCCGGTGCCGCACGGTGAACGGTCCATGTTGGATTCGCCGTATATCACCACACTTTTGCCGATCCCCGTTTGCGGGTCTTCATCATAGAATTGGGTCACATCCACAGTGTTCACCTCCGACCGTTCGGGATGGTAAACGTGAAGTGCCCGATTGGCGGCCTCGATCACCGCCATTCCCAGAGGGATCAGCCGGTGGCTGTTTTCCGGGACCAGGCTGATGCCGATGGACCGGGCCGACACCATGGCAAAAAAGCCACCGACGCAGACCAGGTCGACAGAAGCTTTGCCGAATCCGGCGATCTCCAGTTCACGACCGATATCAAGAACAAACGAGGGCACCATATCAATGGCCACGGATTCCACCCGGCCATTTCGAATCCGGGTATGGGCATCCAGCGGCCCGGACGGGGTGTCTACGGTGATAATGGTGTCGCCATCGCCGGTGTCCAGGGCGCCGGCTTCAATTAGTGAGGCCACCGCTCCGATGGTGGCGTGGCCGCATAGATAGGGGTAGCGTCGGGCATCCATGTAAAACAGCCCGAATTTGCCTGCCGGGCTGACCGGCTCGGTCACCACGGCCGCCATGATTCCCCTGTGCCCCCTGGGTTCAAGGGTCAGCAGCATGCGGACATGATCGTATTGGGACTCAAAATAGTCCCGTTTGTCTTTCATGGTGCTGCCGGGTAGGGTGCCCACGCCGCTTATCAGCAATCGGGTGGGTTCCCCCTGGGTATGGGAATCGAGGGTAACGATTCGATCCGGATAGCGCTCAAGGAATGCGTTTTCGATTCGGTCCAGTTTCAACATACACATACTCCTAATCTTGAACAATTGAATATTTTCGATAGAATTTGCGAAGCATAATCACGTTTAGGTCGGTCAATAACCCCCAGAAAAAACAAAACCTGAAAACGGCAGTGTCTGCTTTCAGGTTTCAGATCGAAAGGATTGCGCAAAAACGGTCTTTCAGCTCATTCCATGGGAATCAGGTGGCAGTGGTGTGGCGCTACCTGTACGCTGACTTCCTCGCCGATGTCATAGATCCGTGTTCTCATCATACTGATAACATGAATTTCACGGTCGGCACCCAGTTCGATAAAGTAACTGACTTCTCCGCCCATGTAGCTGCGGTCTTTGATGCGGCCCTGGAAGTGGTTCATCCCCTCCACCGGTTTGAATTCATCCCTGGGAAAGGCATCGAACCGCTGGGCGCGGACGATCATCTCCACCGGGTCGCCTTTGGAGAATCTGCCTTTATTTTCTGCAAAGAGGACATCGCCGGTTTCAATTTTGACGTTTACGCGATGGTCGTCGACATCGACGACTTGGCCCTGAATAAAATTGGAATGTCCCAGAAAATCGGCCACAAAATGGTTGGCCGGTTCATTGTAGACAGACTCGGGGCCGCCTTCCTGCTGCTTGCGGCCATCTTTCATGACCAGGATCTTGTCGGACATGCTCAATGCTTCGCGCTGGTCATGGGTGACAAAGATGGTTGTGACGCCGAGCAAGTGTTGGAGGTTGTCCACTTCCCGCCGCATCTCTTCTCTCAGATTTTCATCCAGAGCGGAAAGGGGCTCATCCATCAGCAGCACATCCGGCTCGATCACGATGGCCCGAGCCATGGCGATGCGCTGCTGCTGGCCGCCGGAAAGCTGGTTCGGCATGCGATTCTCAACGCCGGGCAGGCGAACCATTTCCAGGGCCCGCGTCACCTTTTCCTTGATCTCATCTTTGGACACATCCCTGTACTTCAAGCCGAAAGCCACGTTTTCAAAGATGGTTTTGTGGGGAAACAGGGCGTAGTTCTGAAAAATCATTCCCAGGTTTCGCCTGTGGATCGGGGTGTCGTTGATCCGGACCCCCTTGATGAAAATATCGCCCTCGGTGGGCTCCTCCAGCCCGGCCACCATGCGCAACAATGTGGTCTTGCCGCATCCGGAAGGGCCCAGCAGCGTCACCAGGCTCCCCTCTTCAATATCAAAATCCATTTTCTCAACGGCGACAACGCTGCCGAACCGTTTTAAAATGCCTTTGAACTGCACAATGGGCTGCTTTTTGTCAGTTGCCAATACCTGTCTCCCTGTTCTTGAATCTATCTCAAAAATGTCTTTTAATCCAATTTCTTTGTTGTGACCTTGTTTCAAATCCTCGATCCGCCTCAGGCGGACCTGCGGGTTGAAAAACGGCCACACCTTGAACTTGAGCTAAAATCCTATTTTTGAGATGGCTTCACGTTGGTCTGGTGCCGGGGTCGGACAGCCCCCTAAAGGAGCTCCGACCCCGGCGGTCAAAGGGCATTTGCAAACATTGAGCTATCGAATGCTAATTTAGCTGCCCGCTATGATTCGATCCCATTTCTCCGTCCATTCCAGCTGGTTGGCATTCCAGTAGGACGGATTGGCAAACAGGTACCCGTCCAGTTTGCCGGTGGGGTCGAAGGCCGGCATCTTCATAATTTTCTCGGTCAATTTCACTTTGGAGGGATCCAGGCTGGGCGGATAATTCTGCCCCTCGGCCACGGCGATGGCTGCGGCCGGCTCCAGCATGAAATTGAGCAGCTTCTGGGCGACCTCCAGATCAGTGCCTTTCAGCACGAAGAGATATTCCATCCAGGAGTAGGTGCCCTTGGGGGAGAGGTAGCCGATGGGGTTACCTTCCTGCTGAAGCGCGGCCACCCGCCCGGACCAGGCCACCGTGGCATAGATCTCCCCATTGGCCAGCAGGCTCATCAACTCGGCGCCGGAGCTCCAATATTTTTTCATCAGGCCGCGCTGTTCACGCAATGCCGCCCAGATGGCCTTCAGGTCGGTCATATTGTTGGGGCTTTGACCGGTGTGCAGTGCCGCATACCACATGTTGGTCCTGAAGTCGCCGCTCCAGCTGCCCAACTTGCCTTTCAAGCCTTTGTCCCACAGCAGGGAAGCGCCGAGCTTTTCGGCCTTCTCCTTGCTGATATGCTTGGTATTGTAGGCGATACCCGTCTGTCCCAGATCGTAGGGGACGGCCGAGAGGGTGCCCTTGGTGATCTCCCGTAAGGGTTTGATCATTGAGGCCATGACATTTTTGAGGTTCGGAATTTTGGCTTCATCCAGGACCGAAGCGAATCCCAATTCCGCATAGCGGGCATAGTCGAAAACGGCGCTGAGATGGGCGATGTTGAACTCCCCGCCCGGCGGGTAGGATGCTTTGACCCGCGTCAGGTAGGAGTTCATGTCACCGAATTCGCCATCGATGACCTCGATGCCCGTGGCTTTGGTAAAAGGCTTGAAAGCGTGTTCCCGGAACGCCTCGGAAACCGAGCCGCCCCATCCGTCGAAACGGATGGACTTGGCCGCCCAGGCGTCTTTAACGGCATTTGCAAAGGGTGAGCCGATCAACCCCAGGGAGGCGCCGGCAAGGCCGAGATACTTGAGAAAGCGACGCCGGCTGAGCGTGCCGTTTTTATACGCCTCGTATACCCGATCCAGTTTTTCTTTTGTTACGTTGGTCATTGGTTCTCCTTTCGGTTAATGGTTGTCAGGTTACTCCTTTACCTTTGAGAATTTGCGGGACAGATAGCCCGCCAGCAGGGGGGTGGCGACGGTCAGCACGATCATGACAGCGCCCAGGGCGTTGATCTCAGGGCTGATGGAGTTTCTCAGCATGCTGAAAATCTTGACCGGAACGGTTTGGTTCTGGGCCGTGGCCCAGAAAAGCGTCGCGGTGATATCATCAAAAGAGATGGTAAAGGAAAAAAGGGCGCCGGCCAATATGGCCGGTAACAATAGCGGGAAGGTGACCTCTCTAAAGGTCTGAAATGCATTGGCGCCCAGGGATTTTGCCGCTTCTTCGTACTCTTTTTTAATGCCCACCAGGCGTGCCTGAACGATCAAGAGCACATAGGGCAGGGTCAGCACAACATGTCCGATCAACAGCAGGGCAAAGCTCTTGGGCTGCTGGAGCCATCGCAGAAACAGCAACAGCGCAACGCCTAATACCACTTCCGGAATCATGATCGGTGATAGCAGCAGGGTGTTGAGGGTGTTTTTCCCGGGGAACTCGAAACGAATGAACGCCAGGGCGGCAAGAATGCCGATGCCGGTGGATAGCACAGCCGTCAGCGAGCCCAGGACGAGAGAGTTTTTAAAAGCGCCCATGATCGCTTCATTTTGAGCCAGTTTGATGAACCACCGCAAACTGACACCCTCCATGGGAAAGATGCCGAATTGTTTGGGGTTGAAAGCCAGCACGATCACCACGACGATGGGCGCGAACAGGAATAGGTACACGAGAAACGTGTAAATTCTGATCAATGTCCATCCCGGTGAGAATTGTTTCATGGTCTAATTTCCCTGAAGGTTTTTGAAGATCTGATTGATTCCCAGGTAGCGGTTGTAGGTCCACACGATCACAAACAACAGGGAGAGCAGGATGACGCTGATGGCTGAGCCGAACGGCCAGTCCAGCGTGCCGATAATCCGCTTGAAAATGAGATTGGCGATCATGTCGTTGCCCGGGCCGCCCAGTATCATGGGGGGCAAATAGGTGCCGGCCGTCAGCACGAAAACCAGCAGGCAGCCGGCGCTGACACCGGGAAGGCTCAAGGGGAGCGTCACCTCCCGAAACGCCTGCCATTCGGTACAGCCCATGCAACGTGCGGCTTCGAGAAGACTCTTGTCGATACCTTCCAGGCTGACATAAATATTCAAGACCATGAACGGCAGCAGATACATGATTAATCCCATGAGCACCGTGAACTCATTGTAGAGCATGGATATGGGCGCTTGAATCAGTCCGATCTTCAACAGGAAGTGGTTGATCAGTCCCGAATCGCCCATGATGTTGATCCAGCTCATGGTGCGAATGATGAAGCTGACCCAAAACGGCAGCATGATGAGCAGAAGAAAGGCCTGTTTAAAGCGGCTTTCGCTGCGATAGAAATAATAGGCGGGAATATAGCCCAGGATAACGCAGAGAATGACGGTCTCAAAGGAGATGCGAATCGTCCGAATGAGTATTTTGGGATAAAAGAAATCTTCGAAGAATTTGGCGTAATTGCCAAACTGGAAGGCGGGGATGTCCGCTCCGCTGGGGGCGCGCAGCCAGAAACTGTAAACAACCACAAAACAAACCGGTATGACCAGAAGTAAAAAAACCGCGCTCATGGAAGGCGCCAGCAGCGCCCATGGTTTCCATCTACCAGATTTCATAGGTCTATTACCCTGATGAATGATGTAGAAGAAAAAAAAGACATTCGAACCCTATCGAATTAATCTAACCGTGTCAAGGAAGCCCACTATAGTCTCTTTTGCAGGAAGAAGATGAAAACTATATTGAAACTGCCCTGGGAAAAGATATGGCGTATTTTTTGTCTTCCCATCTTCTTCGGCAATTGACATGGGTAAACCGAAACGGCCTTGAAGGCTGCTTTTAACTACCTGCGTTTTTTGTCCGGCGGCAGGAGTTCGGATATGGTCTTGGCCGTTTCTTTGATCAAACCTCCATACTTTGCCTCGATGTCCCCGGCGCTGTGCTGCAGCACCGAAAAGTCAAAGGAGACTGCCCCGACGCCTTTTCCGCTGATGGGGTCGTACAAGGGCGCGCCGATGGCAACCAGGCCGGGCAGAAATTCTTCCGCGGACATGGCGTATTGACGCGCTTTGATTTTTTTCAACTCTGCCGCCAGCGCATTTTTTTCCACGATCGTCTTTTCAGTCTTGGCGACAAGAATCATCGTGTCGATCTTTTCAGCAATCAGATCGTCGGGAAGACTGGATAAATATGCTTTTCCCAATGCCGTGTTGTGCAGGCAATTTTTCGAAAAATCCGGCAGTCGGTAGGTGAGGGTCTCTTCCGCATCCCGATGGTAAATGTGCACAATGGTGTCATCCACGACAAAGGCCACATCGATGCTGACATTATTCTCACTGTGGATCCGGTCCACCACTTCTTTGATCATCCTTAGATGATCGTTTGTCCGCATCAAATTTGTGCAAAAGAGCATGCACAGTATGGAAGGCCTGATCTCCTTGGTCTTCGCGTCTTTTTCAAGGTACCCCAGTTCCACCAGCGTATTGATGTAGCGGTAGGTTGAGGTCCTGTTCAAATCCAGCGTTGTGGCGATTTCGCTCTGGGTCAGCACTGGGGTTTCCCGGTTGAAGAGCGCCAGAATTTTCAGTCCCTTATCCAGCGACTTCGAAAAATAGTATTTTCCTTTTGACATTCCATTTGGGGATGATTTAGTATCACACTATAATAGAAATTGTATTACTATAATAGTGAAATGACAGAATTTAGAATGAATGTCAATTGCTAATTTTGATTCAGCAAATAAGGAGGGGGACATGCCGCAAGAAGACGTTTTATTGAGTATTTTTTACGAAAATTCGGGTGAAGAGAACCAAATACCGCTTTCAGACCTGGTTGTCGCCCTTAGGGGTTTTTTAGACCATTTTGCTGAAAAGAGCCTTGTGGGTGAAACGTTTTTGGCCATTGTCCAAACTGGTGACGGGCGAACGAAGCTCTCAAGATTGCTCGACGCCTGCGGGTATAGTGACAATCCCAAGGGTTTTTTTTCGGAACTGCTCGTCTTGTTGGGAAAGGCGGATGGCACCGCCAAGATCGCTATAAACAATATCGAGCTGCCCCACCTGATGCTCATGGCGATTTTGGAGGTCGTCCTGCCCGGCAATAAGTTTATCTCGATTAAAACCACCGCTCAGTTGGAAAAGGTGGCCAACATCAAGGTGCCGGAAGCGGATCGGGCCGACATGCAGCAGGTTATCGACACCTATCCGGCCAGGCTCTCCATGCACACCATCCGTCAGATGCGGGTGTCCGGGGATGTGGCCTATCAGTACCTGCCCTTCACCCAGGAACTGGATGATGCCGGGCATACCAACACCTGGATCGGCCAGTTCCACCAGGGATTGCTGGAACAGATGTATCAGAACCGGGTCATTTTTCTGCTGAACATGAGCTGCCCGGTCTACTGCCGGTTTTGCTTCCGTAAGCACAAGGACTCGCGCAACGAAACCAACCCCACCCCGGCGGATGTCAAAAAGGCCGTGGCGCATGTCAAAAATTCACCCTCTATCAAAGAAATCGTGATTACCGGCGGGGACCCTTTCATGAACCGGGCGAACATGGCCGCCGCCATCGACGAGCTCATGGCGATTGAGCATGTCCAGACCCTGCGCCTGGCCACCCGGTCGATCGCCTACTATCCCCATCTTTTCTTGTCTGATAACGCAGAACGGCTGGACTACTTGAAGCGCAAAAATCTCGAGCTCCAGGAACGTGGCAAGCGCATGGAAGTGGCCACCCATTTCATCCATCCCGATGAAATTTCGCCCCAGAGCCTGATGATCATCTCCGATCTGGTGAAAAGCGGCATTGCGGTATACGTTCAAACGCCCTTTTTGAAAGACTGCAACGATGAAGGCCCCGAACTGGTTCGGCTGTTCAGTTTGCTGCGCGGAGCCGGGGCCGAACTCCATTACATCTACATCCCCTGCAGTCCCATCCATGGAAACAGCATCTACTGGACACCGATATCAAAAGGTATCGCCGTGGGCAACTACCTGCGGGCGCACCTGTCTGACCGCGTCATCCCGAGGATCAATACGGCCACACCCATCGGCAAAATAGATTGGCACAGCAGCGGTTGGGCGGTGGAGCCGGTGGCGGGAAACAACAACTTCATGTGGATCCGAACTCCTTACACACCGGACTATTTCAGGCAATTTGCACCCCTATCCAGCGAAATGGAAAATATCCGGGTCAACGCGGAGGGGACCATCGATATTCATTACATGGCGCAAATTGGTGATGAATCGCTCTTCCTGGGGGCAAGACCCCCCAGACCTGGCGGCGACGTTACGACGCTGCCGGAAAGTACCGACACGATTCTGCCGATGGTACTGAACGGTGAAAAAATCGCACCATCTATTGTCGATACCGGATCTTCAACGATTTCACGCGTCCATGAAACCCGGGTTGAAATAAATGCCGAATGTATCGAAGGGGATCTGGATTACATCCGGGGTGACGGGCGAATAACCGACGTGGTGATCGTTTCCGAAAATGACGCTACAGAATCTTTGTTCCAGATTAGTAAAATCATCAGCGCCCTGGGAGGGAGCCCGCATGTGAATGCCGTCCGGTTACGCAGCCTGAAATTCAACTATGAACCGCAAAACTACACCCCGGTGGTGATCGACAAGCTGGCCAGCTTGAACAAACTGACCATGGTCAATCCCCTGCGGCTGGAAATTGAAACCCAATTTCTGGTTGCTGACGAGTTTCAACCGGCGCACACCCGGCTGGCCCGTCTGCTGAATAACAAGGGCATTACCATTTATAACAACACTCCCTTGCTGGGCAGAATCAACGACACACCGGATGCCATTCACGATCTTGCCTACAGCTGCCGGAAGGCCGGCCTTGAATTTCACCACCTTTATGTGGCCGGCCTTCCCATCCAAGACCACTGGAACATAAAAAACCCGGTGGCGCTTTACGACGTGGTGGACATCGCCACACGGGTCCGCCGGGAAGGCAGCGGCAGAGAAATTCCCCGTTATATTATTCGTACGGTCCTGGGTGAGGTGGATTTCGGGCTGTCATCAACCATTGTCGGTAAAGGTCAGGATCTGTCGGTTAAACTGATTCCCTACGAGTTGTCCTACTTCAAGGCCATATCACCGGATTTCACCTGGCCCGATGATACCAGGGAAGATGTTGACGGCAAACCGATCGTGTCTGTTGCCGGCCTGCAGAAAACCACCGATTTTGCGTTATCCTGAGCAGGAGGGCTCATGTATTATCCGTTTTTGCTATACAGCAAGAAGGTCAAACACCGGCCCGTCTTTCCCGGACTGAAGGGAAATCCATTTATCGCGGATCTTTCAATTAACAGTTCACTGCTCCAGGGTATGGATGTGAGGGACCAGAAAGAATTGCAGCGGGTTCTGGACGAGGAGATGGGATCGGAATACCTTTGGGGGGTTTCTCCCTATCTGGAGCGCCGCGACACCCTGCTCGGGGACTGCCCCCAGATGGTGGCCGAACAGCGATTTATCCACCTGGGCCTGGATGTGATCGTGGGCCTGGGCACCCCGCTGCATGCGCCGCTGGCTGCCACCGTCGCAGAGAGCGACTACGAGAGCGGGGAGGGAAACTATGGCGGTTACGTTCTCTTAAAGCACGAGAGCCCATCTTTCGAGACCTTTTACAGCTTTTACGGGCACCTGTGCAAAGACCGCCTGCCGGCTGCCGGCCAAAGGTTCCCGGCAGGCGCAGCCTTTGCCGAGATCGGTGATTTTCACGAAAACGGCAATTGGTTTTACCACACCCACATCCAGGTGATTACACAAAAGGGCCTGGAGCAGGGATATGTGTCCAAAGGGTATTGCACGCAAACCGACTTGTTGGATATGAACGACCTGTGCCCTTCGTCCATTCCTCTTTTCAAACGGTGAGGTAATATCACGTGTGAGCAGGAGAAAATGAATATGAGACAACTGTATGATGGGATAATTTCTAAAAATCAACACGATCTATTGTAGGCTCTCTGGTTAACCGATATTAATCATAATTTCTGTGAAATACGGTCAGGGTTTTTCTCATTTTTTAAGGGAGCAGAGAGTTAGCAGTTCTTTGCGATCATCGCCTGCCAAGCGTCATAGTCTTCCTGGATTTGCCCCGCCGCCTCACTGGGCTCGAAAATCTTTTGACTTTAGTGCAGTGAGGCGAGATCATTGATGCTTTAAAATTTGCCAACCCCCAAACCCCATAAAATTATAAATTTATAGCCCTTTATAGACCTGATGTTGAATTATTTGTGATGGAGGTGGATTGCTTTGATGGATAGAGATGGGGATAGGACAGGAGGTGATATAGCTATGCTAATATATCTATATTATTGTAAAATATGGTTTTTACGAATTGACAAATGTAGGAAAATGTTATTAAATAACAGTCTGCCACTAGGGGAATGATTTTTAGCGGATAGACTGAAATTGTAGTAAAAATGGCGGAAGTGCATGGGAATCGAACCCACCCGGGACGGTATTAACGCCCCACACCGGATTTGAAGTCCGGGAGCCGCACCAGCCAGCTGCGCACTTCCGTTAAGAATGGTAATATTAACTTCGCTTAGCATTTTGTCAATGTTTTTGTAAAATACTATCATTTGAGTGACATCAGACGAGATAAAATTATTCACGAAACCACGAAAAGCAGCTGAGATTAATTTCGTGTCTTCCAAATTTCGTGTTTTCGTGATGGAAAAAATTTTCAAAGATGCAAAAAAGATGCGGCTAAGGTTCTAATAAAGGCAGCTTATGTTAGCATATTTCGATTGTTTTTGCGGAATCAGTGGCGATATGACCCTGGGCGCTCTGATCGACAGCGGGGTCCCGGTTCAGTGGCTAAAAGATCAGTTGAGCCGTATTCCTTTAGCGGGTTTTGATATTGGCATGAGTTCGGTCAGTCGCCACGGCATTCAGGCAGCCTCGGTTCGGGTGGATATTTCGGACAATCAAAGTTCCCGGAATTATTCTGATATCCGTTCTCTGATCGAGGGCTGTCCGCTTTCGGAGGCGGTCAAATCAACGAGTTTGAATATTTTTAAACGGCTTGCCGAAGCCGAAGCCCGCATTCATAATTGCTCCGTTGATCAGGTCCATTTTCATGAAGTCGGCGGCATTGATGCCATCGTTGATGTTGTTGGAACTGCCCTGGGACTGGAATATCTTGGTATCAAAAAGATCCTCGCCTCGCCTATTCCCCTGGGAAGAGGGTTTGCTACCTGCAGTCATGGCAAACTTCCGGTGCCGGTTCCAGCCACCCTGGCACTTTTGGAGGGGGTGCCGGTAACGGGTACGGATATCCCCCACGAACTGGTGACGCCCACCGGTGCGGCCATCATCACCAGCCTGGCCCAACGGTTTGAAGCCATGCCGGAGATGGTTATTGCCAAAATCGGTTACGGGGCAGGGCAGCGCGATATCGAGGATAGACCCAATCTTCTTAGACTCATTTTGGCGGACGGTTCTGAAACATCCGCGAATTTAGACGCTGGGCTGCAGGAAGGTCGAATATCCATCGTTGAAACCTGCATCGATGATATGAATCCGGAGCTGTTCGGTTATTTAATGGAGCGCCTGTTTGCGGACGGGGCATTGGATGTTTACTGGATACCCATTTATATGAAAAAAAATAGACCCGGCACCATGCTTCAGGTAATATGTAAAGAGGACGGCCAAACCGCAGTTATTGACCGTATCTTATCTGAGACGACCACCTTGGGGGTCAGATATTACAGCGCCCACAGGCGGTTGCTGTGGCGGGATGAGCTGGAAGTTGAGACAAGCTTCGGCACCATACCGGTAAAGCGTGTCAAAGACCCTCAGGGCCACATTCGCCATGTACCCGAGTACGAAGTGTGCCGGAAAATAGCCCTAGAAAAAAACATTCCCTTAAGATGGGTTTATGATACGGTTGCCCGGGAAGCCGATCATGAGAATGACGAGCTTGACAAAAGCGGACCCAGATTATAGACACGGGCCATGAATTTTAGAGAAAAAGCGGCCGTATTTCTGGCGACGGGCTTTTATGTCGGAAATATTCCGTTTGCGCCCGGAACCTTCGGGTCTTTAATCGGACTTCCGCTGTGTTTTTTATTGGCCGGCATCCCATTATCCACGGCAATGATTGCCGCTGTGCTTATTATCGGCCTGGCCGTCTGGATCGCAGGGACGGCCGAAAGGACTTTGGAACGCAAAGATCCCGGTTGCATTGTTGTTGATGAGATTGCCGGGATGGTGGTAACGTTAATCGGGTTGCCCTTTAATCTTACCACCGTTGTGACCGGTTTTATCCTTTTCAGAATTCTGGACATCCTAAAACCCTTTCCGATCCGGGTCCTGGACAGGCGGCTGTCAGGCGGCTTTGGTATTGTGGCAGACGATGTGGTTGCCGGTGTTTTCGCTAATATATCAATAAGAATATTATATTATATTTTAGATAGATACTAAAGAAAGGTCACTTAAAACTTGAAAAAAAACAGTTCAACCGCAAAAGACGAACAGGCCCCCAAACGAGGTCATATTCGAGAGAATATTGAAGCCATCCTGGTAGCAATTCTGATTGCCCTGTTCATACGCACCTTCGTGGTTCAAGCCTTTAAAATACCGTCCGGTTCCATGAAGCAGACCCTGCAAATCGGTGACCACATTCTGGTCAACAAATTTATTTTCGGTGTTAAAATACCCTACTGGAATAAAACCATCATTCCCCTTAAATCGCCCCAGCGAGGTGATATCATCGTATTCAAATATCCGATGGATCCCCAAAAAGATTTTATCAAGCGGGTTATCGGTGTTGGCGGTGACGTCATCGAGAGTCGCGACAAACAGATATACCTGAACAACAAACTCGTTAATCATGATTTTGGCGTTCACACCGACCCGCACATTATTTCCGGAGGCAACAAACCAAGGGATAATTTCGGTCCTATTACCGTCCCCCAAAACTCGCTTTTTGTCATGGGAGACAACCGGGATGAAAGCTATGACAGCCGATTCTGGGGATTCGTAGATCTTAAAGCGGTTAGCGGCAAAGCCTTTATAATTTACTGGTCGTGGGACAAACTAAATTTCGGCGTCAGGTGGAGTCGTCTGGGGCAGATTTTGCGATAATGGCATGTTTATTGAAAAGATTATTCAAATAGACGTTGGAAAACACGAAAAGTTTCCTTGCTTTATTTCGTGCTTTAATCATTTCGCGTTTTCGTGATGGATCTTTTTTGGTTCTCCGCCGGCGGCGGATCCGGATTAGGCTGTTGGGGGAGGGATAGCATGCAAATTCGAATAAACGGCGGCAGATTGGTTGATCCCGGACATTTTGACGGTATTGCCGATATCCTGATCGAAGACGGGAGGATAGTAAAAATTGTTGAAATTGGATCCCGATCCGACTTAGATCCAGCGTCAAACACTCAACATCCTGAATACCGAATAATTGACGCATCCGGCAAAATTGTTACCCCCGGTCTCATTGATATGCATGTTCATCTGCGGGAACCGGGTCATGAATATAAGGAAACCATCGAGTCGGGCTGCCGGTCGGCGGCCTGGGGCGGTTTCTGCGCTGTTTGCTGTATGCCCAACACCAGTCCCGTCAATGACAGCCGCCAGGTGACCGAGTATATCCGCGCCAAAGCGGATCAGCTCAATCTGGTACGGGTCTTTCCGGTGGCTGCCGTCAGCAAGGGGATTGAGGGCAGGGTACTGTGCGACTTTGACGAGTTGAAACAGGCCGGTGCAGTGGCCCTTTCCGATGACGGCCATCCGGTGATGAACAGCCAAATGATGCGCAGGGCAATGGAAGCCGCCCGGGAACTTGAACTAAAGGTCATTTCACACTGTGAAGATATCAGTCTGGCGGCTGACGGTGTCATGCACGAGGGGGCGGTCGCCAAAGAGTTGGGTTATACAGGAATCCCCAGTGCCAGCGAGAGTATAATGGTATTGCGGGATATCGCCCTCAGTGAATTGACCCATGCGCCGGTTCATATTGCCCATGTCAGCGCGGCCGAATCGGTGCGCGCCATCCGTGATGCCAAAGCCAGAGGTGTAAAGGTTACAGCAGAAACTGCACCCCATTATTTTACCCTTACGGAAAAGGCGGTTAAGGACAGTGGTACTCATGCGAAAATGAATCCTCCGCTGCGCACCGAGGCCGACCGGGAGGCAATTCGCGCAGGTCTCGCAGATGGGACGATTGATGCGATTGCCACCGACCACGCTCCCCACTCGAACAAAGAAAAGGATATCGCCTTCGGTTCAGCCGCCAATGGCATCATCGGATTGGAAACAGCCGTTTCGTTGAGCCTGAAACTGGTTGAAGACGGCGTACTTTCGCTTACCCGTCTGGTTGAAAAAATGTCGACCCATCCGGCACGGATTCTCGGACTTGAAAGCGGGTTGAGGGCCGGACAGACAGCGGATGTTACGATCATCGATCCTGATTTGTCTTACACGGTAAATTCAGATAAATTTCAGTCGCTTAGCCGCAACACACCTTTTGAAGGATGGCAGTTGAAGGGCCGGCCGGTATTCACCCTGGTTGGCGGGCGCATTGTCTATGAATATGCCAAAGAGGGTTCTAATTAATCGCAATCCGGAATTATAACAATGACAGAAGACACACCGCATATCCTGGTGGTAGATGACGAGTTGAGCATGCGTGAAGTGCTCGAGTTAATGCTGAAGAAAGAAGGCTATCAGGTTACCTGTGCCGAAAATGGCCGCACTGCAATCGGATTACTTGAAAAAGACCCGTATGATTTGATGCTGTGCGACATAAAACTCGGTGATATTTCCGGCCTTGATGTGCTGCAGGCCTCTAAAAAATGCAACCCGGATACGGTTGTCATCTTGATTTCGGCTTACGCGAGCACCGAAACGGCCGTGGAGGCCATGAACGCAGGGGCCTATGACTATGTTCCCAAACCGTTTGACAAAGATGAATTGATGCAGACGGTGGCCAAAGCATTGGATTTGAAAACCATTGAGCATGAAAAACAACAGCTTAATGATCAATTAAAAGAAAACCTGCATTTTGGACTGCTGATCGGCAACAGCCCATCCATGAATCACATCTACAAGCTGATCACCCAGGTGGCTAAAACCACAACCAATGTCCTGATCACCGGCGAAAGTGGCACCGGCAAGGAGTTGATCGCCCAGTCCATCCACCAGGAAAGTGACCGCAGTAATCAGCCCTTTGTGGTCATCAACTGTGGCGGCATCCCTGAATCCCTGATGGAAAGTGAGCTTTTCGGTCACAAAAAGGGATCGTTTACCGGTGCGACCCAGGATAAAAAGGGATTGTTTGAAATTGCCCATAAAGGCACGATATTTCTGGATGAAATCGGAGAGCTGAGCCTCCCGATCCAGGTTAAACTGCTGCGGGCGGTGCAGGAGAGGGTGTTTAAAGCGGTGGGGGGCAATGAGGACATTTCGGTTGATATCCGTATTCTTTCGGCCACCAACAAAAATCTGGAAAAAGAGGTGATTGCCGGCAATTTTCGGGAAGACTTGTTTTACCGCTTAAATGTCATCGAAATTAAGGTCCCGCCCCTGCGGGAACGAAAAACGGACCTAAGGCTGCTGGCCCAGCATTTTTTGGAAAAATACACCAAGGAGATGGGCAAAGAGATCAGCAAATTTTCATCCTATGCCATTGATTTGTTAAACAAATATGATTTTCCCGGCAATATCCGTGAATTGGAAAACCTGCTGGAGCGCAGTGTCGCCCTTTCCACCACCAATATCATCCTGCCCGACAGCCTGGCCTTGTCGCTGCACAAGCGCCGCTGGATCGAAGGGTTTAAAGACCGGCGCTTTGACCTGGATGAAGTATCCCGCGGTGTATCCCTGGACAGCATCCTGGAGGATATCGAGCGCGGTTATCTGCGAAAAGCACTGGACTGCAGCAACGGCAGCAAAAACAAGGCTGCCGAACTGCTGGGCGTCAGCTTCCGTTCTTTGCGGTATCGCCTGGATAAATTGGGCATCGAGAAGTAGTTCCTGATTGGTTTAGAACCCGATTTCTTGCCGG
The DNA here is from genome assembly GCA_049669725.1 of Desulfobacterales bacterium. Classification (GTDB taxonomy): domain Bacteria; phylum Desulfobacterota; class Desulfobacteria; order Desulfobacterales; family JAFDCJ01; genus JAFDCJ01. Next base: position 17,036 of record JBATKU010000328.1, read on the forward strand.
TTTGATCCCCAAAAGCCTTTCCTATTCCTTTCTATACCAAAACGAAAAAATTCATTTAAATTTGATTAAGTTTTTTTGATCACTGACCGAATACTACAAACAGCTCGGCCAACTTAACTTAGATTTGGTGAAATATTTTAGAGCGATGATCAAAAAAACCAGGGATGACAATTTTTGTCAAATAAAGCGCAATAATTGTAATTGATCAAAAGCTGTCAGCTCTGCCACCGGAGAAAAAAAAGTTGAGCCAAATTATTTTTAAAACAATTACAGCTACTTATAAATAAATTTCCGAAAAAGTCTTTTTTGGCATGTCAATTGCTTCTACAATCTGCAAACAATCATTCAATCATGCAAATTAAGTTGAATAAACAATTAACCAGAACATTGAAGGAGGTGAAAACGGAATTTTTAAGAAACGATTAATTCAGATTGCTTGATTTTAAGGGACGAACGATTTTAGCCAATTTACAAACCAACATAATATTCCAACGGGAGGTTTTCACATGTTACAGAAACTAAGAGGCAATTCAAAAGGTTTTACACTCATCGAGCTGATGATCGTTATTGCGATTATCGGTATCCTGGCCGCCATCGCTATTCCGAACTTTATTTCCTACCGCGACAAGGCTTACTGCGCCAAAGCGGAAACAGATGCCCAGAACGCGATTGCAGCCATTGCCAGTTATTTCTCCGAGCCGGAAAATACCAGTCTGGACGGTGGTTTTGCAACCCTGGCTGATCAAGAAGAGCTTATCCTCAATGACGGCAACCAGGCAACTGTTGATGAAATTACAGATGGAACCGGTATGTTTGAAGTTACAATTTCTGACGGTAGCCTAAGGTGCCCGCGTGCCAAAGATCCAGATAACCCCGCAACCATATGGCATTATTTTGCCTACATGGGCACAACTGAAAGAGATGCCACCCATGGAGCTGGTTGGAGACTGCCGAATTAACTTTTCTTTTAAGGCTTGACTTTAAAAAGGGGGGATGTAAAATTATCCCCCTTTTTTTATTATTATAATTACATGCTGATTAAATGTGTTCTGAAATGAAAACTTTTAGGTCTAAGTGGTGCTGGCTTGGATTAAGCTTCCTCTTGGGCCTAATTTTTTTAATATATAGCAATACCTTCAACGCCTCATGGCATTTGGACGATTATGCCAATATCACCCATGACGCGCGGCTCAGAATTCAGGATCTATCAATTGGCACCCTCTGGCAAACTGCGGTCTCCTTTTTAGAAAAACTCAGGGATGCACGACCTCTGGCGCGGCTGACCTTTGCCCTCAACTGGTATTTCGGCCAGGATGATCCTTTTGGTTACCATGTGGTTAATATTGTTATTCATGTTCTGGTCGCATTTTTTCTTTTTTTAACCGTAGCACACCTGTTAACCGCACCGAATATTAAGGATAGTTATCACCGGCATCGATATTTCATCGCATTACTGTCAGCGGTTCTGTGGGCTATTAATCCCATCCAGACCCAGGCTGTAACCTACATTGTCCAGCGCATGGCCTCTCTCTGCACCCTGTTCTACGTTCTGGGTCTTTATCTGTATATCAGGGGCAGGACGGCCGAGGTCCCTTCGATCAAAATTCTCTTTTTTGCCGGTTGTCTATTCAGTTTTTTAGGTGGACTTGCATCCAAAGAAAATGCAGCGACCTTACCGATGACCCTGCTGCTGGTGGAATTTTTGTTTTTCCAGGATCTTAGCCGCCAAAAATCACGCTGGATTCTAATCGGCGCTGCCATCATTACCGGCCTGGCCATATTCGGTCTGGGATTGTTGTTATTTTTTAAGGGCAATCTCCTTGGGCTCCTGAACTATCAACTTCGTTATTTTTCGCCGGTCGAACGTTTGCTGACCGAGCCTCGCATCATCCTATTGTACCTGTCCCAGATATTCTATTCGCTGCCGGCGCGTCTTTGCATTGAACACGATATTGCCGTGTCGACGTCTCTTTTTAGTCCCTGGACGACGCTGCCCAGCATCCTCATTATCATCGGGCTTATCGGCATTGGCCTGGCGTCCATCCGGAAACAGCCGATCCTGAGTTTCGCGATCCTCTTCTTTTTTTTAAACCATATGATCGAATCTTCCATCATCGGGCTGGAGCTTGTTTTTGAGCATCGCAACTATTTGCCGTCCCTGTTTCTGTTTTTTCCAATCGCAGTCGGGATCCGATGGCTGCTGGAGTATTATCAGAAAAAAAACCGATATATTTATATAGCGCTTATCGTCGGTGTCACCGGCATTATAATCGGCTGGTCCATGGGGACCTACGTCCGAAATTTTGCATGGGCAACGGAGAAAACGCTATGGGAAGATGCCATCGTCAAAGCCCCGTTGTCCAGCCGACCGTGGCACAACCTGGCCATGACCTACTATGAGCCGACCGGTCAACCCGCTAAGGCTATGGTGTTATATCGCAAAGCGC
>JBATKU010000329.1:0-1726 GCA_049669725.1 Desulfobacterales bacterium
GACGGTTGTAGAGGGCATAATATCACCTTCTGGATTAATGGTTTGTATGAATAGAATATATTCTATTTGCATTGATGTCAAGAATGAGGCTGCTGAATATTTAGAGGTTGCAGAAATTACATTATTGCAGCTATTCCATTCTGTTTAATTATCAATAATGCCTGCAATATCCAATATTTCTTGCGTCGTAATATTCGCTTTAATTGATGGAACGTCTAAAGGTGAAGAAGCGATCTTTTTCGGAACCGATAGAAAACGAAGATAAAGGGTGTCGTCTATAATATATTTTGCATCAATCAAGTGACTACCTATACGCCTCGGCTTTTGGCGTCAAATGCACTGGCTTGGTTATCCCTCGCACATCATTTCTTTTTTCGAACGAATTTGACGTCTTTAAGCCCCGTAAAGTCAATATCTTGGGTCCATACGGTTGCTTGATAAAGGCGACCGGTAGCAAGAATAATGCTGTCGGCCGTGGGAATTTTGTGTTCAAGACTAAGTTTGGCTGCCTTCATTGAAATATTTATCGTAAGTTCAATATAAAACCTCTATCGATCATTTTTTGCAAAAAAATTTGAACTTTAACCGGATCGGCAGAAACTTTGTTTTCGATCCGTCTATCCCTTCCCACGCTACTGGGTTATGATCGAGAAAATTCTAATACCAGTCCTCGATTTTCAAGCCTTCAACGCGTTCAAACTCTTTTTGATTGTGAGTGACCAGGATTAGATTATTGGCTTTGGCACAAGCCGCAATTAATACATCGTAGGGTCCAATTGGAATGCCTTTTTTCTCAAGCTTTGCACGGATTTGGGCGGCGGCTTTCGCTTCGGCCATACCGAAGGGGATAACATTTAACGGGTCGGTGAATTCTTTGAGTTGAGAGATTCTTTTACGCGGAGATGAAGATTTGGCTATTCCGACTTCCAGCTCAAACAGGACAATTGTCGGAACCCCTATTTCATTCGGCGGCAGGGAAAGCAAATGACGTTGAATATTTCCCATTCCTTTGAAAAAATAAATAAGGGTATTGGTATCCAAAACATATGTCATAAGGGCTCCCTTTCGGCATCTTTCCTTGCACCGGCTCTAATCTCCTCCACTGTCGGAAAATCTGACCAGGCACCGGCAAGCGCAACTATATTTTCCGGCCAATTCGTGGCTACTTTTTCTTTGATTAAATCGGCTATCCAACGACTCTTGGAAATCCCGCCACTTTTTATGGCGCTGGATAGTCGTTTTTCTGTCTCTGAATCTAAATAAATGGTTATCTGACCCAAGATATCACCTCCCCAAATAAATATAATAATTATAATTTAACATATAATTATTATTTGTCAAGGGACACCAAGATTTCTTTATGCTATTTTACGATTAATATGTGTGAAAGCGGCTTTTAGCCGCGATTGCCTCACTCAGGCAACAGGTATAATCGTGGCTGAAAGCCACTCACACCAACCAGAAAAGTTGAAATTTAAGATAGGGAATTGGAGATAGGGTCCATTAGACACTAAAGCCAGCTTTTATAGTTTCAATGTCTTTGATTCGTTCAAAATACTTCAAATTAGCTGATAGAACTCCGCACTCATGACTCATTGCAATGGCCGCAATGGCAATGTCGAAATCGTCAATTATCCTACCTCTGCGTTCTAAGTCTGCCTTTATCTCACCATATTTTTTGGATGCTTCAGACTGCCACGGTAAAACATTGATAGTAGATAGTAGG
>JBATKU010000330.1:0-1729 GCA_049669725.1 Desulfobacterales bacterium
GCCCCAGGCAACATCGTTTAGTAATGCCAGAATATCTTCCGCCCTGCGTCTACTTCTGGGGTCCGTGAGACCACCGGAATCGATGGCGGCGTTTAATTTAACGATAATATCGGTTACCGGGCATGTCATTGCGGGCATCTTTTCCTCTCGTATACCGTAATCTATCGGTAGGCATGCTGAAAAGTATCATGTAGTTTTAAGCGGTTAGAAACGGACAACCTCCGTATTTGTATCAACTTAACCCAATATTCCATCATTCCTGTATTCCATTATTCCAATCGCACGACCTTGAGGCTCTCGACAGGTTGTAAGCGAAGCGAACTAGTTTCTATTCGAAATCGGCGACTTTTTTAGCGTGCCGGTTACGTTTGGACTGGGATTTTTTCGCAGGATCGCCGAAATGAAGACATTTTGTGATACATTTGGTAACACAGGCCGGTTCCAGGCCCTGATCAACTCGGTCCATGCAGTAATCGCACTTCACGGCTTTACCCGTCTCCGGGTTCCACTGGGGGGTCCCCCAGGGACAGGCCGTAATACAGGCTTTGCAACCAACGCATAGTGTGCTGTCTACAAAGACGATGCCGTCCTTAGGCCTTTTTTGCATCGCGCCGGTCGGGCAGGCGGCCACACACCACGGCTCTTGGCAGTGAAAACAGGGCATAAATACATAGGACATGCGCGGCAAATTGTTTATTTTTTTTGGGCCTACCGGAATGATCTGGGTCAACCTGGGGCCAATCGGCAAATTGTTCTTTGTTTTGCAGTGCGACTCGCAGCTGAAACATCCAATGCAACGTTTGGCATCCTGATAAATATAGTACTTGCTCATGCGTTTTCCTCCGTATTATTCCACCTTTTCAACCTTCACAAAACACTCCATCAGGGAATTAGCGCCTCCGACCGGGTCATAGACGCCCAAAAGTCCGGTTTCAAAACGATAATCTCCCAATCCCTTATTATACCCGCGGGTTTGCCAGGGCACTTTTCGGCCGAACCCGTGAACCATGAATACCGATTCCGGGTGAATGAATTCGGTCACATAAACGTTAATCGTCCCCGAATGGCTGCCGTCGGCGGAAGTTACGCGCACCCGATCGCCGTTGGCAACGCCCAATTTGCGGGCCTCTTCGTCATTTAGCCACAACTGGTTTTCAGGCATAATCTCGCTGAGCACCGGATTATTTTGGGTACGGCCATGGGTGTGCACCGGGCTGCGCCCGAAGGCCAACCGATAATAACCCTCATCAGGCTTTTGCGGGCTTGCATAAGGCTTGAAGGATTCAATGCCGCTGGCTTCCAGGCGGCTGGAAACAAATTCTATCTTTTTGGAAGGTGTTTTAAATTTAAGGTCCTTCATCCGATTCCACCAGACCGGCTTATCCGTGAGAGCGACAAATCCCTTTTTCTCCAGATCACTCACCGTGACGCCGGTGTCTTCAAGCTGCCATTCCCAGAACGCTTCCATATCCTTGAATTTGAAATATTCACCGGCCCCCAGCCGTTCGGCCAGAGATTTAAATATCCACCAGTCGGGTTTGGCATCGTTGCGGGGTTCGACCGCCTGTTTTCGCATCCCGAATTGTGGTTTCAGGCCTTTGCCGGTGGTTAAGACGCTTGACTTTTCAAAATAGGTCGCCGACGGCAGCAGCACATCCGCATACCAGCCGGTTTCACTGTAATTGGCGTCGATGGCAACCAACAGGTCCAGTTTATCGAAGACCTTTTT
>JBATKU010000331.1:0-2550 GCA_049669725.1 Desulfobacterales bacterium
GATATGGCCAACTTCATGATCGCTCATCTCAACCATGGCCGATTGGGTAACTCGCGCATCCTCGAAGCTAAGACAGCGCAGCAAATGCACAGCGCTTTGTTCCGTCATGCACCGGAAGTCAACCCCACAGAGCACGGATTCTTTGACATCAGCAGAAACGGTCAATGGGTGATCGGCCACCCCGGAAATCTTTTATATTTCCATTCCCTAATGGCCCTGCTGCCTGAGCACAGAGTCGGGCTGTTCGTCTCCTATAATACCCGGGGAGGAAATAAAGCGGTTGCCAATACCTATGAATTATTCCTTGACCGCTATTTTCCGCCCGGCAAGATCCAAGCGATAACTCCGAGTGGGAGTACCAAAACCCAACTGCAGCGATTTGCCGGCAGCTATTTCAGCAGCAGGCGTGTGCACCGGAGGTTTACCAAACTTGGCGCTTTGCTCGGAACCATCAAGGTCACACTCGCTGAAGACGGCGTGTTGAAAACCGTTGGCACAGAGACAACCCGCTGGGTCGAGACGAAGCCCTTGATATTTCGGGAGGAAAATGGCTTGGGGACCCTCGTATTTCGCGAAGACGATAAAGGACGGATAACGCATATGTTTATAGGGGATCTGCCCTACAAGGCGCTGGAACGTATCGGTTTTAAGGATTCACTCATTCTGCATGTGGTTCTGGCCATATCCGCTATCCTGTTGTTTTTAATCACCACCGTATCATGGCCTTTTGCAGCTCTCATCCGCCGGCGCCATGATGTAAAGCTCAACCGTCAGACACGCATTCCCCGTTTGGCCTATGTGATAACCTGGAGCGCGAGTCTTCTGTTCATCGTCGTAGCTGTCATTTTGGCCCTTGGATTACGTGATCCCAACGCTATCGTATTTGGCGTACCCCTGTGGATCAAGCTAATCCTGGTGCTCTCAATGTTATCGGCCTTAATGACTGCAGGAGCGATTATTTATACGGCAGTGATCTGGAAATCAGGCAACGGCAGTATTTGGGGGCGGGTTTACTATACCGCTGTCATGATAGCGCTGATCTCCACTGCGTGGCAATTATACCACTGGAATCTGCTCGGATTTCACTATTAAAATTTGTCCGGTTATCTGGAAAGAACAAGCCGGACTGAAAGTATCGTTTCTGTTTTGAATAAGAGTCAAGAGCAGACTTGACCCCTTATTTTTAGGTTTGACTATTGAGCCAATCTCTCCTATTTTAACCATTGTGGTTCTGCCAATAACCCTTTTTTTCACTGCAACTTCTGAAGATGAACTCAGATCAAAACAACTCCCGCTTACCTGTTCGGCACGTTTCTGATGATTCCCAAATTCAGCCTGAAACGGACGCGCAGGCCGTGATGGGGTTTTTGCCCCAAACCGGCACCATTGAGGCAAAAGAGAGGATCCCTATTGCCCGGGAGGAAGGCTATGACCCCCTGGCCATTAAGCTGGCACTGGAACGGCCTGCATCTTCGGCTGCGGACAAATTGCGCCTGTTTATCTTTGTCATCGTAGCTGCGGGCCTGGTCTTTTTTCTGTTTCCGATAGGTCGGTTTTTTAAACCGGCTTCCCGGGATGTAGGTCCCATGAGTATCGGCGGCCCCATTCTGAAAGAGTCACTGACATCGGCAACTATTCGTCAAAAGCCCTGGCTCAGGGTACTGGTCGAAATTGACCGGCTTTATTTCCAGGAAGGCAAACTTACCGACGCCATACGGCTGGCAGAGAGTGAGCTCGGCAAACTCACGGATAAAGATTGGGAAACCTGGCAGAAAGTTTTTTACCGCTATTGGGAACTGCTCTCCGATGCCGGCCAGGTCCATGTGTTGAAGATTTCCACCAGGGCCTACTTGTCCGATTTTCCTGAAGACCCTTTTGCCAACTACTATTTTGCCACAGCCTTTCTTACTGCCGCTGATCGCGTCCACAGCTTTTCCCCGGAAACCAAAATGGCTTATCGGCAGGAAGCCATCGGCATCACCCGGCAAATTGATAGGGCTGCCAGTTCACTGAATGCCCGCAGAAAGCACCCGGACACCGAAAAAAATGAATCGACTGTTTTAATCGACCTGTATCAAAAATTGCGCCTGAAGCAGGCCGGATTGTACGTCCTGATCTGGAAACTTGGCGGTTACGAAGAAGATCAACACCCGGATGTCGTCTACCGGGACAAAGCCCTGGATATCTGTGAGAGTGAGGCGCTTGCCGATATAAAAGAGGCCAAGGAATTGAAGGTGGCTATATACACCCATATTCTTGATCGATGGTACTGGTTTGAAGGTCGGCAGATCATCCAAGGCCATCAGAAAAATCGAAAAGAACTGCAGAACCAACTTGAAACTCTGGTCCAGGAGCTCAAAGACACCGAAAAATTATGAATGACCCCGAACCATCCATAACTGCTGCCGGCAGCGACCATCGAATCCAGCGCATCCGATCAGCCGGTGTGGCCGGCATCGGTGATCCAAAATGGATTGCCGTTGCCCTGTGTTACATTGCGGCCATCGCACTGATGGGGCAGGATCCCTGGTACGGCGACAAATATTTTAC
>JBATKU010000332.1:0-18483 GCA_049669725.1 Desulfobacterales bacterium
CTGGGGGCGGTGTCCTTTCTGCCCAAAGAAATGATGGCGGAACTGGACACCTATCTTGCCGATGTCGTCACCGGAAGCAAAAAGATGGTTTGGAAAAACCTGCTCGATAAATTGGGCGATTATTTCGACAGGCAGTTTGGGGCTGACTGGAAAGAAAAAGACGAATTTTTCAAAAAATTTGAAGAAGAATTAAAGCTTATTAAAAAAGATTAGTTTTTAATTTCAAATCTATTTTTTTTGGGGAGGGATAAAAATTAGTGAAAACCCAGGCGGTTCAAACAGCCCTGATCACCGGCGGTGGGTCCGGAATGGGCCGGACGATATCGCTGGAATTGTGCCGATCGGGGTTGCGGGTTTTTGTTGCCGATCTGGATCTGGCTGCAGCTGAAAAAACGGTGCTGGCGGCGCAAGGTTTGGCGGGCCAGGCAGAAGCCTGTGGGGTAGATGTTTCGCAAAGCACTTCGGTGGTGTCTTTGTTCAATGACATCAGGCAGCGGTTAGAACGTCTGGATTTACTGGTGCATACCGCAGCTATACTGGGGCAAACGGTTTTTATAGAAGATTTGGACGATGACCAATGGCGCCGGATGATTTCTGTTAATCTGGATGGCGCCTTTTACTGCTGCCGGGAGGCGGTCCGGTGGATGAAACAACACCAATCCGGTCGCATCATAATATTCAGCTCGGTAGCCTCACTGACGCCGACACCGGGAGCATTGCATTACAGCACCGCCAAGGGCGGCGTCAATATGATGGGCAGAACACTGGCGCAGGAAGTGGCCCGATACAATATCAGGGTTAACATGATTGCACCGGGTTACGTGAATACGCCCATGCTGGATGGATTGCCGGAAGGCTTTTCGGATCATATCGTAAAAAAGACGCCTTTGAAACGGTTTGGAGAGGCGGAAGAAATTGCCGGTCTGGTATCATTTTTGGCCTCGCCCGCCGCGGATTTTTTTACCGGTCAAATTTTCAGTCCCAACGGTGGATTGGTTATTTAGCGGCTTGCTTGCAGATATCAGACGAACAATTAAAACGATGACCAAAGAATACACCAGACTTTTAGTGGACTACCAGGACCCTATTTGCCGGGTGACGATCAATCGGCCGGATGACCGCAATGCGATTGACAGCATCCTCATGCAGGAGTTGGAAGATCTGCTGACAGAAGTTGAGAAGACTCAAATCCGGGCCATGGTTTTTGCCGGTGCCGGTGAGACCTATTTCATTGGCGGCGCTGACGGCATTGAGATGATGCAATGCGATCCGGAAAGTGCCGGGGCGTTCTCTTGTCGGATTCAGCATTTGTTCAACCGCATGGAGGCCAGCCCGTTAATCCTGGTGGCTGCCATTAATGGATTGTGCTTCGGAGGGGGCTTCGAATTTGCCCTGGCCTGTGATCTGCGCCTGGCCAGTGAAACGGCCCGCATCGGCTTGCCGGAAGTAAAAGTCGGACTTATCCCCGGCGGTGGCGGGACCCAACGCCTACCCCGGCTGGTGGGCAGCGGTCGTGCTATGCAAATGATTCTTTCAGGCAAACTTTACTCCGGCAAAGATGCCTTCGTTCTGGGACTCATTCACAGCCTGGCGCCCCCTGATAGGTTGTACGACGAAGCAGTTAAAATTCTGGAGCCGATATTTCGTAATCCACAGTATGCGCTTTCGCTGGCAAAGCGAGCCGTGCGGGCGGCACAAGGCCCTGCCTTAACCGAGGGCTACAAGGTGGAAAGCAAGGCTTTTAGCCAGTGCTTTGACCAGGACTATTTTGTAAAGCTGATGATACAACAGTTAAAAGACGGTGCCCTAAAAACAACGGCTCGGCTGCCGGAGTGGATTTTCCAGGAAGGAAAGAAAACAGTATGAAAGTTATCGGGATTGCCGGTAGTCTCAGGTCCAAAAGTAATACCTTGCACTATTTGAAAAGCGCCTTGAACGTCTTGCAGGGTAAAGATTTTGAAACCGAATTGATTTCACTCCGGGGCAAAGACATCAATCCCTGCAATGGTTGTTATGACTGCGTTAAAAAAGGCTACTGCACGATTGAAGATGATGATTTTGCAGACATACTCGATAAAATGAGAACTGCCGAAGGCCTGATCCTTGGCTCTCCGGTATACTTGAGCTCAGTAGTGCCCCAGATGATGTCGCTCTTGGCCCGGGCTACATTTGTAGCCTACTGGAACGATAAGTTTTTTAGCGGCAAAGTGGGCGGTCCAATTACCGTGGCACGGCGTGCGGGGCATAATTTGGCTTTTTCACAGTTGCTGCTGTGGTTTTTTATCAATGGCATTACGGTGCCCGGATCCACTTACTGGAACGTTGGCATGGCCGGAACCGGCGGTGCCAGGGATGCTGAGAACGATGAGGAAGGGCTGGCAACGGTGGCAAATTTTGCCGACAACATGGCTGATGTGATGCAGAAGATTTTTGTCTGATTGGACACCCTAAGAGGAGAATTCGTGAAAGATTCAGGCATCGGTTCCTGGTTGGTTAAAAGAGAGTTTCTAACACCCTCAAAAGAGGCTGTTGTGGACGGTGAGAAACGTCTCAGCTATCGTGAATTGAATGGCCGGGTTAACCGCCTGGCCAATGCCTTGCTGGGACTGGGCCTGCAAAACGGTGATCGGGTCGCCGTCCTGTCTTATAATCGGGTGGAGTTTTTAGAGATTATCATGGCTGCCGCCAAACTGGGACTGATGGTGGTGCCGATGAACTGGCGGTTGACGGCCACCGAGCTGACCTTTATCGTAAATGACAGTAAGGCCGAGACCCTGTTATTCGATGGCGATCTGATCGAGCTGGTAAAAGACCTCAAAGAGAAAACTTCTCAAAAGCATTATATTGTTATTGGCAACCCAGAAATTTCGGACGCCGACAATTATGAGTCGCTGCTGTCGGTTCAATCCGAAAGTGAGCCGGAGCCGGATATCATACCTGATCTGAACACACCCCATATCATTATGTATACTGCCGGAACTACCGGGCAACCCAAGGGGGCCATTCTCACTCAGGGTGCCAGTTTCTGGAACGTGCTCAATCTTAACTTGTCCATGGATTTTACTTCCATCGATCGGAATCTGGTTGTCCTGCCCATGTTTCATATCGGCGGCATCGGTCTGTTTACGCTGCCAATGATATACGATGGCGGGACGGTGGTCATCCAACGCACTTTTGATCCGGTCAAAACCCTGGCGCTGCTCACGGAAGAAAAAATTTCGCTGTTCTTCGGTGTGCCGGCCATTTTCCTGGCACTGATCCAGCATCCGGCGTTTAAGGCCGAGGCCTTTGAAACTGTGCGGGTGGTCATGAGCGGCGGTGCCCCTCTTCCCGTCAGCCTCGTTGAGCAGTATTACACAGCCGGCATTGTTCTTCAGCAAGGGTTTGGCATGAGCGAAGCGGCCCCCAGTATTGCCACCCTGGAAAAAGGCCTGGCGCTCGAAAAAGCCGGTTCCATCGGCAAGGCTGTCTTTCACCTGGATGTCTGCATCGTCGATGATGAAATGAGGGAATTGGCCACCGGAGAGGTGGGCGAACTGGTCCTTCGGGGACCTAATTTGCTGCAGGGTTATTGGAATCGAGCGGAGGCGACCCGAGATGCCTTCAGCGGTGACTGGTTTCACACCGGTGATCTGGCGCGGATGGATGAAGACGGTTGTCTTTATATCGTTGAACGCAAAAAGGATATGTTTATCTCCGGCGGCGAGAATGTCTATCCCGCCGAGGTAGAAAACGTTATTTATGAGTTGCCGCAAATCGCTGAAGCCGCCGTCATTGGCGTACGGGATGAAAAATGGGGTGAGGTCGGCCGGGCGATCGTTGTCCTTAAAGAAGGCCGGGAGCTGACGGACGAGGTCATCATCACGCACCTCCAAGGACGACTGGCCAGGTATAAAATTCCCAAAAGGGCGGTGTTTGTGAAACAATTGCCCCGCAATGCGGCCGGCAAAGTTCTCAAGAACATTCTACGAGAGGCGCATTCTTAAATATTCACCTAATATTGTCGGTTGATTCGCTAGATCGCAAGTTACCGGCTAACCGCTACATTAACGAAACATCTAAAAAGGAGGCTTAAAATGAAGGTAAAACAGATGTGCTTGATGTTTGGATTGGTTTTACTCGTTATGGGCTTGATTGCATCCCCGGCCATGTCGGCTGATCCGATTAAAATAGGTATCATGCAGGGATTGAGCGGCCCCTATGAGATTTACGGCAAGGCGGAGGTTACCGGTTTTAAAATGGGGCTGGAGTACTTCACCAAAGGGACCAATAAGATCATCGGCCGGGATGTTGAACTGGTTGTCGAAGATACCCAGCTCAAAGCGGCCCGAGCCAAGATGCTGCTGACCAAGCTTTACAGCGACGACAAAGTGGACCTGGCCATCGGACCGACCAGCAGCGGCGTTGCTTTGGCGGTACTGCCCGTGGCAGAGCAGTTTAAGAAGATCCTTATTGTGGAGCCGGCGGTGGCCGATTCCATTACGGGTCAAAACTGGAACCGTTATATATTCCGAACAGGCCGCAATTCCAGCCAGGATGCCATTTCCAATGCGGTCGCCGTCGCCAAACCCGGGGTCAGCATCGCCTGTATCGGACAGGACTATGCCTTTGGTCGCGATGGCATCGCGGCCTACAAACAGGCGGCGGAAAAACTCGGTGCCAAGGTCGTGCATGAAGAGTACTCCGACCCCAAGGGTACGGATTTTACGGCCCCGATCCAGCGGATAATCGAAGCGCTCAAGGACCTGCCCGCCCCCAAGTATGTCTGGGTGATCTGGGCGGGCAAAAATTCACCGATTACCCAGCTGATTTCGGCCGGACTGGACAAGTACGGTATTGAGATTACCAGTGGCGGTAATGTCCTGGCGGCCTTGAAGGCGATGAAGCCTCTGAAAGGCATGAAAGGCTCGATTTACTACTACTATGAGAACCCTAAAAACCCCGTCAATGACTGGCTGGTGGAAGAACATTATAAACGCTTCAACGAACCGCCGGACTTTTTTACCTGCGGCGGTTTTGCGGCCGCCAGTGCCGTGGTGCAGGCCATCACAAAGGCAGGCGGTACGGACACCGAAAAACTGATTGCCGCTATGGAGGGCATGGAGTTTATGACCCCCAAGGGGATGATGAAATTTCGCAAGGAAGATCATCAGGCCCTGCAGTCCATGTACGCCTTTGAACTCGACGTCAAACCGGATGTGGAATGGGCCATCCCCATGCTCACCAGAGAACTTTCAATGGATGAGACGGCCCCGCCGATTATGAATAAATGATAGGAGCGTTCATATTTGTTCCATTGAAGTCTTAAAATCATTCATAACTGCCTATGGTCGGCACAGAGGCCGACCCTACTTTATAGCAACGGAGTTATCTGCATTGTAGGGCGGGCCTCTGTGACCGCCAGGCGGTGCCGAGTTATACCTTTCAGGTGATCCAGAGCCCTAGCTCACCAGGATACGAGTCATTCCAGGCACAATGAACGAACACACTGCAGAACCGATAATTGAGACCAAGAATTTGACCATCCGCTTTGGCGGGCATGTGGCGGTTGATCATGTCAGCTTACGGGTGGAGCCCTTCGCTTTTAAATCCATTATCGGCCCCAATGGGGCCGGGAAAACCACCTTATTCAACCTGCTGACCGGTCAGTATAAAGCGACGGAGGGTAACGTATTTCTCAAGGGGCGGGATATCACCGACTTGGGACCCGCCATGCGAACGCGTCTGGGTATGGGGCGCTCTTTTCAGTTGACCAATATCTTCCCGGTTCTAAGTGTTCTGGAAAACGTCAGGGTTGCCATCCAGTCCCGCAAGGGTTTTGGTCTCAACTTCTGGCGCAATTACCTTCATTTTTCAGAAATCGAAGATGAAGCCTATGCCATTCTCCAGGAGATGCTTCTGGATGACAAATGGGCGGATCCGGCCAGTTCCCTGACCCACGGGGAACAGCGTAAGCTGGAATTAGCCATTCTGATGGCGTTGGAGCCGAAGGTTCTGTTTCTGGACGAGCCGACGGCCGGTATGTCACAGGAAGAAGTCCCGGCAATTTTAGAAGTCCTCGAGAAAATCAAATCCGCAAGAGACCGGACCATCCTGCTGGTCGAGCATAAAATGGACATGATTATGTCTCTTTCGGACTCCATCGCCGTGCTTCAGAATGGCAAGCTGATTGCTGATGGAGATCCGGAAACCATCCATCGCAGCAAGGAAGTTCAGGAGGCCTATCTTGGCGGAGGTGCCAAACTTGACTGAAACCATTTTAAAAGTTGAAGACACCCATACCTTTATCGGCCACCATCATATTCTTCAAGGGCTTTCCTTTGAGGCCAGGGCCGATGCGGTCACCGTTCTTATCGGCCGCAACGGCGCCGGCAAGAGCACGACCCTGCGAACCGTGATGGGGCTTTTGCCGGCGTCCCAAGGCAAAATAATATTCAAGGGGCAGGAGATCCAGAACAAAAAGCCCTACGAAATTGCACGCCTGGGGCTCGGTTTTGTCCCGGAGGATATGGGCATATTTGCCAGCCTCACCGTGGAGGAAAACATGCGCGTAGCCATGCTGGTTGAAGACGAGGCCACGGGCCAGAGGTTGGAGCGAACACTGGACATGTTCAGGGATCTCAAAAACTTCTGGAAAGCCCAGGCCGGAATCCTGAGCGGCGGGCAAAAACAGATGCTGGCCATTGCCCGGGCCATTGTCAATGAGACTTCTTTGCTGCTCATCGATGAGCCCTCCAAAGGTCTGGCACCGATTATTGTAGACGCCCTCATTGAAGCCATCAATCAAATTAAAAAGCACAGCGTCGTCGTTCTGGTCGAACAAAATTTTTACATGGCCAGCTGTGTCGGTGATTACTTCTATATCCTGGATGACGGGATGTCCGTGCACAACGACCATATGGCAGAGCTCATTGATGATGACGAGTTAAAAAGCAGGTATCTGGGCATTTAACGATCAACTTTGGCCAAGTCTTGATAAAACGAAAGTTAAATTCTGTCGGATTAAGGAACACCCCAAATGTCCCATAAAGCCACCAACCGTTGGAGCACAGAGCGCGCCATTGTTGTCGGAGCCGCTATTCTGTTGATGCTTCCGCTGCTGCGAATACCCGTTAAAATTTATCTCACACTCACCATTGCCGGGCTGGCCATGGGGATGCTCCTCTTTTTGATAGCCTCCGGCGTCAGTATTATTTTCGGCCTGATGGATGTATTAAACTTTGCCCATGGTGCCCTGTTTGCCTGGGGGGCCTATGTCGGTTTTAGTGTTTTCGAGTGGTTGCGAGAATGGGTCGAAGCCGATTCGGTTCTTCAGAATTTGGGCGTATTTCTGGTCGCCATTCTGGCGGCGACGGCGGCGGTAGGAGTGCTGGGCATTATCCTGGAAAGAGTCATTGTCCGGCGGGTCTACGGTAACCATTTATTTCAGATCCTGATCACTTTCGGTGCCACCATTGTACTGGTAGAGTTGATCCGCGTATTCTGGGGGCCGAACGATGAAGTTATGACCGTACCCCTGACGTTTCAGGGAAACTGGGACATCTTCGATATCATTATTGCCAGATATCGGATCATTTGCATCTTAATTGGAATTATCGTTTATGCAGTCCTCCAGCTTATTCTTAAAAAGACCAAGTTAGGTACCATCGTGCGGGCAGGTGTGGAAAATCGCGAGATGGTCCAGGCCATGGGGCATAATATTTTTCTTTTATTCACCGGCGTATTCGCTGCCGGGGCTGCTCTGGCGGCCCTGGGAGGACTGTCGATGAGCATTTTCAGCCTGCAGGTCTACCCCGACATGGGATCCACCTATCTGCTTTTTGCATTTATCGTTGTGATCATCGGGGGATTGGGTAGTGTGACCGGCTCGCTGGTAGGTGCCCTCATTGTGGGATTGTCCTACAATTACGTGGCTTACCTGGTCCCCTGGGCCGCCGCCGGAGTAAACATATTAATTATGATTGTCATTTTGCTTATCCGGCCCACCGGGCTGTTTGCGGCCGGCAAATAACCGGCCACATGTCGCTGATTATAGGCCACTGTTATCCTGTCATTGGAAGTCTGGCAATCGCAATCAGAATTTCGGTAACTATTATTATCGACCGAGTTTTGTAAGGACAGAGCATGACCGACCAAACACCGGTACAAATTGTTCGTAATCGGGAGAAGAGGCAACAGTTTACCAGTGGCAGTTCTTTTCTCAAGCTGGGTATTTTAGTCCTCTTCTTGCTCGTACCCTTTTTATTTCCATCTTTTAAAACCGTTGATCTGGCGATAAAGATTGTGATCTTTGCGTTACTGGTTGCCAGTTTCGATATTTTGCTGGGATATACCGGAATTCTTTCCTTCGGCCATGGCATGTTTTTCGGCATCGGCGCGTATTGCGTAGCGTTTTTGCTGGAAAAATATGGCAGCCCTTCTTACGTCAATCTGGTGTTTGGTTTACTATCGGCCATGGCGGTTGCCATCGTTCTGGCGCTGGTTATCAGTTTTATTTCTTTGCGAGTCAAGGCGATTTTTTTTGCGATGGTCACCCTGGCACTTGCGGAGTTGGCCATTGTTCTGGCAAATAAACTCAGTCATTTTACAGGAGGAGAGGACGGAATCAGCATCAGCATGCCGGGCGTTTTTTCGGTGGCATTTAACATGGGCGAATTTATGGGTATCGACATCACGGGCAGGATCGTGACCTATTATTTTATTTTATTTACCTGTTTGGCGCTGTTTTTAATGATGCTGCGGTTTATCCATTCTCCGTTAGGGCGGGTTTTGCAGGCCATACGCGATAACGAACAGCGGGCCGTGGCGCTTGGCTATAAAACATTTATTTTTCAGGCGATCTCAATTACTTTCGGGTGTGTAACGGCCACGTTAATTGGCGGGTTATACGCCATGTGGGTCGGGTTTGTGAATCCGGAGTCGAGTCTGGAAGTCATGGCCATTATGCTCAATGTTCTTCTCATGGTCATCATCGGAGGAATGGGCACGCTTTACGGCGGTTTTGTGGGTGCTGCCTTCTTGCTGATTACCCAAACCTTTTTGCCGGATCTTCAACATATCGCCCAAGACTTCCTGCCCCAGGCAACTTTATTGCACAGTGTGCTGGAACGCTGGCTCCTCCTTTTTGGGGTACTTTTTATTTTGGTTGTCATTTTTTTCCCCAAAGGTGTTATCGGGTCCGTAAAGGATTATATCTCCCGGCGCAGGCCGGCAATTTCCGGGTAGCAGTGCCGTATTGGATATAGTTTTAGGCTCTGTTGGGTATTTTGACATACAACCGATTAACGCAAGACTTAGAGAAGAAAATATGTCCGATCAGACTGCCACCGCCGGTATTTTGAGCCTGGCCGCCTATGTCCCACGGGCCTATCACGATGCGAACTTTATCGCTGCCCAATGCGACACCCCGGCCGAAATCATTCGCACCAAACTGGGCTGGTACCAAAAGAACGTACCCGGTCCCGGCGACGGCACCGTGGTCATGGGTCTTAAGGCTGCCCGCAAGGCCCTTTACTACTCAGGGCTGAAACCGGCAGAAATCGATCTGGTCATTTGGAGCGGAGAAGAAGTGAAGGAGTACCGCAATTGGCCGGTAGGACCCAAGATTCAAAAAGAGCTGGGCCTTGCCAGGGCCTGGTCGTTTGATATGCAGCAGCGCTGCGGTACGACCCTGGTGGCCTTCAAACTGGCCCGGGACATGATTCGTTCCGATGAGCGCATCAACAATGTTATGATCGTTTCTGGCTATCGAAACTCCGATTTGATTCACTACCCCAATCCCCGGGTGCGTTGGATGTATTACCTGGCGGCCGGTGGTGCCGCCTGCATTGTTCAGCAGGATTGTCCCCGCAATGAAATATTAGACAGTCATTTTATCAGTGACGGATCCTTTGCATGGGATGTCTACGTTCCCCAGGGAGGATCGGCTGAGGCCATGACGGTTGAGGGGCTAAAGGCGGGCAAGCAATACCTGGATGTCCTGGATCCGGTAGGCATGAAAGAAAGGCTCGAACGACTGAGCCTGAGTAATTGGCTGGTCTGCATCGATAAAGCCCTGGCCAAAAGCGGGTTTGATCGGTCGGATGTGGATTATCTGGCGACCCTGCTGGTTAAGCGCAGCGCCCACGATTACCTGATGGCACAATTGGGCCTTGCACCCGAGCAGACCCGCTATTTGGGTGAATTTGGCCATCACGGCCAAAATGATCAGATACTGTCCCTTGAACTGGCCATTGAGGAAAATCGGCTCAAAAAGGGTGATCTGGTGCTGATGATCTCAGCTGGCATCGGGTATGCCTGGAATGCAGTGGTTATGCGCTGGGGCGCACGTGATTAAGGGCCTGGTCAAAGAAAGTTCAACCCTGTTTTTGAGCAATTCCTAAGGGAGATGAAGGCATGCTATACGGAGACTGGATCGGCCGTTGGGGCCGGGCCTTTCCTGAAAAAGAGGCCCTGGTGGATGTCATCCGGGGGCGGCGCTATACCTACAGGCAATTGGCTGATGAGATCCATCGCATGGCGAATTTTCTCAGCCTCGAGTTAGGTGTCGTCCAGGGGGATCGGGTTGCCTGCCTTTCCTTTAACCGCACCGAATACATTACTTTATTCTTTGCCCTGGGACGGCTGGGGGCAATTCTGGTGCCGCTGAACTTTCGCCTGGCGCCGGCCGAGTTCGTTTATTATCTGGAAGATGCTGCGACCAAGGCGATCTTTTTCGACCAGGATCACCGGGACAGCGTGAAGGGCTTCAAAAGCCAGGTCGGATTGAAGCACTATGTTTGCTTCGACGACGATAATATCATCGGCCGGGCGTTACCTGAAAGCTGGCAAACCCTTTCGGCCGCTCGGCCCCCTGAGGTTGAGGTTAGGCCTGATGATCCCCAGTTAATTATTTACACCTCCGGAACCACCGGTCTGCCCAAGGGGGTTATACTTACCCACGGAATGCTGACCTGGAATGCCGTCAGTACCAACCTGGGTTGGGATTTGCGGTCAGATGACAAAACCATTCTGCACGCGGCCATGTTTTACACTGCCGGATGGAATGTGTTCACCCTGCCGCTTTTTTACTGCCGGGCCGCCAATATTCTGATAGAAAGTTTTGAGGCCGATTTGATTTTAGACCTGATAAGGCGTGAGGGGGTCACTGTTTTTTTTGGCGTCCCGACCATGTTTCAAATGCTCATCGATTCGCCCCAATTTACTTCCACTGACTTCTCCAGTATTCGTTTTATGGTTTCGGGCGGTGCGCCCCTCAGCCGCGATATCCTGGAAACATTTAAAAGGCAGAAATCAATCCGTATCTGGGAGGGATACGGGCTGACCGAAGTCGGTCCCAACAACTTCATGGCCAATGGAAAACCGGGCACCATCGGTCATCCCATGCCCCACGTGGACGTAAAATTAGTCGACGCCGAGGGAGGCGAGGTTTCGATTGGTGGGGAGGGGGAGATCCTGCTGCACGGACCTCACACCTGCGCCGGATACTGGAACAAGCCCGAGGAGACTGCTAAAGCCTTTGAAGGCGGCTGGTTCCACACCGGGGATTTGGGACAGGTTGATTCCGACGGTCATTTTTCAATTGTTGGCCGCCTGAAAGATATGATCATCTCAGGGGGCGCCAATATTTACCCGGCTGAAATCGAGCGGGCCATCGAGGGGCATCCGGATGTGGCCGGTGTTGCGGTTATCGGTGTGCCCGATCCCAAGTGGGGCGAGGTGGGCAAAGCCATTGTCGAACTGGAGCCCGGCGCATCGCTTACCCTTGAAGCCTTGGTATCTTTTTTAAAGAACCGGCTGGGTAAGTTCAAACTGCCCAAATACCTGAAGGTGATCGACACGCTGCCGCGAACTCCGGCTTCGGCCAAGGTTCAGAAGTTTATTCTTAAAGATAAGCATGGCGGAGCGGACAATGATTAGAAGTGGTTTTGAAAACCACCGAGGGTGCAGGATGAGCCAGGAAGGTAAAATGAATATCGGCATTGCCAGCTACGGCCTCTATATCCCGGCCGGTATTGAAACTGCAGATGAGGTGGCCGCCAAAGCAAACCTTTCTTCCGAAGAAGTGACGGCGCTGGGAATTAAACGCAAGTGCATGCCGTCTGAGGAAGATCAGCCCGTCTCCATGGCCGTCAACGCTGCCAAACAGGCTTTCAAACAAGCCGATGGGATTCAGCCGGTGGATGTTGATGTCGTTATCTGGACCGGCGAAGAATATAAAGACTACATTGCCCAGACAGCCTCGATCCGGCTTCAGGAAGAAGCCGGATGCCGCAAAGCCTGGGCCTTTGACCTGGTAGGCCAGGGCGTGACCTCTATTTTGGGTTTGCGGGTAGCCCGCGACCTGATAATCGGGGATGAAAGCGTCAATACAGTCCTCCTGGCAGGCGGTACCCGCAATCTGGACTTGGTGGATTATGCCAATCCGGATACCCATTTTCTTCTGGCCTCTTCGGCTTCCGGCGGTGCCATACTCCTGCAGCGAGGTTGTGGCCAAAACAGGCTGGTGGCTGTAGACTTCAGCGTTGATGAAGATATGTCTGATGAGATCTATGTCCCCGGCGGCGGAACTGAGATCCCTTTCAGCCCGGATAATCTCGATACCGAAATCATGTTTTACCAGACCCCTCATCCCGGGGTGGTGGCTGACTACCTGGATAGCCGCTGGCCCCGGGCCCTGGCTGAGACGGCAAAAAAAGTTCTGTCCGATCTGTCGCCGAATTACGTTGCTTTGCGCCACCTCTCACCGGCCGACCGCAAGGCCGTACTCGACGATCTGAGTGTTGGCCCCAGGCAATCGGCTCCCCTTGACGAATGGGGCTGCCATGGAACCAATGATGTCATTCTCTCTTTGGACCTGGGACTGAAAAGTGATGCCGTCCGGGACGGTTCGCTGGTTGTGCTGGTTTCCGGGGGGATTGGCTTTACCTATGCGGCGGCGCTGATCCGATGGGGATCGTCCTGAAAATAGACTAACCGCCGAACCGAACCGATCGCCTAAAAACAGACGATAAACAATACAGGGAGGCAAAGCAATGCTGGAGATCAAGGATTCCGTTGCCGTTATTACCGGCGGCAGCGGAGGGATTGGTATGTCCCTGGCCGAATACTGGTTAAGCCGGGGAGGCAGGGTTGTTTTAGCGGATGTGGCCAAGGAGGCCCTGGCCGATGCCGCTAAGAAACTGGACGGCGACGTTTTGACGCTGGTTTGCGATGTGACCAGGGAAGATGATTGCGCCCGGCTGGCGGATGCTGCCATCGACCGGTTCGGGCAAATTAACCTGGTGGCCCCTTTTGCGGGAATAATTATGGACGGGTTGATGGTTTCCACGGACCGTGAAACGGGCAAGGTGGATAAAAAAATGCCCCTTGAAAACTTCCAGAAGGTAGTCGACATCAACCTCACCGGTGTTTTTTTAACGGTCCGGGAATGTACGGAACGGATGATCAACCATAACTGTCGGGGCCTGATATGTCTGGTTTCTTCCACCGGATCCCTCGGAACAGCGGGGCAGATCAACTATTCTTCAACCAAGGCCGCAATGTCTGTAATGCCCAAAGTCCTTACGGCCGAATTTTTCCGGCGAGGTCTGTCGGACAAGATCCGTTGCGCCGCCATCGCCCCCGGGTATGTGGGGACTGCCATGGTGAAGAGGATGAACCAGAAGGCCCTTGATAAGATATTGACCCATGTTCCCATCGGTCGCCTTATTGAGCCGGAGGAAATCGCATCTCTGGCGGGAGAAATCTTTCGCAATGAGGCCATCGCCGGAGAGACATTTTTTATCCACGGCGGTCTGCGCATGGGTTCAAAGGGTTAACGGCTGTTTTCTCCAACAATCATCTTTTGGGTAATTTTTAATTCTAACGGTTTTCTTTAAGTGGGGTTTTTCGATAGTGACATGATGAGGGAGGGTTTTCATGGCCGATCCAATGATGAAGAGGGTTAAAGGAGATGGCATCGGAATCCAGTTGGCCGTCTGGGAGGGAGAGGGCCGACACATCCTTTGCGTCCACGGCTTAACGGCCAACTGCCGCTGCTGGGATGTGATGGCTTCAGGTTTGACGCCAGCGCATTCGATCCTGGCATTGGATTTAAGAGGCCGGGGGCTTACAGATAAACCCTCTACCGGATATTCACTGCAGCATCATCGGCGAGACATTTATTATTTGCTCAACGACCTCGATTTGAAACAGGTCATTTTGATGGGACATTCTCTGGGGGCTTATGTCGCCTTAGACTTTGCGGCTGCATATCCGGACCGGGCGGAGAAAATTGTACTTGTCGACGGCGGTGGAGACCTTCCCCAGGATCAATGGGACAAGATCGATCTGGCTATCAAGCCGTCTTTGGCCAGGCTGGGGCAGGTGTTTCCTTCCTTTGAAGCCTATATAGAAAACTTGAAACAAGTCCCCGTTTTACAGCCCTGGTCGCCGGCAATTGAAAACTACTTCCGATACGAATCAGAGGAAGTTGAGGGTGGTGTGCGTTCCAGAATCCATCTGGATCACATTTTAGAGGAAAAGCAAAATGTCCAACAGGCAGCGCCATCCGAATACTATCCAAAACTAAACTGTCCGGTTTTAATTCTGCGTGCGACCGATGGGATATTAAGCCCGGATGACCTAGTATTGCCGGAAGCTGTAGCAGATAGTATGATTTCAGAGATTACAGATGCCCGGCGAGTGGACATTCAGGGGACCAATCATTATTCCATTTTATTTCAGCCTAACCGGCAGCGGGATCTGGCGATATTAAAATTCCTGGAAAACTAAATACGGGCTATACAGGGTCGGCGCGCAGGCCGCCACTAGGGTATTGTGCTTGATTGAGTTAGTTTGCCGTAGGGCGGGCCGCCGTGCCCGCCGCCAATTCTAAAAGAACGGGAAAAAATAAGATGTTAAAATCCGGCAAAACATACGACGATGTTTACAAAACGTTCCAATGGCAGATTCCGGAGTTTTACAACATCGGGGTTGATATCTGCGACAAGTGGGCCGATCAGGGCCAGCGTTTGGCACTGATATATGAGGAGGAAAACGGACGCCTTGCCAGGTATACCTTTCGGGATTTAAAAGATCTATCCAACAGATTGGCCAACGGACTGCAGGCCGCTAATATCGGCATCGGGGATCGTCTGGGGATTCTCCTGCCCCAATGCCCGGAAACCGCTCTCAGCCATATTGCGGCTTATAAGGTCGGTGCGGTGGCCATACCGCTATTCACGCTCTTCGGCACCGATGCTCTGGAATATCGCCTGGCCAACAGCGAGGCCAGGGCCGTTGTCACGGATGCGGCCAATTTACCCAAGATTATGGAAATCCGGGACAATCTTCCCGAATTGAAAACCATCCTGGTGACCGGTAGTAAAAAATATGAGAACGTACAAAATTTTTGGGAACTGATTGAAAAGGGATCTCCTGAATTTCAACCCCAAAATACCCGGGCCGATGATCCGGCCCTGATCATTTACACCTCCGGCACCACCGGTCCTCCCAAAGGAGCGCTACATGCGCACCGCACCCTTCTGGGGCATCTGCCGGGGGTCGAGTTTCCTCATAATTTCTTTCCACAAAAAGATGATCTGTTCTGGACCCCGGCTGACTGGGCCTGGATCGGGGGTCTGATCGACGTGCTCTTTCCCAGCTGGCACCACGGCATACCGGTTTTGGCCCATCGGGCCAAAAAGTTCGATCCTGAAAAAGCCTTTCATCTGATAGCCAAATACAAGGTTCGCAACGCCTTTATGCCGCCCACGGCCTTAAAGCTGATGCGCCAGGTGCCGGATCCTAAAAGCCGCCACAGCTACCATATGCGCAGCATCGGCAGTGGCGGTGAAACCCTGGGCCAAGAACTGCTCGACTGGGGCAGGGACGTCATGGGTTTGACCATCAACGAGTTTTACGGTCAAACCGAGTGCAATCTCATCGTGGGCTGTTGTGCGGAGGTCATGGACATCCGGCCCGGTTCCATGGGCCGCGCCATCCCGGGCCATGTGGTTGATGTGATTGATGGGAAGGGGCAACCGGTGAAAGCAGGAGCCGTGGGGGAGATTGCCGTCAAGCGCCCCGACCCGGTCATGTTCCTGGATTACTGGCGCAACCCGGACGCCACCCGCCAAAAATTTATCGGCGACTGGCTCTTAACCGGGGACCTGGCTAAAAAAGATGCCGACGGATATTTCTGGTTCAACGGCCGCAAGGATGACGTGATCACCAGCGCAGGCTATCGCATCGGACCTGCTGAAATCGAAGACTGCCTGATGAAACACCCGGCCGTGGCCATGGTGGCCGTGGTCGGCAGCCCGGACGAGGTGCGCACCGAAATCGTCAAGGCCTTTATCGTGCCCAAAACGGATATGACCCCGGGCCCGGAAGTTACCGAAGATATCAAGACCTTTGTAAAGACCCGGCTGGCTGCCCACGAATACCCCCGTGAAATAGAATTCGTCAACGAACTGCCCATGACCGCCACCGGAAAGATTATGCGAAGAGAGCTGAAAAAACTCGAGATAGATCGAAAATCGAAGAGTTAATTACCTATTTTAAGATCTAAGGTCTAAGGGGACATTCGTGCAGAACGTGTATAATATTATGCACGCTCTGCACGAACGTCCCCTTATTTTTGGTGGGATTAATCTTGACACACCTATAAAAATAAAATATTTGATTTCAAAGCAATTTAATAGCAAAGTAGTATCGTTGCGTTACAATTTATCCTTCACACGTATCATTGCTGCTGATTTCGATTCTGTTTAGAAAAATAGTTCAGAATTATTCCACAACAGTAAAAGGGCGGTCACATTTTTCGGCAACTGTTCTAATCAAAAACTAATTTCCCGCCCATCCAAACCATGGAATCAAATAAGGAGGTCGCAATGGCAGAAGTATATGAAAAACTTCGTGAACGACTCGACATGTTTCCTCAGGGGTTTCCAAAGACCCAAAGCGGTGTTGAATTGGAGATATTGGAAAATCTATTTACAGAAGAAGAAGCAAAAATCGCCTTGTCTTTAAAGCCATTTCCTGAACCTGTAGCTGTTGTAGCAGAAAGGATAAATAGAGATGAATCCGAATTGGGTCAAATCCTATATGACATGTCGAAAAAGGGGTTGATACTGCGCTTCAAAGAATCTGAAGAGGTAATTTATTATTTCTTGGCCCCATGGGTGGTAGGGATATGGGAATTTCAATTGAATCGTTTGAACAAAGAAAACATTCCACTGTACGAAAAATTCCACCAGGAAGGCATTGTGGCTTCTGCAAAAGGTAGAAGTGTTGGAGGGTTTCGGGTAATCCCAGTTGAACAGGAAATAAAGGACGACAGAGAAATCCAACCATATGAGCAAGTTTCAGAAATCATAGAAGCAAATTCAAAGTTCGCTGTTGCGGACTGTATATGCCGTAAAGAATCTGAAATAATGGGGGATAAATGTGATAAATTATTAGAAGCTTGCATGTCATTCGGTTTTGCAGCAGACTATTATATCGAGAACGGTATGGCACGGGAAATTTCGAAAGAGGAAGCTAAGCAAATCCTTATAAAGGCAGAAGAAGAAGGATTGGTGCATTGCTCATCAAATCACAAGGGTGACAAGATGTTCATCTGCAATTGTTGTGGCTGCCATTGTAAAGCTTTGGCTTTCATAACAAAGCACGATCTGCCGGGATTAATTGCGCAATCGAACTATTATGCAGCGGTAGATGCCGATACCTGCGAAGGCTGTGAAACCTGCACGGAACGCTGTCAAGTTGATGCAATAGAGATGAAAGATGAAGTGGCATCTATAACATATGATAGTTGCATCGGATGTGGCTTATGTGTGTCCACATGCCCAACAGGATCTATTTCCATGATTCATAAACAACCTGATTCCCTGTCGCATATTTTTGCCGATGATAATGATCTTATACAAGCAAGGGCAAAAGATACTGGTAAGACTTTTCCCTTCGAATGATCCTGATGTCTGCGCCGGAGGTCTGAAATGACCTCCGGTTACGTTAATAATTTCACATATTACGCTTATTTCCTTATGTTGAGCGTCGAAACCGGTGAAGCGGAAAAGCTTTTCGGGCTGCTGTACTGGTTTTGTCTGAACTATTTTGCCATAACAGCCCTTGGACTTTCGGTATCTTTGGGAATTCGATATTGGAATCGACAAACTCCGTTTAACAAAATCCTGGCAACAAATTCTTATAACCTGTATCTCTCCCATTACATTTTCGTTATCGGTTTTCAATTATTGTTATATACACAACCGGAAATTCCTGTATTGCTGAAATTCGGATTGGTTTCTATTCTCTCCCTCTGTTGTGGCGGCATAGTTTCCCAATATCTGATCAAACCTTATCCAAAAATTACAATTGCTTTGGTTACCGTTTTGTTCATTTCTATGGTTTTACTCATTCATCCTTAATTATGCACCGCCCCCAAAATTTATTATGTGCAAACCTAATCTTCACCTCAAAGTTATAGAGATTATA
>JBATKU010000333.1:0-24773 GCA_049669725.1 Desulfobacterales bacterium
TTCAGAAAAAATGGCTATGAAAATTGGCAAAGAAACCAGATTTGATTGGATTATGGAGCGCCACTGGCGACAGATGGCCGATCAACTCGACCTAAAATTTTCCTATCTTAAAACACTGTTGAAGGAGATGGCCGAAATACTCGAAAAAGTTGCGGTAGAAATGGCAGACGCCATTATGTCGGAATACAACGGGAAAAAGACGATTCAAAAAATCTGCGAAATCATAAACACCCACATCACGCATGTAAGGACCTATCTTTAGATTGCGCCTTTTCTTCACAAGCACTTCATTTTAGTCTTGCTGAACCCCATAATATTCGATCTCCCTTTGCTCATTCAAAATGCACGGGTAACTCCAACGAATCATCGAGCTCCGGGCGGTCGGAGGGGTTGTCTTTTTTGAACACCAGAATCCCCCGACCGGCTGCGGCCGGCTCTTTAAAGTTGAGGGTGCCTTCGAAGGGCACAAATTCTTTGGTCATCCATTGGCCCCGGGCCGTGACGAATCCCCGGGCAATGATGCGGCCTTTGGGGTCCTTTAAGACAAGCGGAAAGTCGCCCTCAAAAAACCAGGTGCCCCGGGCCCGGCCCCGGATTATCAGTGGTGAGCTGATAACGCCTCCCGGTTTGGGCGATTCCACCATAATGAATTCGTCCCGGCAGTTGCCGGCCGGCCGGACCTTCTCCAGCCGGGTGGCATAAAAGGCGGCGCTGTAATCGGCCCCGAAACCGTCCGACGGGACTGGGCCGATATTGCCGACCAGGGACATAAAGAGGGGGGTGTAGGGTTTGGCCCCGGGCAGCGCTTTTTGATAGGCTGATGCAATCTGTTCGAGGGCCGGTGATTTCCCCATAAGCCAGTGTTCGGTCTTTCTTGAGCACGGTAAAAAAGATCTCACCTCATGGCCGATGGTGACCCAGCCTTCCAGCACCTGTTCCTGTCTTGCATCCGACTTTGAAGGGGTTAATTTACCGTCGGTGAACCGCAGCTGGATCTCTTTGCGGACCGAGGGCGGGGCGCTCATCGGCTCGGTGGGCCGGCGGTCAAGATAGTGGGCCTGCACGAGGCCGTCGTCGAACTTGACAAACTGGGCGATGATACGATCGCCCAGCAGATAGCCGGCCGTCCCTCTGTAGCTGCCATTTTGATTGATGGCCGCGGCGATGTAGTAGAATGTACCGGATCCACCAGGATCGTAGATGATGACCACCACCGCGTCCTCATCACCATCATGGTCAAGATCGCCAAAGAGCGGCCGGCCGAATGCAGTCGCCCTGATCCTGGCTGCCGAACCGGGCGCTGCTTTGATTTCGGAACTCCCGTTGATCAGTGTTACGGCATGATCCTCGATGGTATAGGTCGTATTCAAGGGATCGGAACCCGGTGATGCGGATGGACCAATGGTATTCTTCTGACCACCGGCACACGCGCTGCCAATGATGGCCAGCAGAAAGAAACCAATAACCTGTAGTAGATGCCTGGTCATGATCCTGTCGCCTTTATGCCCGGCGCAGCCTCGGGGGCATGATAAATACCCGCCTCAGTCCCTCCTGGAGCGATATAGCCTCCTCCGGGCAAAAGTGGGAGCAGACCCCGCAGCCCAGGCAGGCGCTCTCATCGCGCTGGGCCACGCCCTCGGCATTCAGATCGATGGCGTCGGTGGGGCAGCGCTCCACGCATATCCCGCAGCCGGTGCAGTCTTCTTCAGCAATCACCGCAAGATGGTAAGTGGAATTGATCATCGGCAGAGTGCCGCTGCGCCAGAGCTCCAGGGTATCACAGCAATCTTTGCAGCAGTTGCAGATGCTGGTTTCGGGGCTGGTTTCCCGGGATCCTGGATGAAAGGCCTTGTGGATCAGTCCGGCGTTTTCGGCCTCTTGCATAATCTTGCGGGCTTCTTCCTTGGAGATTTTTTGGGCAAACCCCTGGGCTGCCGTGTGGCGGGCGGATTTTCCGAAGGTAAAGCAGTTTAAAGTAGGTGCGGCGGTGTCGCAGGCATCGCCCAGCAGGTTGCGCCGCTGGCGGCAAAAGCAGTGGCCGACGGCAATGTCGTCAAATTTGTTGATGATGTCCTCCACCGTCTGGCTGGGCAGGATAAATTCTTCAGGGACTTCTATGCTACGGTCAACCGGGATGATCTTAACGGGGCTGCCGTCTTCGGTCGTCCGGGTGGGTACGGTGCGGTCTGCTGCCGGAGCGCTGCTAAACAAAGGCGCAATCGCATCGTAGTTATCCTGGATCTGGTCACGGAGCTCGGCCAGCAACTTTTCGAACAACCGGGCCAGGTCTTTTTCTGCCTGGCTGCCAGTGAGCGGCACCATGAATTTATATTCCATCACCCCCACCAGCATCAGCGGCAACAGGCGATAGATCATGGTACCGGCTGAACTCGGCTGATTAAAGACCAGCCCTTTTTGCGCCAGGCTGGTTGCCAGCTGCCCGACTTTATCGGCTGAAAATCCGCTCGATTCCACGAGTTGGTCAGCCGTCTGCGAGGGCTTGTCGCGAAATGAATATATAAGGTCGAGCTCTTCTTCGTTCTCCCCCACAACGGCCTGGACGATTGCAACGGCAGTATCACTTACCGGAAATTGAACCATTCCCTGCCTGCAGATCACTTCCGCTGCCCTTTTGAACTTTTCTTTCATACTGAACATACCTCCCTTATCTCTGATCAATGATAAATAACACTCCAGTTGTATCAGTAATACAATTAAAAGGTCAACGGCGGATGCAGTTCCGCGTTATAAAGCAGTGGACTATAGGTATTGAAAAAAATCGGGATATATGTTCTGGTTAAACGGAAACGATTTCAGAAAGATTTCATTGCGATGATCAAACGCACCTGCTGGATAATTATAGTTTTGCTGATCCTCATGTCGGCACCCCGCCTGTGCGTCGGCCAGGATATTTTCGTCGGTCCTGAGGGTAAATTCGAAGAACAGACCCTGAGTGTCCCCTACGCCTTTTACAATGAAGCCTTTGGATTCGCGGTGGCTTATGCCCACGGCAAGGTCGGCTACCCCCAGAAACAATCGGCTATTTTGGGAACCGTCATGGCCGGGACGAAGGGCTCGATCATGGGGTTTATTATCGGCCGGAACCTGCGCCTTCCCTGGTCGGAGCGCCTGTTTCTGGATCCCATCGCCCAGATCGGTTATTTTAAGGATGCCGATAGTTATACCGACGGCAATCCTGATTTTCCCGATGAGCGTGCCGGCAGCAACGGTTCGGATGAAGATAATTATATCGAAGGCGACGGCTGGGATAATTTTTTCCGCCTGCGATTCAAATATCTGCTGCCCATGGGCCATGGCAAAGACACGATCATCAATACCTATGTAATTGACCGGGGAATGCTGAAATCCGGCGCCACCGGGGCCACATCCTGGAACCCCCTGACCAGCGGCCGGACCTATTTCGAGCTGCTCCCTTTTTACCGCTCGCAGGAAATCAATGGGGATGATGGAGACATCGATGTCAAGACCAACGGCCTGGAATTCTCATTGTTTCGCGACAACCGGGATTTTGTTCCCAATCCTTCCAAAGGCAGCGCCCTCCGGCTTGACGTTACCAGGGATTTCGGCTGGCTTAACAGTTCCGATTCATGGACGGTGGTTCAGACCGAGTTTGATAAATATTTCTCCCTGGGACCGTCAGAGACCTTCAGACAGCGGGTGATTGCCTTTGATTTCTGGACGGCCTATTCACCGACCTGGGAAGTTGAGGGCGTTAGGGACGGTCAGGAAATCATATCCAACCGCCCGCCGGCCTATGCCGGTGCCACCCTGGGCGGCATTTGACGAATGCGTGCCTTCCCGTCCCAGCGATTCAGTGACAAAGCATCGATCTATTACGCCCTGGAATACCGTATGATCCCTAAATGGAATCCGTTCAACAATTGGCCCTGGCTGCAAAAATATATCGGGATCGAGTGGCTGCAGATTGTGCCATTTGTGGAGGTAGGTCGGGTGGCCCCCAGCTGGAATATTAATGATTTGCACAGCGACATGAAATGGGATGCCGGCCTGGGGCTGCGGTTGTGGGCCAAAGGCCTGGTGGCCCGTATCGATGTGGCCGGGTCGGATGAAGGCTTCGGTGTGGCCATGATGGTCAGCCAGCCGTTCCAGTTCTGATTACCAGAGAAAATTCTCACCGCAAAGATCGCAGAGTTAATTTAATTTATGTTTTCCGCTGAGACGCCGGAAAACATAAAAAAATAAACCCTTTGCTTACTTTGCGCCTGGTGATTAAATCAAATGGTTTGCATTGAGGGCTATCGGAAGGTTTCCGCTTCCGGAAATCCGTGTCTCAGGGCGAGTTTTTCAAACATCTGCGCCATCCCCGCCCCCAGCGAAAAGACCGATCCGATATCGAGATTGTCGTCCGCGATTTTATCGAAGAAAAGATTGAGACTGGATTCCAGACCGTCCTCGGGCTTCCAGTAGCATATCATCATCGGAATCCGAGGAAGGGGGTGCAATACCACGGAGATATCGGATTCGAACTGCTCTTCCACCTGCCGGCCGCTGAATATATGAACCAGATCGTCAAAAAGATCGGTATAGGTGTCGGCCACCTTTTTCATAGGTTCTTCACAACGTTTCTGAAACAGGGAATAGCGCTCCTGACCCTCTTTTAACTCACGGAAGGATGCCCAATTGCCGGAAGCCGGCAGGCCTTTGCCATAAAGGACGTATGAAAAAAACGGACCGGCGACCCAGGGGTTCACATGGATGTCGGCGTAAAGCTTGCCGTGGCTATCGACGCTGAAATTTTTTCCCAGCACTTTCAGCGTCAGCCGGTTGCCCGAGAAATCAGCGCCGATTCTTTTAGCGGCGGCCGCCAGGTCAATACTGGCGATCCTGTCCTGCAGCTTTTGCATGTTTTCATCCCGTTCCTGTTCGATCGAACGGCGGTTTGCGGAATCCCCCCTGAAACGCGCAATTGTTTCCCGATCCAGCTTCGGGCATTGGTCGAGCTGCTTGTTGCCCGTGAAAACCGCACCGGCAAATGCCAGGCAGGTCTTTTCACCGCACTCGCGGCAATTGGATTTGTCCAGCAACTGAAAAATTTCCATGGCGTTTTTCGGATGAGGCATATGGTTTTTATCCTTTGTACCGCTTTCTAAATGATGTTCCGAAATACGAAATTGCAGTTTAAG
The DNA here is from genome assembly GCA_049669725.1 of Desulfobacterales bacterium. GTDB lineage: Bacteria > Desulfobacterota > Desulfobacteria > Desulfobacterales > JAFDCJ01 > JAFDCJ01. The sequence goes on from JBATKU010000333.1 coordinate 5,166, forward strand.
TGTCTGAAGACAATAACGTTGGAATACCAAAACGTTTTTTTGACAAGCAATAGATTGGCAGTCCAACACAATATTTTTAAGGTACAAATCATGGTGCGGTTTGTCAACGCTCACCGAGATAGGGTCAAAGCCAAATGACAGGCTATATGCCACTGCGGAGTATTATATGACGATTTTAGAAAGAAAAGGTTGAATTGAAGCCTGCATGATATTAAGTAGAATCCCGATTGGTTTTTAACTCAATTGGGGTCATATGTCTTGGAGTTTGGTGGGAAACCTTTCGAATCTGGTTTTAATTGAAGAATGGAGGTCAATATGAAGCGCGGCGTAAAAATTGTTCTAATCGGATTTGCAGTTGTATTGATCGCAGCGGTGGCAGCCGGTGGCTGGCTTTACACTAAAGCCATACCCATCGGAACCGGCTATGTCGCCAAATACCTGTGTTCAAGTACATTTATTTCAGATAGAGATCCGGAAATAGTGTTTTCAGAAGATGTTGCGCCGGTGAATCCTCTGGCCAGTATGGTAAATTACAAAATAGACCGGACGCAAAAAACCGTGACCTCCAACTCATTTGGACTGTTTGGTTTGACCGCCATATACCGCGAAGGCTGCGGCTGTTCTTTGGTTATTGGAACCACGGCTGATCAAATGTCTCGGCAGAAACTGGTGCCGCCGGATTTTAAGAAAAACCGACCCCAACATCCTGCTGACCTGGCCTGGCCGGCCGGAGGTCAGGGACCGGTTAATCCCTCTGCTGTGGGGGTTGACGCACAAGAACTTGAAAATGCCCTGGACGCCGCCTTTACCGAACCCGGACCCGAAAAACCGCGCAAAACCCGGGCCGTGGTGGTAATCTATGACGGTCAATTGATTGCGGAACGATACGCACCCGGGTTCGACAAAGAGATGCCCCTGCTGGGATGGTCGATGAGCAAGACCGTTACCAATGCCCTGGTCGGGATACTGGTCAGACAAAACCGGCTTGATATCATGAAACCCGCGCCGGTACCGGAATGGCAAAATGAGGGCGATGCCCGTAAAAAAATTACCATAGACCAGCTGTTGCGGATGAGCAGTGGTTTAAAATTTGGGGAGGTTTACTTACCCCTTTATGATGTGACCTACATGTTATACGGCAGTCATGATTTTGCCGCCTACGCCGCCGCCAGACCTCTTGAGACTGAACCCGACACCAAATGGTACTATTCCAGCGGAACCGCCAACATCGTTGCCAGAATCGTGCGCCAGGCTATTGAAAAGGAAGATGATTACTATTACCGTTTCATCTATGATGAATTATTCGATAAGATCGGCATGTACAGCGCTCTCATCGAGCCGGATTCCTCCGGAACCTTTGTGGGATCGTCCTATACCTTCGCCACCCCCCGGGACTGGGCTCGATTCGGCCTTTTATACCTGCAGGATGGGGTCTGGCAGGGTGAGCGGATGTTTCCCGAAGGATGGGTTAAATACACCACCACTCCAACGCCTAAAGCACCCCGCGGCGAGTATGGTGCACACACCTGGCTTAATGCCGGTTCAGCAAGCGATCCGGAGGACAGGAGATGGCCCGGCGCCCCCCGGGACGCATTTGCGGCCCTTGGCTTTCAGGAGCAGAAAGTCATAGTGATTCCTTCGCGAAAACTTGTGCTGGTTCGCTTCGGTGCCACCTCAGACAGGCAGACATGGAATACGGACGAATTTATAAAAAATATTCTGGCGTGTCTGCCTTCCTGATGGGTTGACTGAAAAGCAAATTTAATTTGTTTTGATACTCAGGCTCTGGTATATCATAGGAATCTGGAGGTTGTGCAAAGAGGAGAATGACCATGAAGGTTGCCATTTTAGCGGGAGGTTTTGGAACACGGTTGGCGGAAGAGACCGAGATCCGGCCCAAGCCGATGGTGGAAATCGGCGGCAAGCCCATCCTGTGGCACATTATGAAAATATATGCCCACTACGGTTTGAAGGATTTCGTCATCGCTCTGGGCTACAAGGGCGAGTATATCAAAAAATATATCGTCGACTATTGTTCCCTGACCAATAACCTGACGGTCAATATGAAAAACGGCCAAATTGAACGACACGACTGCAGCGACCTGGACTGGACCGTACAATTGATTGACACCGGGCTGAAAACCATGACCGGCGGGCGCATTAAGCGACTGGCGCCCTATGTCGGTGACGATACCTTTATGCTGACCTGGGGCGACGGGGTCGCTGACATTCAACTGGACAAACTGCTGGCCTTTCACCGCTCCCACGGTAAACTGGCCACCCTGACGGCGGTGCGGCCGCCGGCAAGATACGGCCACCTGGAACTGGACGGCGACCGCATCCAAGAATTTTCTGAAAAGCCCCAGACCCGGGAAGGCTGGATCAACGGCGCCTATTTTGTGCTGGAACCGGGTGTTTTCGACTACATCGAAAACGATGCCACCCAATGGGAGAAAGAACCACTGGAAAATCTAGCCGCCGACGGGCAACTGATGGCCTACCGGCACACTTCCTTCTGGCAGTGCATGGACACCCTCAGGGAAAAATATATCCTTGAAAACTATTGGAATTCGGGCGACGCTCCCTGGCGGATCTGGAAAGGTTGATGATGAGAGTTCTGGTTACAGGATCGCTGGGCTACATCGGCACGATACTGGCTCCCATGCTGCAGCAAAGAGATCACGATGTCGTCGGTGTGGACACCGACCTCTATCAAAAGTGCACCTTTGCCGGTCAATTGCCGGATATAAAAACCATTCCTGCCGATGTTCGCGATCTGCACCCTGACGATCTGGTGGGTTATGATGCCGTCATCCACCTGGCCGGATTGTCCAACGATCCTCTGGGCAATTATCGACCGGAGCTGACAGATGAAATCAATGGCGCCGCCTCCATCCGGCTGGCAGAAATGGCCAAAACGGCCGGGGTCAAGCGTTTTTTGTTTGCGTCATCGTGCAGCAACTACGGTGCCGCCGGTGATCAGTTTTTGACAGAAACAGCGGACTTCAATCCGGTAACCCCCTACGGGGTGTCCAAAGTAAAAGTTGAAGCCGGTTTGACCAAAATGGCTGACCAAAACTTCAGCCCCACATATATAAGAGCTTCCACGGCCTACGGACTGTCGCCGCGGTTGCGCTTTGATCTGGTCACCAACAATCTCACGGCCTGGGCCTTTACCACCGGTCGGGTCTATCTGAAAAGCGACGGTTCACCATGGCGCCCGATTGTGCACGTGGAAGACATATCCAGAGCATACATCGCCGCCCTGGAGGCTCCCAGAGACTTGATTCATGATGAAGCCTTCAATGTCGGCACGACGACCGAAAACTACCAGGTGCGTGAAATTGCAGACACTGTCAAAGATGTTGTGCCCGGCTGCAAAATTGAATATGCCCCTGATGCCGGACCGGATAAGCGCTGCTACCGGGTGGACTGCAATAAGATTGCCCGGATTCTAAAAGACTTCAAACCTCAGTGGACGGCGCGGCGCGGTATCGAACAACTTTACGAGGCCTATAAGAAAACCGGACTGACCCTGGAAGAATTCGAAGGGCCGCAATACAAAAGAATAGCCCACGTAAAAAAACTCGTTGATGACGGGCGCCTGGATCGAGATCTTCGCTGGACCGATCGGGGAAAAATTAGAATGGGCTAACCGCCCTTTCACTACGCTCATTAGGCGCAGAGAGCGCAGAGATGTATATTTTTTTTGCTTTCCGCTGAGACGCCGGAAAGCAAAAAGCAGCATCGCTTTTGGGTGCTTTGGCAAATCCACATCCATCTCTATCGCACAAAATTCCAGCACTCGAGTAAAGATCCAGGTTTTCGATTTTGAATATATAATTGTTATTGCTAAGAGGGCTTCCCGCCGGAGGCGGTTAAGTTTTATATTTTCCGGCGTCTCAGCGGAAAATATAAAGAAACCTTATCTTTGCGACCCTTGCGCCTCTGCGGTGAACATAAGTTTACAATAGAACTCCTATAGCGATAATAAGTAAATGACCTATTACTATTACAGCAATCTATTTTTTGTTTCTCGAAGGACCTCTTATGCCAGTAGAAGATGTCAGATGCCGATCCTGCGCAAAAAGCGGGCTGGAAGTATTTCTGGATCTGGGCGTCAGCCCGTTGGCCGACCGCTTTCCGTCCCGGGAACAGTTGCTGTCACCGGAACCGAAATATCCCCTCCAGGTCGCCTTCTGCCCCGCTTGCAGCCTGGTGCAGATTCTGAAAACGGTGGATCCGGAAGAACTATTTCGTGACAATTATCCCTATTATTCTTCAGTTATACCGGCCTTGCTGGAGCATACCCGTGAAAACGTAACGGAATTAATCCGCACCCGTGATCTGAACTCAAAAAGTTTTGTAATCGAACTGGCCAGCAACGACGGGTATTTATTAAAAAACTATGCTGATCGCCACATCCCTTGCCTGGGTATCGATCCGGCCCAAGGGCCGGCAAAGGCCGCCGTGGCCGCCGGGGTGCCGACCCTGTGCGAATTTTTTACGGTCGGCCTGGCAGAAAAACTGCGTGGCGAGGGCAAAACCGCAGATATCATTCATGCCAATAATGTGCTGGCCCATGTGGCGGACACCAACGCTTTCGTCAAAGCCATGGCCGTTTTGTTAAAAGATAATGGCACCGCGGTGATAGAATTCCCCTATGTAAAAGATCTGATCGACCATATTGAGTTCGATACCATCTATCACGAACATCTGTGCTATTTCTCGGTGACGGCGGTGGATCGACTTCTGAGACGCCATGGCCTTTACCTCAATGATGTCAGGCAGTTGTCGATTCATGGAGGATCCCTGAGGCTTTATGCCCAAAAACATGAAAACGTCGGGCCGGCGGTCAAAGCCTTACTGGAAAACGAACAAAATGCAGGGGTGGACAGGCTTTCATATTACCGGAATTTTGCCCGGCGCGTCGAAGCCCTTAAGGATGCGCTGCAAAATTTGCTGAAGGCCGCCAAATCCGAAGGGAAAAAAATCGCCGCCTACGGGGCAGCTGCCAAGGGGACGACAATGATTAATTATGTCGGGATCGGCAATGACCTGGTTGACTTCGTGGCAGACAGAAATACGCATAAACATGGTCTGCACATGCCCGGAAAGCATATTCCGATTTTCGGCCCGCAAAAAATTCTGGATGAAATGCCGGATCTGGTCCTGCTGCTGGCCTGGAATTTTGCGGAGGAAATCCTGCAGCAGCAAGAAGAGTACCGGCACCGGGGCGGACGCTTTATTATACCGGTTCCTGAACCGAAAATTGTGTGATATTAACCATGATAAGCCGGAACAATAAGCATGACAAATTAATCACGAAAACACGAAATCTGGAAGACCCGAAATTTTCTTTTTCGTGTTTTCGTACTTTCGTGCTTTCGTGATAAAAAGTTAGACCATACCAAGAAAAGACCACCAAATTAAAATATTAGTTGCCTTATGATAAGAGATTAAAGTGGAATCTGACCATAATAAATCCTCAAAGAACCTGAATTGCCCAAGCTGCAGCGAACAGGATATTCGCATTTTTCACGAAATAAGAAACGTCCCGGTCAACAGCGTTATGAACTGCTACACCCGCGAGCAGGCCCTGTCCTTTCCCCGGGGAGATATCATCCTGGGGCTCTGCGAACAGTGTGGCTTCATCTACAATACCGCATTTGACCGGGGCCGTGTCAGATATTCATCCGAGTGTGAAGAATCCCAGGGATATTCGCCGACCTTTAATGCCTTTGCCGAAAAGCTGGCCCGGGACCTGGTTGACAAGTACGGATTATATAAAAAAAGAATCATTGAAATCGGCTGCGGCAAGGGTCAGTTTCTGAAACTGATCTGTGCCTTCGGCCAGAATTCCGGAGTCGGTTTTGATCCGGCCTATATCCCGGGCAGAGGAGAAATTGACCATTCGGCCGCAAAAATCGAGTTTGTTAAAGATTACTATTCTGAAAAATATGCCGACTATCAGGGAGACTTCATCTGCTGTCGCATGACCCTTGAGCATATTCCCGATGCCGCCGTGATGGTCGAAACCGTGCGGCGCTCCATCGGTGGGCGCCCGGACACCATTGTATTTTTTCAGGTTCCGGATGTCACGCGAATCATGCAGGATTGTGCTTTAGAGGACATTTATTATGAGCATTGCTCGTATTTCAGCCCGGGCTCTCTGGCAAGGTTGTTTCGGCGATCCGGATTCGATGTCATTGATCTGCAACGCGAATACGAAAATCAGTATATCTGCCTGGAAGCCAAACCGGCTGACCGGCCGCAGGTGATCGAGCATCCGCTGTATGAAAATCTTGCCGCCCTAGCCGATCTGGTGACCGGCTTTGAAACAACGTATCCCTCGATCCTGAACCGCTGGCAAACCAGGATCGAACAGTTTGAGCAGCAATCCCAGAAAGTGGTGATCTGGGGAAGCGGATCAAAGGGGGTCGCGTTTTTAAATGCAATTGGAGGGTCAGCGGCGATTGATTATGTCGTCGATATCCACCCTTTCCGCCAGCAGACATTTATGGCCGGCACCGGTCAGCAAATTGTGGCCCCGCTATTTTTAAAAGACTACCGGCCGGATATTGTCATTATTATGAATACCATATATCGGGAAGAAATCCGCCAGGAGCTTAACCACCTGGGCCTTGAGCCGGTTTTGATGACCCTGGATCAGCGAGACGGGATTGACAGTTAAATGATGCAGTCGCCGCACCATAGTTCCCATCACCCCCCCTGCCCGGTTTGCAATTCAACCGTATCCACGAAGTTAATCCAAATTCAGGAGGTCCCGGTTTTTTGCAATATGCTCTGGGACCGCCGGGAAAAAGCACTTAAGGCCGCCAGGGGCGATATTGACCTGGTTTTCTGTCACACCTGCGCCCACGTTTACAACGCAGCCTTTGACGCGAGCCGAATGCAGTACAACCCCCAATACGAAACCGCCCTGGATTATTCGCCGACTTTTCAAAAGTATACCCGCAAATTGGCCCAAAGACTTGCGAGCACCTATCAGCTTCAAGGCAAAAAAATCATCGAGGTCGGCTGCGGCAAGGGTGAGTTTCTGCGGCTTCTGGCTGACATCGGGCAAAACCGCTGCCTGGGGTTTGATCCCAGTTATAATTCCCGGCAAGCAGATACAGAAACTCTAAACAGCCCGATTTCAATTATTCAGGATTACTATTCAGAGCAGTATGCGGATCACCGGGCCGACTTTGTTGTTTGCCGCCAGGTTCTGGAGCATATCAGGGAACCGGCACCCTTTCTGAAAATGATCCATAGCGGCGCCCTTGGCCATGACGATGCGGTTATTTTCGTCGAAGTGCCGAATGCGATGTTCACTCTCAGACAGTTGGGTATCTGGGATCTGATTTATGAGCACTGCAGCTATTTCACAGCTCTGTCTTTGAAACGGCTGTTTGTGGAGACCGGCTTAAACCCCATAAACATAGAAGAGACATACGGAGGCCAGTATCTTTGCATTGAAGCCAGGCCCCCTGCCCAGAACCGCAAGCAAGATCATATTTCTTTGGATTTATCGTTCACGGAGGTGGAGAATGATGTGCAAAATTTCGCCGAGAATTATCGTCAAACTATTTCAGAGTGGCGTAAAAATCTCGCAGAAATTAAACAATCAGGCGCCCGACCGGTAGTTTGGGGTGCCGGCTCCAAAGGCATTACCTTCATGAATGTATTGCCGGGCGCCGCGGCAATTGATTGCGTTATCGACATTAATCCGCACAAGCAGGGACTATACGTTCCCGGCACCGGCCAGCAGGTAGTATCTCCGGAGAGGTTACCTGAAATACGCCCCGATGTGATCATCGTCATGAATCCCTTATACCTGGACGAAATCGACCAGATGATCACCGATCTAAATCTTCGAAAAGACAGGGATGTACGCCTGATGCCAGTCAATTTATAGCTCATAGCCTACGGCTCATAGTTCATAGTAAAAAGGATTCTCAACCCTACCGACTATCAGCTATGAGCTTATACGTTTATATGTATGTAAGCATCCTTTTTGGGGGTAAAACACTTGAAGCTATCTCAAAAATGGTAGGTTGCGTTCAAGGGTCTGCCTCAGGCGGATCGGTCTGGTTTAAAAGCGGAGCGTACACATCGTGGCTAAAAGCCACTCCCACGACTAAAAAACCAATAGATCCAAGCTTTTTTGATTTTCCCGCTAAAGATAGTGGGAGCGGCTTTTAGCCGCGATTTCCTTTTTACCAAATCGGATGCACCTTTGAAAACTAAAATAGATGCTGAATCAGGCTTCGCGTGGCAACGCAGCCATTGGACGCAAGATGCAATTTTTGAGATAGCTTCTATCGGAATCCACCCCGGCGATACAGCCGCCACGACAACACCCACATGGCCAGTAACGGATGGCGCCTTAAACGGGGCTCTATATCCACGGTGACGCCGGAATGCCGCTTAATCTTCCACAGGATATAATCTACACCACCCTCAAATGTTGTCATGGCTTTGACAAGCCTTAAGACAGAAAGCAGTTTGCCCTGCCAGGATCGTAAACCCCATGTAATACGGCTGACCCATCTCACGCCTTCGGGAATACAGGCCCGGTATTGGGCGGGATCAGTGCCGGCAATGGCGGCAACCGGATAAGAAACCGTATCCATGGATAGATGGGTGACTTCTTCGTAGTATTGCGGTGCCGCATCAAAAAGGCGGGCGCGCTTTTCCGGCCGCTCGGATCTCAGCTCGGCCCGATATGAGAGTTCAAGCCCCCGGCCCCACAGCTGTCGAGCTGTAAATTCGGTGGATATCCGCGGCAGCACCCGATGGGCAAAGGTTAACACGGACCGGGCAAAGCCCTTCAGCACCAACCTCGCCACTTCCTCATTACGGGCGTAGAGTATGCCGGTCGGTTGAGAAAACCGTCCCCAGAGATAGGAATGAAACCATCTTTTGGAAGTCCCCTTTTGAAAATCGGCCAGGGATAAGACCGCGTATTTGGTACGCACAGTTTGCCCTTCGAACTCGCGTTCCAGGTAGAAGACATTTGGGGGCAGCAGGGCATTTAGTAACGCCGGCACAAGACCTGAACCTGAATACGCCTTGCGGTAGCTGTCCACCAGCAGATACAAATCGACCAGCCCATCAAGGTCATCGCCTGTGCGCAGGCAGGAGCCGTAAAATAAAATTCCCTGGGCAGCCTGGCCATGGCGCGCCATAATTTCATCAATCAAAACCTGCACGGCCGGCGAAGCTTTCCGAAACGCATGGCGCTCGATGACGCTGATTAGCTCAGAAGGTATTTCCATGACTACAACCGTAAAAAAGAGGCTGTGGCGTCGGATTGCACCACGGTTGGCTCCCGGCGATTTTCCGGGGTGTAGAGCTGTCCGTCAAGGGTAAAGCCGCTGTCAAGATTAAGGCTGATTTTGCCGGCATTATGGCTGAAGTAACCGTTTTCCGCACTGGCGTGGCGGCTTTTTCGGCCCCGCAGGATAAACGGCAGCGTCTGCAGCAGATGACGGGGCCGCGTGCGAAGCGCCGTATAATGCAAAGCGGCCCTTTCATCACCCCAGTATGGATACAGGCCCAAAAACAACCGCTCCAAGGTACTGACCAGAAGCACCATGCAGTCTATTTGCTGTGGCGGTTTATCATCAACGGCGACGGTAATCGGAACCGATGATATAAAATTGCTGCGCCGGAAAGATGCCGCCCATAGAAACCTTGAAATTGTTAGGCCGGGTCCAAGCTCACCCTTCAGCCCCTTGGTATTCACGTTGCGATGGAAGTATTGAATTCCCTGATAAATTCCAGCGGTCCCGAAAAACATACCATAAAGCGTATCGTGACCGGGTGCTTGCACCTGCAATACCGGACGCTGGAGGATCAACGGATCACCCACTTCGAAATCCACCCATCTAAAAATCTTTTCCAGGGCTTTGACCGGTGATCCGGAAAACCCTACGTCCCTGGCGGTCATGCTGGTGGTGCCCGACTGCAGCACAGCCAGCAGTGGAAATGTTTCAAATGGCCGGTAATGAAAAAGGGCCGTCAGTACCGCCTGTACGGTACCGTCACCGCCATTGACAATCACCATTCCCACTCCCCGGCGGGCAAATTCCGCCAGGGCAGTTAAAACGTCCGGAGGTTTACGGACATCGCGTTGGAACATCCGGGGGTACTGCGCAATCGTCTTGCGTATGGCCGCCAGGCCGTTTTTGTTGCCGCCACTGTATGGATTGATCAGAACGCCGATATGGGGCTTGCGACCGGGTTTTAAATCGTCTAATGATACGGTTTCTGTCATATTTTAATCAATCTTTATATAGCGTAAACAGTTTCACTGCCAGCGGTTGAGATGGGTTGGCCGGGTTGATATCCAGAAACCAGGAACGTATGGAACCGTCGACCCTTTGCCGGTACAACGCCATGGCTAACCGCAAGCAAAGAAAGATGCTGGTGATTACCGTCCAGACGGCCACCGCTGCCAACCCACCATCCGGACGACCCAGAAGGGCGCCTGCTGTCAGAAATATCATACAGGGATTGCGCCGGGCGGTGATCAGGCGGAAATAGGAATCAACCGGCCGCCAGCAAAATAATCCGAATTTACCCAGCCATGCCAGGAACACCCCTTCCACCAGCCGACCGACACCGTAACCGGCGACTATCAGCCATCCGGCGGCAGCAAGCGATATCCCGAGAATATCCAGTTGAGCAACACCCAGACCCACCCCCCAGAGAATGTACCAGATCGGCGGATGCACCAAATCAATGAGGTGATCGAAATAATGCCCGAACCGGCTGGAGGTAACTGTAACCCGGGCCAGCTTACCGTCCACGGTATCTAAAAAGGTCATCAACCAGCCTGCCAGCAGCCCCCAGCCATACCACCCGCGAGCGAAAAAATAGCCGGCAATGATGACCAGAACCAAACCGATAATGGTTACGTGATTCGGTCTCAGCCCCAGGCGTACACACAGGCCGACAACCCATCGGGCGGGACGCGGCCATGCCCACTTGGTAACCAGATCGGTTACTCCTTTATAAGACCAATCAAAAAGCCTGCGTTCCAGGTTTTGCTGATTTTGGGAGGTAATCGGCAGTACGAATGGGGGTTCGAACTTCAGTAAACGCTCTTGAAAAGATATGGAAAGTGTTTCCAGAGTCTCGGTTTTTACCTCCGGAAGTGATTGGCCACTATCGGTACCTTTTATAATATCAGCAATCAGTCCGGCCAGATGGGAGTCGACTTTGGCAGCCACAATTCTATAATTCTGGTCTTCCGATACCTGCAGCAGAACATCCTGGGAATCAATCATATATTTGATCACCCGATCGTCAAACAGGTAATCGCCCCGCAACAAGATAACCGCGCCGCTTTCAGGCAGCGAAGCAATATCATCAACAATACGCGTAACACCGGCACTGTTGAGTACACGCCGTATACGTTGAGGAGATGTCAATCCCCAGTGTTGCACCGGACTCTCTTTGATAATGTGCGCATATATTGTCATGGCAAATTTTCCTATCCGCGTGTTGCAATCGATACCCAAATCCTATAAAAGTTAGTTCGCTGCGCTGACAAATGGCAGATGGATGTGGCATAAACTCCGAAATTGAAAAAAAATTATTTTCACTAAATTGTACGATCTCCGATAAGGTAATTCGTGATGGTTGCTGTAATGCTTGATCCTGTTGATATGGCCGACAATCCAGTCGGCGGCGACGCCTTTGCGCTGGCCCATATTTCCGATCCGCATATATCCTGTATGGCCGATATCCGGTTTGCGGAACTTCAGGGCAAACGTTTTTTCGGGTACTTGAAATGGCGCCTGCATCGCAGCGCCGAACACCGGGAAATGGTGCTTTCAGCTCTGCGGGATGACCTTGCCCAAACCAACCCCGATCATATTGCGGTTACCGGCGATCTGACCCACCTGAGCCTGCCGGCTGAATTTCGTCAAACCCGCCTGTGGCTGGAATCATTGGGAACTCCTGACAAAGTTACTGTTATCCCCGGCAACCACGATTCCTATGTCAAAACCGTCTGGCAGCAGACCCTGGCCCACTGGACCGATTTCATGCTCTCGGATGAGGCTGATTTCGGAGACAATCCCGCGTCAGGCTTTGAAAGCATCTTTCCCAGTTTGCGTATACGGGGACGTATTGCCTTAATTGGTGTCTGCACAGCTCTGCCGACTGCACCGCATCTGGCTGTCGGCACCATTGGGGACCGGCAGCTGCAAAAGCTGAAAACCCTTCTGGCCATCACCGCCGATCGAAATCTTTTCAGAGTATTGCTGATCCACCATCCGCCGGCACCGGGCACGGTCAGCTGGCGCAAGCGGCTTACCGATGCACCTGCTTTGCAGTCGCTGATAGCCCGTTACGGAGCAGAGTTGGTCCTGCACGGCCATGCCCATAAAACCGACCTGAATAAGCTAAAAACCCCGGACGGCCATGTTGCGGTCATCGGGGTACCGTCGGCGTCGGCGATAGGTCGCACGCCGCAGCGCCAGGCCCGGTATTTTACCTATCACATTGCACCCCGACCCTCAGGCTGGCACTTGCGGCTGACCGCACGCGTTTATTCACCTGGTGAAAATCGATTTATTGCAGAACACCAACACCCGTTTAGCCGGTTACCATAATCGTGCGACGCAATTGCCACATGGCGATACCGGAAATAAGCACCACCGGTGCCATGGCCGTTATAACCGGATGGAGGTTCAGCAAAAGCCCCAAATGAACGGCAAGCTGGTCGGCAAAATAGAGTGCAATCCCCACAAAGGTGCCTAATACTATCCGCTTGCCGGCAGTAACCTTACGGCTTGATCCGAAAATAAAAGGAAGTGCCAGTAAAAGCATGGCCCCGGTGGTCAGCGGAAGGCTCAATTTACGCCACAGGGCCAGCGCATAACGATCTGCATTTTGTCCGCTCTCCTTCATTGCCCGGATATACCGGTGCAAATCGGCAGCGGACAGGCTGCTGGCCGGAAGCTCCAGGATATCAACCTGATCTGAGCTTAGAAACGAGTCCAGCGCAAAACTTGTAATCTGCCGGGTCACAATACCCTGCTCGGTAAATGTTTTTAAGGTGATTCCCCGGAGCAACCATTGGTTGTTATCCAGGATGCTCGCCTCCTGGGCATGGGTAAACTTTTTGAGTCGTCCCTCACCATCCGATTCGAATATATCAACATCAGCGGCAGCGCCGCCGTAAAGGGTTTTTCCGACGTGGATGTATGAATCACCCCGGCGGGCCCAAAATCCCTGTTTTGTAACGGTGACACCGGTATCGGAAAGCGCCAGCGAACGCCGGGTGCGGGCCAGCTCATCCATAAGGGGCACCGCTATCTCAGCCAGCATCAATGTTACCAGCATCAGAATGGACCCGGTGGCCAGCACCGACAGGCATATCCGCTTTGCGGACATGCCACCGGCCTGCATGGCGAGAAGTTCTCGATTGTCGGCCAGCAAACCCAGCGCGATAATGCCTCCCAACAAAGTGCTGATCGGCATTAAATCAAGCATCCGCCGGGGCAGGGTCAAACAGACAAATACGACCACATCCGAGATTTGATAGCTTCCTTTGCCGACATCATTCAGCTGGGACATCAACTCAAAAAAACTGAACAATACCAGCAAGATGCAGATTATCAGTCCAAAGCTTCGTAAAAAGGAGCTGCCTATATACCGATCAAGTGTTTTCATTGTAACCGTTCACCGGTTCAGGGTTCACCGTTCTGGGTTATCTTTCTTCGAACGGTGCTTTATCTCTGTCGCCAGCGGAACACCAGCGGCGGCTGCCATAACAGCAGCAGCAGCAATCCTGCCAGCAGCAGTTGGACCCACCATATGCCGGGAAGGGTATCGAGGATGCCTTTCTCGACCCATTTCTTGATGATGGCACTCAGGTTGTAGTAAAAAGCAAAAATTACCACGGCCATCATCACTTTGGCATACTTACCCCGGCGGGGAGACGAACGGCTCAGGGGTACACCGATCAATGCCAGCAATATTGTCGCCAGCGGTGTGGACAGCCGCCATTGTAATTCGGCGATCTCCTCGATGTCATCCGAAAATGCGAGTGATCCGGTTGAGGCCGCCTTGATGCGGTACTTGGGCTTGATTTTTTCACTGGATACCAGGGGCATGGCGGATTGCTCAAATTGTATGATTCGCCCTTTTTTCCCCCGGCGGGGAAACTCATACAAATGACCATCGGTAAAAACAATGACTTGCTTGCCGGTGGCTGGTTCCAAATGCTGACTGGCCTTCTCGGCATAAATGACCTGCAGGTTGTCGTCGCGTTCGGTTCGGATAAAGACCCGCTTGGCTTTATCTTTTTGCTGATCCACCTTTTCAGCGAAAATAACCCGTGCACCATCCTCTATTTCATAAAAAGTTCCGCCTTTCATTCGTGTGAGATCAAAATTGGCTCTAGCCTGAGCCCTTAACCTGAAAAACTGTTGGTAGGCCCAGGGACGGATATATAGTGACAGGCAGGAAACAACCACCGCAATCACCAGCGATACCATAAAAACGGGCCGCAACACCCGGGCCTTGCTGACGCCGCAGGCAGACAGGGCCGTCATCTCGGAATCTTTATACATCCGCCCGAAAGCGATCACCACGCAGAGATACAGGGTGGTTGGCAGCAGCACCTCCAGGGCAATGGCAATCTTGAGCAAAATAAAAAAGAAGACCGTAGTGCCCGGAAGCTGACCGTTGACGGCATCCGCCAGATAGCGGGTGGCGGTGTAGCAGCCAAAAATAAAAATTAAAACCACACAGATTGTCATCGTGGGCTTTATGATTTCCCGCATTATGTAACGGTCGATAATCAATTTTTTCCCATTTAAAAAAGCGTTCCTTGGCACTGTGAGCTCAGAACGCTTCATCGGATTTGCGACAATAAGTATAATTAAGTAAGCAGGTTATAAAAAATCCACCTCAGCTACGCGGCAGGCGTCTCAGCACGATTGCCTCACATGCTGAAATTTTTTTTCATTTCGAACTTTTCATATTTGATCCATTCAAATAAAAAATGCAACTGATTTTCAAGTAAAACAGCTTATCTGCTATCGAGGTTCAGTCCGAGAGTTTTATCGAAAAAGCCTATGGCGTTTTCTAAAATCTCCTGAAAATATTCGACTTGATCCGGAGACAGGCCCAGGGACACGGTCACGGTCCCAAATACCTCCGATTGGGTGCGTTTTATTTCTTCCAGTACTTTTTTACCTTTTTCGGTTAGAGAAACAGTAGTAACCCTCTGATTTTCTGGAAGTATTTTTTTATCGACAAGTTTTTTATCCTTCCATAACTTGGTAATGGTCGTGGAAATCGTACTGTTGCTGACGGTTGGGTAGAGGCTTCCTATCTCGGATATGCTCATATCACCCTTCATACCGACCAGCTCCAGTATCAGGGTTTCGCGATCGGTTAAGTCACCCACTTTTTGCTCTGAAATCTTAGAGGCGATATACAACCGTACCCTAAAAGCCATATCATATATCAGCTTTTCTGTATTATTTTTCATCGGCTCCCCTTGGCAGATCTAAAGTCATCCCCAATGCAGTTTGCATGAAAGTATTTATAATACAAAAAATATGATTTGTAAAGAGTTGTCTTGCAGGAAATAAGTATTTTTTTAATATTTTAAATTAAAAACTATTTAAAATTTGTACAATTTAAAATTATAATATATTGAACTAAGTTTTATATAAATTGTCGTAAATTTCAATTAATTAAATTTAATCCACCATACGCCTTTAAAATAATCGGCAATGGCCGTATCAGTATCATCACACCAAAGACGAACCATTTAAACCGTCTGTCTGAATATGCACAAATGCCGCCTGATTTACGGGTTGACCTGAACAAACAACCTGTGTAACATGTTGCCTTTAAACTCTCAAATACCTGTAAAAACTCTAACAACCAACGCGAGACGTTTGTCATGAACCCTGATCAGGCGCAACAATCTCCCCCGGATAAAAAATCAAGCCCGTTAAATATCGTTAAAGTCGAAAACCGAGAAACCCTTAATGAATTTATACGTCTGTTGTGGCCGCTCTATAAGGACGACCCGGCATGGGTGCCGCCGCTGATACTGGATCGGCGCATGCAGCTGGCACCCAAAAACCCTTATTTCGCGCATGCCAGTTTTTCATCCTGGGTCGCCTACCGGGACGGAAAAGCGGTGGGACGCATCAGCGCTCAGGTGGACCAACTCCATCTCGATCAACACCAGGACGCCACAGGCTTTTTCGGGATGCTGGAATCAGAAGACAATTCTGAGACTTTCAAGACTCTTCTGGCCACAGCCGAAAACTGGCTGCACGAAAAGGGCATGCAGCGCGTGGCCGGACCGTATAACCTGTCCATCAACCAGGAACTGGGACTGCTGGTGGAGGGTTTTGATACCCCTCCCGTGGTAATGATGGGGCACGCTCTGCCCTACTATGCCGAGCATATCGAGGAGAATGGATATCGCAAGGAAAAAGACCTGCTGGCCTACATCATCGACACCAACTTTAAGCACCCACGAGCAATGCAGGCGATTTTGACCAGGGCCCAAAATAGGATCGCAACACGATCCCTGCGTAAATCTGATTTCAAAGCAGAATTAAATATTATTCGAGACATTTTCAATGACGCCTGGTCGCAAAACTGGGGATTTACCCCGTGGACCAACGCCGAGTTCCAACATCTGGGCAAAGACCTGAAAATGCTGGTGGATGAAGATCTGATATCATTCGCCTCAGTCGACGGTGAGCCGGCAGCTTTTATGGTCATATTGCCGAATATCAACGAGGCCATCCGGGACCTTAACGGAAGGTTGCTGCCCTTTGGTTGGCTCAAACTTCTCTGGCGTCTTAAAGTGAAATACCCAGAAACAGCAAGGATCCCTTTAATGGGGGTGCGCTCCCGATATCATGACAGCCTGCTGGGTGCTGCGCTCGCCTTTTCAGTGATCGCCGCCCTGCAGCCGCCTGCCGTTAAACACGGTATAAAAAAACTGGAGCTGTCCTGGATCCTGGAAGACAACAAGGGCATGCGCAATATTCTCGAGGCCATCGGCGGCCAGATTTATAAAACCTATCGAATCTATAGTAAGGAACTTGAATGAAGATTGGATAAATAGTTGATTGGTTGATTAGTTGATTAGGTTAAAGGATTTCAATCTATTTTATTATCCGAACTTTTTGAATAAACTCAATCAACTCAATCAACTAATCAACTAATCCTGCTATGAACCAATCCCAGCAAAAATTCACCGCCGTTGTGCTTGCTGCTGACCGCGGCCCGGATGATCCTGTGGCCAGAGCTGCCGGTGCACGCTGCAAATCAATGGCTCCCATCGACGGTACGCCGATGGTCTTGCGCGTGCTGGACGCCCTTTCAGAATCAACGGCAATAAATGCGCGAATCCTTTGCGGCCCACCCCAGTCTATTGTAGATCTGGAGCCCGATCTTGCCGCCCGCATCAGATCAGGCGAGGTGGGATGGATGCCAAATCTACAAACCCCCAGTACCAGCGCCTATCAGGTTTTGCAATCTGTGCCGGAACAAACACCTGTTTTACTGACCACTGCCGATCATGCAATGCTGAGTGCCCGGATTGTCGATTATTTTTGTACCAGTGCACGCAGCACCGGTTGTGATGTCGTTGCCGGTGTTGCCCGCCATGAAGCAGTGACAAAAGCGTACCCCCGGACGCAAAGGACCGCCACCCGTTTGCGGGACGGATCCTATTGCGGCTGCAACCTGTTTGCCTTTCTCACTCCCCGCGCCCGCCGGGCCGCTGATTTCTGGCGCCAGGTCGAAACCCAACGCAAAAAGCCCCTGCGCGTCATTCGTATTCTGGGCGTGATGGCAGTGCTGCGGTATCTGTTGGGGCAACTTTCCCTGGCCGAAGCTCTGAATCGCGTATCGCGACGTCTTGGATTCAGGGCGGGTGCCGTGGTCATACCGTTTCCGGAAGCAGCCATTGATGTGGATTCGGTCAGTGACTGGAAGCTGGTGCAGGAGATAGTGTCGCGGCAGAGGTCAGATGACAGATAACAGAGGACGGATGATAGAGGACAGAAATCAGATGACTCGACTGTTAGCTCAGAGAGCGGACGCAGTAAACAGAACTTAGGACGCAAAGATCAGAGGGCAGATTAAAAACTCAATTTTGTATTACCCTCTGTCTTCTGTCATCTGTTTTCTGTCCTCTGTCTTCTGGTTTATCCCCTGGCATAGATTTTATCTGGATATCTGTTGGAACGATCCGTGGTGCTGAACGCTCGCACCACCCTGCGCGCCTGTTTGAGATCAGCAGGAAAATCGACTTCACACCATTGAAGCCCGTTGGCAGCAAACGTCCAGACCGGCATTGAGCAGGCCATCTGAGCGATTATCGACAGATACCATTTTTTAGATGCCGAAGCGTCTCGCATGGCGTTTTCAAGGGCACTGCGGAACATCAAGGGCCCCTCCTGCCGAAACAAAATCATCCCGATAGATTCGGCATCGACGCTGTCAGGGGCCAGTTTTTTACCGATATTGACAAGCCGTTCTCCGTCCAATGAAACTTTCATATCATCGGCATCGTAATAGGCCTTTTTATGGGTAACCACCGTCACCGGATGAACCGGCGCATCCAGCAAACCTTGGAGCACCTCAGCCTCAAACAAAGTGTCACCGTTTAACAACACGAATTCTTCGCCCATCTCATGACGCGCCACCCAGCAACTGAAAAGGTTGTCGGCCCAGGAATAGGTCGGATTATAAAGCACACCCACCCGATGGGGATCATAGCGCCGGGCCAGCAATTGTTCGACCCGATCAGCATGGTAACCGGCCACGACGGCAACACGATCAATACCGCATTTGGCAAGTTCACCAAATTGCCATTCGATGATTGACTGTCCCTCGATGTTTAATAAACATTTCGGATTGTCAGCGGTCAGAGGTAATAGCCGTTTGCCCTGACCTGCGCTCAATATCACTGCTTTCATTGTGCTTACTCCTCCCTTTTACCAAAGAGCTTTACACACGAATATTGTTGTTTTTTCCGTTTTATTTAAATTAATCGCAGAGGTAATATTAAACGGTATAATTTCTCTGCGTACTCTGCGAGCTCAGCGGTGAGGTTTTTATGTGATAATCACATTTATGAAATTGTGTACTAAGCAACTGCAGCACTCGCTGTATTTAACTCCAGCCCGAGCATTTCATCAAAATACCCGATGGCATGCTCCAGGATATATTGAAATGATTCACTTTGCTCAACGGATAAACCAAGAGAGGCGGTTACAGTATTAAAGACAGCGGATTGATTTTTCTTGATTTGCTCTAATACGGTTCGCCCTTTTTCGGTTAAATTGACCGTGGTAATTCTTTGATTTTCAGGAAGGATTTTTTTATCAACCAGTTTTTTATCCTTCCATAACTTGGATATGGTTGTTGAAATCGTACTGCTGCTTACTTTTGGGTAAAAGTTACCGATTTCGGAGATACTCATGCAGCACTTGGTACCGATGAGTTCCAGAATTAGTGCTTCGCGCTCACTCAAATCGTTTAATTGCTTTTCTTCTGATATTTTTGAAGCAATATACAGCCGCACTCTAAAAG
>JBATKU010000334.1:0-2879 GCA_049669725.1 Desulfobacterales bacterium
CCGGCACCGTGAATTTCACTGCGAAAGGTAATGGATTCCGCATCGGGGATGTTGCCGACCTTTTTGCGCCATTCCCGGGTGAGCGCAGCGGTACTGATCTCTCGCACCTCACTTTCAACCAAATTTACCCAGATTTGTGCCAGATGGCCGCCGCTGCCCCTGGTTGCGCCTCTGCCCGAATGGGCGCCGATCAGCATCAGGGAATATTCCATAAGAAATGGCGCGCCCTTGGGACGCAGGCTGTCAGCCTCCTTCACCGCCTCGAGCGCCGCCTGCTCGATTCTATCGATGACCTCCTGGGTGTGTTCCACCGGTGTACCCACGGGCATCGTTAAGTAGCAGCGCATGGTATTGCCTTCCACCCGGGGAAAGAAAACGAATTTGATCCAGCCGGCTTGCCAGACGCCGAAGCAGAGCAAAAGCAAAACCAGACCCAGGGCCAACGTCGCATAACGCCAGCTGACGCAAAGGTTAACCAGGCGGGCATAAGGTCCATGGATGATCGATTTTAGCCAGCGGGCAGCGCGCTTTTCTTTCAAGGGGCCCGATCTTTTGGCCGCCGTTTTGCCGGCGCTGCGCTCCAGATGCGCCGGCAGGATAAACAGGGATTCCACCAGCGAACCCGCCAGAACCAGAATGACCACAACCGGGATATTGCGCATAATTTTGCCCATGGTGCCGCCTGCCATCGTCAAGGGCCAGAAAGCCACCATGGTTGTCAGAACCGAAAATATCACCGGACGTCCCACCTCCAGTGTGCCTTCCACCGCTGCCTTAAAGGAACCATAGCCTTCCTCCTGCTTACGGTAGATGTTCTCTCCGATAATGATGGCATCGTCCACCACGATGCCCAGCACCATGATAAAGGCGAACAAGGATATCATGTTGATGGAAACATCCATTTTGGGCAGCACCATTAAGGCGGCTGCAAAAGAGATCGGTATCCCCAGAGTCACCCAGAAAGCCAGGCGCAGATTCATGAAAAATCCCAGCAATATGCTGACCAGCAGCAGACCGATGGCCATGTTTTTGAGCAGCAAATTCAACCGGCTCTTTAGAATCTCGGATCGATCGGAGTAAAAAGCGATATCGACTCCGGCCGGCAGTCTGGGTCTGAGCTCTTCGATATAATCTTTAACGGTCTGGGCCACTTTCAGTGCGTTTTGATCCGCCACCCGGAAAACATGGATCATGGCGGCGGGCTTGCCCTGAAAGCGGGCACTCAAATCCACGTCTTCAAAACCGTCCTTGAGTGTTGCGATTTGCCCCAGGGTCACCTTGCGGCCATCGGCATACGTCAACACCGATAGATCGCGGTAATCGTCGGCGTGATAACGACGTCCCTTGGTGCGGATAAGGATCTCGCCACCGCTGGTTTTGATTCTTCCGGCCGGCAGATCCAGGCTGCCTTTTCTAACGACCTCGGCAACCTGTCCCAGGGTCAGCCCGTAACGCCGCAGTGTTTCTTCCGAAATTTCGATGGCAACTTCACTGGCGCGTATCCCGTATAATTCGGCCTGGGTGATTCCGGGCAGGTTGGTGATCTCATCTTTGATGTCATCGGCCAGATATTTGATAACGGCTTCATCGGCATCGCCAAAAACCGCCACATTGATCACGTTACTGCGTCTGGTCAATGCGCGCACCTCGGGTTTTTCAGCTTCATCGGGCAACGTCGTAATGCGATCGACCTCCGATTTGACTTCATCCAGCAGTTTTTTTACATCCCAGTCCTTCATAACCTCAATGGTTATCTGGCCGACACTTTCCCGGGCGACCGAATCGATGCGTTCGATCCCTGCCAGACCGGCCACCTTTTCCTCGATCCGACGTAAAATAGCCCCCTCAACCTCGGAAGGCGAAGCACCGGAATAGACGGTCGATATTGATATGATGTCCAATTCCATTTCGGGAAAGACCTCTATTTTCATGGTCGATCCCGTGATGATGCCGGCAACCAGCAAAAAGATCATCAACAGGTTGGCGGCCACATGATTTCCTGTAAACCAGGCAACAGCGCTTTTCATGATTTACTGTCCTTGTTTTGAGGCATAATACGGACCTTCATACCATCGGTGACGATATTCAGGCCGGAGGTAACCACCATTTCGCCGTCCGCAAGCCCTGAACGCAATATGGCCTGATTCGTTCCCAGTCTGGCCACGTCTACGCGGCGAAATACCAGCTGTCCCGTATCATCCACCACCCAGACCGTGTTGTTATCTCTTAAGGCTGCCCGCGGTATAACCGCTGCATTTTCAAGGGTGCGCCCCTGAATCTCAACGGCCGCAAATAATCCGGCTGCCAGGGGCGGTTTTCTGGCATAGGGTTTTTGCACCCGAACCACCACCTGGACCATGCGGGTGCGTCCATCAAGCTTGCCCTCGGCCCGGACCACCTCGCCGGACCAGGTCAACTCGCGGCCGGCAATGCGGGCCAAAATCTTAACCGGTGAGCCCGCACCGTTTCCCGGCGTAAATCCGGGCACATGAAACCAGAACAGGGCTTCGTCGTCGAAGGGGACGACAATCTCGGCAGCTTCGGTGGAAAATAGGGTTGCCAGAGGTTTGGCGCTGGAAACATACTGGCCGATATCAACACTTTCTTCACTTACACGGCCGTTAAACGGCGCCTTCAACTCGGTTCGCTCAAGGTTCAGCCGCGCTTTCTGGAGATCGGCTCTGTCAGCCGCCAGCTTGGCTTTGGCGGCCGCCAGCTGCGGTTCTTTGGCCACAAGGGCGGGCGGGTCCTCATCAGCTACCCCCTTGTCCTTGTATAGCAATCGCCATTCTTCTTTGGCGGCCGCCGCCTCTTCTTCGGCAACCCTCAACCGGCTTTCGGAATCTTTGACCCGGGCCTGGGCCAGGGTAACGGCCAGC
>JBATKU010000335.1:0-8931 GCA_049669725.1 Desulfobacterales bacterium
TCAGAAACCTTCTCCCCAAGGCTCATTTTGCAACCGTTTATGCCAAGCCCGCCGGACGTCCGGTCGTGGATACGTTTATTACAGAAGTCAGCCAGGACACCTGGATCCTGTTTCCCTGGGATACGGAGTCGCAGTTTATCCAGCCGATTGTTGGTTTAACCCAAAGGAGGAAATGATAGAGCTGAAGCTTGACAACTAGTTATAATTTCTATATTTTTTATAATATTGACCGGAATTAAAAGGAGTTTGACTTGGCCGAATTTGTTCGCATTGACGATAGCGTCAAAGATGCTATCCTGACCATCATGAGATATGTTAAAAGGATTACCGGAGTGGAGCCCGGCCAGGATGAAATAGCAGAGATGTTGAAATCCTATTTTATTCTCAACGAAATCGGCAACCAGATCAAATATCAGCTCAAAAAAAAGGCCGAAAAAGCCGAGGAGGATCAAATTGATTTTAGAAATCCTGTTTGGACCCTGAATCTAATCGCCGGCCCGGCGCAGAATATTCTTGCCAGAGCCGGTGTTTTTCACAAAAGTATTCCGGAGGCCCTTCAGGCTGTAAATGATTTTATGCTAAAAACAATCGGCACCGTACCCAGCGCCGAAATCCTTTCCAGGAGTTTAAAAAGCTCCTTTATACTCAGTGAAATCAAAAATCAGATCGACTGGCAGCGCAAGGAAGTCCACAAGGCCAAAAGGGACAAAAAAAATCCTGATTTCAAGCCTAAATCAGGCAGCGTCAACCTTTGACTGTTTTCTCGCCTTTCTAATGATTCGATTCAGACTATTCCGTTTCAGACACTTGTCATGCGAACGCTATTCTGGTTATACTTGATCAATTCTATTTTAAGAAGGGGCGGCTATGATAAACCATCTTGTATTGCTGAAATTCAAGTCCGGCGTCACTGAATCAGATATCGAAGAACTCGAAAAAATGCTGGACGATCTGCCCAACAAGATTACTGAAATTCATTTATATGAATTCGGCCGGGACGTCATCCGTTCCCAAAGATCTTTCGATTTTGCCCTGGTGTCACTATTTGCCAACATAGAAGCCCTGGAGCGTTATCAGCAGCACCGACTGCATCTGCCGGTGCTGAAAAAAATAAAGCAGATGTGTGAAAACGTTGCCACGGTTGACTTTGAAGGCTCGGATGCCGGATCAATCGACATCGATAGACCAACCTGGGATTTCAAACCGATTTAAAAAAGATAAAACGTAACCGTTCTGGGTTCAAAGTTCAGAGGTTAAAGCAATTCTGTACTGTATCACATGTGCCTTGCTCGATCATTTAACTATTGAGGGCAAGGAAAACTAAGAATAATGTTGATAGGTGCCTTTGCCTGCGGCCGGTGGGAATGGTCAACCCTGAACGTTGAACCCTGAACGCTGAACTCTGAACCCTTGAACCTCAAACATTTATGCGCAAACGGGTCTACATTGCCTACACGGGCGGTACCATCGGCATGCAAAAAGCCGCCCGTGGTTATAAACCGCTTCCGGGCTTCCTGCAAACCATGATGTCGGCCCTTCCGGAATTAAAGCGCAGCAGCATGCCACTGTATGAGATCCGGGAATATAAACCATTGCTTGACTCATCGAATATGACACCGGATGATTGGTTAAAAATTGCCGAAGATATCGCCACCCACTATGGCAGCTACGATGGGTTCGTGGTTTTACATGGGACCGACACCATGGCCTATACAGCATCTGCCCTGCCTTTCATGCTGCAGGGCATTCAAAAGCCGGTCATCATCACCGGTGCCCAGATTCCCCTGTGTGAGGTGCGCAACGATGCCCGGGAAAATTTGTTTACAGCCATGCTGATTGCGGCCAATTTTGCGATCCCCGAGGTCTGCCTTTGTTTCGGCAGCAAATTACTGCGAGGCAACCGGGCAGTTAAAGTCGACGCCGAGGGATTTGACGCCTTTGACTCGCCCAACTTCCCAGCCATCGGGACCGTCGGCATTGAGATTAAAATCAACTGGAACCTGGTGAAACCCCCTTCTAAAAAAACCAAAAAGGTAACGGTCAAGCCCATGCGCGAGTCGCGGGTGGCTGTGTTGAGACTGTTTCCGGGTATTTCTGCTGATATCGTCGCCAATGTTCTGCAGCCCCCGATTAAAGGACTGGTTTTAGAAACTTACGGGATCGGCAACGGTCCGGAGGATACCGGGCTCCTAAACGCATTCAAAGCGGCAACAGATCGCGGAGTGGTGATTGTCAATTGCACCCAGTGTTTCAAAGGCAGCGTTAACATGGAAGATTATGCCACCGGCGCAGCCCTTGCCGGAGCCGGTGTTATCAGTGGCTATGATATGACGGTCGAAGCCGCCCTGGCAAAGATGTCCTATCTGTTCAGTCGCAATTTACCACCGGCAGTCATTGAAAAAAAAATGCAAACCGATCTGCAAGGAGAACTCAGCAAGCCGTCTGGAGAGTAAATTGTTATTATTCGATAATAAAGCATCAGCGCTTAATCTGAGAGGAGTCAAGAAATGACCGACAAGCTAACTTCTGATACTTGGATCTGGGTGATTGTCCAAAACCCCGGCGAAAATGAGCAGTTTCTGGGACAACATGATGATAAAAAAAATGTGTCCTTTATACCGGCCTTTTACGAAAAGGATATCGCCCAGCAAGGCCTGATACAGTTGATAACCGAAAAAGGAAAAAAGTACGAAGCCCAGGCGATCCTGTTTGAGGAACTGGCCAAAGATGCCGCCCAGCATGGCTTTTTGATATTCATGTTGAATTCAGATGGAGAGATACTGGAGGAAATTTCACCCTAATTGGGCGCGAGCGCCCAACTAGGGTGAAATTTAGTTGATTAGTTGATTGGTTGATAAGTTAAATAGTTAAAAGAAGGCACCCTTCAGAACCCAATCAACCAATCAATCAACTATTTAACCAATAAACTACCCCGCAGGGGGACACATGGCAGCTCAAATCAAATATGAGAACAAACCGTGGCTGGCCCATTATGAAAGAGGCGTGCCTGAAAACATTGACTATGAGCAAATTACCCTGCCTGAATACCTTGAAAATTCAGCACGCCGGTATCCGGAGAGAACCGCCATAATTTGTGAAGGATTTAAGATCTCTTACCGTCGGCTCGACGAGATGGCCAATCGCTTGGCCGCCAGTCTGAGTGCATTGGGTGTTGGCAAGGAGAATCGTGTGGCTATCCTCCTGCCGAATGTTATTCCCTGCGTCGTCAGCTACTACGCCGCGTTGAAAATTGGTGCAATTGCGGTCATGTGCAATCCCCAGCATACCGATCGCGAGCTGTTATTTCAGTTTCAGGACTCAGCCGCCATAGTTCTGATTACCATGGATCTTCTGGCCGATCGAATGATTGCCTTGAGACCGCAAACCAAACTCAAACAGATTATCCATACATCTTTCGGCGATTACCTGCCCCTGGCCGGAAATCTCCTTTTCCCGTTGTCTGCCGGAAGGAAAGGCCTGACAGCCCGGGTTCAGCCTGCTGAGAACGTCCACCGCTGGAAAAAAGTACTTTCCAACGATTCAGGACACCAACGCCACACCGGCGTATCAATGGATGATGTGGCGATGATTCAATATACCGGAGGTACCACCGGTGTTGCCAAAGGTGTTATGCTGACCCACGCCAATTTGAGCTTTCAGGCCCAGCAAATCGATGCCTGGTTTCCTCAATTTGCCGGTAAAGATGAAATCATTCTGGGCGCCCTTCCCTTCTTTCATTCTTTTGGACTGACCTGTTCCATGAACAATGCCATTTTCGCCGGTTGGACCAATATCCTGATTCCCAGCCCCCGACCGGAAAAATTACTGGCCGCTATTCGTAAATATCGGCCAACCTTTACCCCGCTGGTTCCGACCATGTATATTGCCTTACTCAATCATCCGGAAATCCGCAAGACCTCAATGACTTGCATTAAAGGCTGTTTCTCCGGCAGCGCCCCACTGCCCCTGGAGGTAATCAGAAAATTTGAAGGATTGACCGGAGCCGCTATTTCGGAAGGTTTTGGTTTAACCGAAGCTGCGCCCATTACCCATGCGAATCCCTTTAACGGCGTTCGAAAAGTGGGAAGTGTCGGTCTTCCCTTTCCGGATACCGATTGCCGGATTGTAGATCTCGCAGAAGGGACAACCGATGTCCCGGTGGGGCAAAGCGGTGAACTGCTGGTCAGGGGTCCCCAGGTAATGAAAGGCTACTGGAAAAACCCTCAGGAAACCGCGAGGGCCCTTAAAGACGGTTGGCTGTTCACCGGCGATATTGCCCGCATGGATGAAGACGGATATTTCTACATCGTTGATCGAAAAAAAGATATGGTCATATCCGGCGGTCACAATGTCTACCCGCGCGAAATCGAGGAAGTGCTGTATGCCCATCCCAAAATCAAAGAGGCCTGCGCCATCGGCCTTCCCCATCCAAGCCACGGTGAGCAGATTAAAGTATTTGTGGTGCCGGCGGAAGATGAATCCGTTGCGACGGAAGAATTGATTGAATACTGCCAAACCCGCCTGGCTGACTATAAACTACCAACCCTATTTGAATTCAGAAAAGATCTGCCCAAATCCGATGTCGGCAAGATATTGAAAAAAGTTCTGCGGGAAGAAGAGCTAAAGAAACAGCTCAATTTAGAGCTTTAATTTTGCATTCTCTGCACTCTAGGAACATACTGTATTCATCACGAAAACACGAAATTTAGAAAACACGAAATTTATCTCGTTTTCTTTTCGTGTTTTCGTCCTTTCGCGCTTGCGGGATTAATCTTTTCTTTTGGGTTCGGCCCTGTCCGGATCAGCTATCTTTCAACGAATCAAGAGGCTTTCGATATAATTGTCTTCCGGGTTCCAGATCATACACAACCCCCGCGTCAAAGCACCACAGGTCACCACACAGGGGATTCTTTCCGACAAATCTAATTGAACACCGGCAGACAGGGATTGGACTTTTACCTGCCGGCCATTCCGCCAGGCGATTTCCGGATTATGACTATGACCCCGAAACAGGATATATCCGGGGAACTCATCGCAAAAACTGCGGATTTCCTGGGGGCCCATGGTACCGATCATACTGGCCAGGCCCAGTTCCCGGATAAATGGCAGTGAATGGATAAACATCGCATTTTGATAATACTTCACCAGTTCAAGTTTTTTAATCGCCTGCAGAATCTCCGGTGATACCGGCGACTTTGCCCGGCCGATGTGATTGGCGACGATCGCCTGATCATTGTTGCCTTTAATGGTTTTCACACGCCGCTCCTGCAAAAGCCGCACGCAGACATTGGCCGTCTCGGGATGGGCTGAATCACAGACATCACCAAGATGATAGACAGAGCGACAGCCCGCATCGGCAAATACCGCAAGGGCATCACGAATGGAGTCAGCCTGCCCGTGACTGTCGGCCATAATGCCAATAATCATTGTTTACTCCGTAAACGGTTTGGGTCTTCGCCCTTCGGCTACGACCCCACAAGCATGGTTCAAGCGTCATATCATCAACACCCGGGACGCCAACTTGATCAATTTTGCAGGTCCGCGCCGTTAACATCGGTGGTTTTCATGTTTCCGATGTAATTCTTAGAATATGATAACTATCTTTAAATATTACTAAAACCGTACTATCTCTTCGGTCGAACCCTCACATGGGTTTCAGGCAAAATTTGTGGAATAAATATTGCATTCTCAACTTTTCTGACCCATTTATTTAGAGACTATGCTATTTTCGGTTTCATGACAAACCCAAAATTCCGGCGGATCGGATTTAGGAACTACTTCGGAACGTTGTATGAGCAATCTAAAAAATTTTGATATTAAGTCCCACGTCATCGAATCCATGGTCAACGTTTTCGACACCATGGTGTCGATGAAAATCGAGCATTCCGAATCCGAACCACAGGATACCGGTGATGCTGACCGTGTGGTCGCCGCCGTAGACTTCGCCGGCAATGTTGCCGGAATTTTAAATATTCAGGTAACCACCGATCTCGCTCGCCTGATGACCGCCAATAGGCTCAACAAGGAGCCTGAGGAGCTCGAAGGCGATGGAGAAATTAAGGATCTATTCTCAGAAATCAGCAATATCGTCGCCGGCAGCCTGAAATCCGCCTTAAATGATGTCGGCCTCACCTGTGTGCTTTCAACGCCTTCAATGACTTATGAAGGCGACTTCACCATCAAATCCTTGAAGATGGAACGGTTTGAGCGTTTTGCTTTCCTCCACCAGCAAAACTGGATCTTTGTTGAAGTTGGCCTCAAAACGCAGCCGGGCGAGGAAGACGGCGAAGTAAAACCGGTTTCTGAAACCGTAATCCAACCCGAAACAAAAACGGTACGGTCTGAAGCTAACGCGACGGAATCACAGAAACCCCCTGGCCCGCCCCCGACAGCACAGCGGGTAGATCACCCACCGACGGCAGCGCAGGAACCAAAATCCTGTGAAGATATCGATCTCGATTTATTGCTCGATATCCCTTTGGAAATTAAAGTCGAATTGGGCCGCGCAAAAATACAGATCCATGAATTGCTCAACCTCGCGCCGGGATCTGCAGTCAAACTGATCAAACTGGAAGGTGAGCCGGTGGACCTCTTTGCCAATGATACGCTGATTGCAAGAGGAGAGGTGGTGGTTCAGAATGAAAAATACGGAATTCGCGTCACCGAAATCACCAGCCGCCTGGACCGCATCAGAAGTTTCGGGATTTAGGCTTTCCCCCGTTTTAGGGTTATTACCCGCCCTCTGAAGTTCAATTCTTTAATTCACTTTCGGAATATTGGGTTTCAGGTGTCAGGTGTCAGTGTTCAGATGACAGAGGGCTGATGACAAAAGACAGAAAGCAGAGGATAGATCTGTGATTTCGGATTTAAAGAACGCCCCACCCATCATTTCATCACCTTGTTCCCTGTGCCGTGCGCCTTGCGCCTTTTACCTTCCTATTTCTACCGAATATCTGAACCATTAGAACCCGTAACTCGTAACCCGGAACTTTGACCGGTGATCAGCCGCCTGAAACCTGACACCTGACACCTGACACCTGAAACCTACTAAGGCTTGATACTCGAAACCAATATAATACTGGGACTGATCTAGTCCTGCGATGGGACATCCAGCAGCCGGACATCATGTCCGGTTAATTCAAAAAAACGCTGCCGGTTCTGCCGTTATCAGCGGCCTTCGGCCGCTGGCCAATAGGCGCGGGCAGCCTGATCCTGTATTCCCTTGACAGGCGTGCCCAACTACCGCTATAGCTCGAAACAATCAATTTTTAACGGATCTCATCGTCGGGTTCAAGACCAAATAATTCACACCACAGAAGGACACGGAATTACACGGACCGGAGGAATCATGGGAAAAACTCGCTTGCTTTATCTTTCTTACCAGGACGTTGTTGATGTCGATCTAACAATGCCTGAAATTATTGAATCGATGGAAAAAATGTTTATCGCCAAGGGCGAGGGCCGGACCGAGATGCCGCCGAAACCCGGGATACACCCAGGAGGTGGTGACAGTTTTATCCATGCCATGCCGGCCTCCATTCCCGATCTGAATTCCGCAGGGATCAAATGGGTCAGCGGATTTCCGGAGAATCCCGATAGGGGTCTGCCCTATATTTCAGGCTTGCTGATTTTCAACGATGTGCAAACCGGCCTGCCGCTCTCAGTGATGGACGGCGTGTGGATGACGGCCAAGCGAACCGGCGCTGCCTCGGCGATTTCGGCCCGGCATCTGGCCCGCCCGGAGTCATCCGTGATGGGGATATTGGGGTGCGGCGTCCAGGGCCGCAGCCATGCGGAAGCAATGAAAGTGCTATTTGCCCTAAAAAAGGTGATGGCATATGATGCCAACGAAAAAGCCCGTAATCTATATGCCGAGGAAGTCAGCACCCAATTTGAATTGGAAGTCGTGCCGGTCAAAACACCCCAGGAAGCCGTGACCGGCTGCGATATCGTGGTAACGGCCGGACCGATGATGAAAAGCCCCCATGCAACGATACCGCCCGGCTGGCTGGATGAGGGTGCCTTTGCTTCCCTGGTGGATTACGACGCTTACTGGCAGCCGGCAGCTATGCACGCAACGGACATATTTTGCACCGATGACACGAACCAGTTTCGTGCCGCACAGCAAGCCGGCTATTTCAAGGATGTCCCGGATCTGCATGCCGATCTGGGGGAATTGGCAACCGCTCAAAAAGCGGGCCGCCGGACACCCGCAGAACGCACCATGACCGCTAATCTGGGTCTGGCCCTGGATGATATGGCGGTGGCGCCGCTTCTTTACCGGAAGGCGGTGGAAAAGGGTATCGGCACTTGGTTGCCTTTGTAATTGCAACAAAAAGCATTTGCAATTCAAGAAAATTCTAAATCCGAATATCGAAATCCGAAACAAATCCGAAATTCAAATGACCCAATTTATTAAACAATAGTGCAGAGTTTAAGTGCTAAGAATAATTATTAAATTCCTCATGTTTAGAATTTTTGAATTTTTGTCATTTCCGCCTCCGGCGGATTTCGAATTTCGGATTTCGTGCTTCGAATTTTAAAGACCCATCATGAACTGAGGTCTGTGAGGAAGAATAAGGTATGTCCATCAAGACTTACGACGTGATCATTGTGGGCGGCGGCATCATGGGCAGCGCCACTGCCTACTATCTGACCCAAAAAGACCCGACCCTTAAAGTGGCCGTTATCGAGCGGGACCCGACCTATGCCCGGGCTTCAACCACGCTTTCAATGAGCAATGTCCGGATCCAGTTCAGTCTTAAAGAAAATATTCAAATTTCCCAATATGCGTTCGAAATTTTGGATCGATTTGAAGACGAGATGGCGGTTGATGGTAATAAGCCGAAAATTTATTATCATCGCGAAGGCAACCTTTTCCTGGTTGATGAAAATATTGAGGCCCAGGCCGGGCGTGCTTTTGACCTTCAG
>JBATKU010000336.1:0-1707 GCA_049669725.1 Desulfobacterales bacterium
CGTTTAACAGATTGGATTACTCGTTACTTGTCACTTGTTACTGATCATTTGCATCAAGACCTTGGAACCGACCATTTCATTGCTGATTTTCTAATGGCGGCTGCTCTGCGAGCTTCTGGAACGCGATCTCTGGTTTTAAAACACTCAGGACAGATATAATCTATCAGTTCCAGGCCCTTAGGCTTATAAGCCTTCTCATTGATAAGTTCCAGATATTTTTTGGGTGCAAAGGGCGTATGGCAATGCTCGCACTTTTCAAGTTTAAATCGCGCCAATACCTGGCCCCAGGTATATATTTTTCTTTGATCACCCCGGTCTTCCACCTTGATCGCACCAGTGGGGCAAACTTGGGCACAGGACCCGCAGCCGATACAATATTCTGAAAGCCGCTCAAAATCGGTGGTTACTTTGCGCGCCTGACCCCGATTCACAAAACAAAGGGCATAAACACCGATTTCATCACGGCAGACCCGAACACACCGGCCACAGAGGATGCAATCATTGATTTCTCCGGTGAAGAAACGACTGGAAGTCACCCCATATCTTGAAGCGAAATCAATAAGATAGCTGTTTTCCGGCGAGCGTCCTAATAGCAACTCCAGAATAAGCCTGCGGTTACGGTTGATACGTTCCGTTTCCGTCTCAACCACAAGCCCGTCTCTTGCCGTCTGAAGGCATGAGGCACGGACAGCGGGCTGAATCGAACCACTCACCTCCACAATGCAAAGTCTACAGGTTCCGGCCGGTTTTAACGCTTCGTGGTGACAGATGGTGGGGATATATATCCCCTCATTTTTTGCAGCCTCAAGAACCGTCGTTCCTTCAGGCGCCTGAATCTTTTTACCGTTGATTGTCATATGAATTGTTTTGGACATGGGTCAATTATACCTCAATTGAATGAAAGTCGAAGATGCCCCATATCCGCGGCATCAAGGGCGAAGCCGTAGTCGTCTACTGCGAGTCCTTGATAACAAAGGAGATGGGGTATCATCGGCTTTCCCGTAGGGTTAACAAAATGATGAAATAAACATCTGATGATAACTCTTCTATCCCCGTTTTATCGCAACAGATTTATAGCATGGTAAAATCTTGTATTTTTTATTCTTTTTATATTTATCAGCATTTTGTTTACACTCAATTGAGGTTATACTATCCTTTTAGTACAGCATCAAATTTGCATTGCTCGTAGCAGAGCCGGCATCGAACACATTTATCCGCGTCAATGAAATGCGGCTCTTTTTTTTCGCCGTAAATGGCGCCAACCGGACAGTTTCGAGCACATAACGTGCATCCGGTGCACTTACCTTCGTCTATGATAAACGTGGTAAGTGCTTTACAAACTCCTGCTGGGCAGTGTTTTTCCGTGATATGAGCCTCATATTCATCGCGGAAGTATTTCAGAGTGGAAAAAACCGGGTCCGGTGCACTTCTTCCGAGTGCACAAAGAGAGGTATCCTTAATCATAAGAGAAAGTTCTTGCAGTACATCTTTGTGCTTTGGTGTTCCGTTTCCTTCCGTTATTTCGGTGAGCAGTTTTACCAACACAGGAATTCCTTCTCTACATGGCGTACATTGGCCGCATCCTTCATCTTCATAAAATTCAAGTGAATATCTGGCCATATCCAGCATGCATGTGTCTTCATCCATTATCATCATGCCGCCGCTACACATGGTGGAACCGGCCTCTTCAATATGCTCATAATCGAC
>JBATKU010000337.1:0-5529 GCA_049669725.1 Desulfobacterales bacterium
TTCCTCAATTCACATTCAAGCGATAAGCTGTTTTCGGGTTCTTTATATATTATCGTAACCTTTTGAAATTAATTGAGGGAAAATCGTCAATTTGATTTTCGGACGGCCGCTTTTTTATGGTCTTGACACAAAAGACAGATAATACTAGTGTCATTTCTGCACTTCATATACAGATCGTTGAAAAAATTCCGGATACCTGATCAAGTCCGGCATGACAATCTGAAATTAAACGGTTTTTTGAATTGCGACCCTATCTGCTTTGATGGGGTGACAAGCGGAAGCTAAAATCTATAAAAGTCGGACCGTAAAATGAAAATTGGAAATTCAGATACATCCGAGTTAATTCAGCCTCATTCGCTGGCCGCCACTGTAGAGGTTTTACGCAGCGGTCGCCTGGATCTTAGGGAATATGTTGAATCCATGTGTGCCCGGGTAGTCGATATCGATTCCCGGGTGGAAGCCATGCTGCCCGAGCCGGACCGCCTTGAGCGCCTGGGCCAGGAAGTTGCCGGACTTCTGCAGAGATTTCCGGCCCCGTCGGATCGACCGCCGCTTTTCGGGCTTCTTGTGGCGGTCAAAGATATTTTCCACGTATCCGGATTTGTGACCCGGGCCGGAACCAGGGTGCCGCCCGAGCTTTTTGCAGGACCCGAGGCCAATATAGTGCGCCTGCTGCGGGATGCCGGGGCGTTGATCCTCGGCAAGTCGGTGACCACCGAGTTTGCCTACTTTGAACCCGGCCCGACGCGCAATCCCCACAATCCGGCGTACACACCCGGCGGGTCGAGCAGCGGAAGTGCTGCGGCCGTCGCAGCCGGGTATTGTGCCCTGGCGCTGGGCACCCAGACCATCGGCTCGGTGACTCGACCGGCGGCCTTTTGCGGCATCGTGGGCTTCAAACCGACCCTTAATCGCCTGCCAACCAAAGGACTGGTCTACTTTTCACGCACCATAGACCATGTGGGTCTCTTTACCCAGGATGTTGCCGGTATGGCCCTGGCCGCATCGTTGCTCTGCCGGGATTGGCGTGCGGATTTCGTGCGCGGTGTGCTACCGGCGCTGGGTGTGCCGATCGGCCCTTACCTGGAACAGGCCGAACCGGAGGCCCTGGACGCATTTGAAAAGCAGGTGCAAATGCTGGAGGAGATCGGATCTAAGGTCAAGCGGATACCGATCCTGGCCGATATCGAGGAATTGAATCATTTGCACCGGCAGATGGTTTTTGCCGAATTTTCCCGGGAGCATGCCGAAATTTATGCCCGGCACGCGGCCCTCTACCGACCCCGCACGGCAGAGATTATCGAAATCGGCCAAAAGGTTTCTGAAGAAGCGCTTGCCGCGGCGCGCGCCAATTGTGCCAAACTGCGGGCGGAACTGGAAGCGCAAATGGCCGAAGCGGAAATCGATCTCTGGGTTTGCCCGGCAGCCTGCGGTCCGGCGCCGGGCGGAATCCATGCCACCGGCGACCCCAATATGAGCTTGCCCTGGACGCATGCCGGCCTGCCGGTGGTCAACCTGCCTGCCGGGCGCGCCCAAAACGGGCTGCCGCTTTCATTGCAGTTCATTGCCCCTTTCGGAGAGGATGAGGCCCTGCTTTCCTGGGTTCAGGGGTTAGAAGGCAAATTTTAGATCTCGAATTTGAGATATCGGATTTCGATCCCGCCGCCCTTCTGCCAATAAATCACCCATAGTGAAATCATTTGATTTTTGTCTTTGGAAAGTCGATTAGCATTTGATTTCATTTGCAATTGAGTATATGAACGTCCGGATGATGCGTTTCCCCGTTTAGCGGGAAATTACACTGACAGGAGTCCTGTATGCTTGCCCAATCCTATCAATCCATGCTTGATCTTCTGGCTGCCGACATTCCGCAGGCCAGGTTAATTACCGACCCTCTGCGAACGTTGGCGTACGGAACCGATGCCAGTTTTTATCGACTAACCCCCAAAGTGATCGTCAAAGTTGAAAATGAAACCGAAACCCTGTCAGTCCTAAAGGCCTGCCGGGAACTTGAAATAGCGATCACTTTTCGCGCTTCCGGTACCAGTCTTTCCGGCCAGGCGCTGAGCGATTCGGTGCTGGTGGCTTTAGGCCCCGAAGGCTGGCGCGATTACCACATCAGTGAAGACCGCAGCGAAATCACCCTGGGTGCCGGAATTCTGGGTGCCGAGGCCAACGGCTACCTGGCCCCCTACGGTAAGAAAATCGGGCCGGATCCGGCCTCCATTAATTCAGCTAAAATCGGCGGGATCGTCTCCAACAATGCCTGCGGCATGGCCAGCGGCATCACCGGCAACAGCATGGGGACGGTCCTTGGCATGCGAATTATTTTTACCGACGGCACCGTGCTGGATACCAGAGATGAAGACAGCCGCCAGGCCTTTCTTGCCGATCGTCAAGACATGGTCGACGGCGTTACCGACCTGGCCCGGCGCCTCAAGGAGGATGCGGATACCGTGGCCCGCATTAGGCGCAAATATGAGATCAAAAACACCACCGGTTACAGCGTCAGCGCTCTGCTCAATTTTGACGATCCCATCGATATGATTCAGCACCTGATGATTGGATCGGAGGGCACCCTGGGCTTTATTTCAGAGGTTACTTTTCGCACCCTGGATGTACCCGGCTACAAGTCGACCGGACTGATGCTGTTTCCGGACATTGCCCGGGCCTGTGAGGCCGTCGTCCTTTTAAAAGACTGTCAGGTCAGTGCCGCTGAGTTGATGGACCGGGTGTCATTGCGTTCGGTAGAGGATAAACCCGGCATGCCGCCTTATATCAAGCCCCTCGGGGATACCGTCACCGCCCTGCTGGTTGAAACCGCGGCCGATAATATGGAAATTTTGCAGCGGCAGGTAGATGATATCAACATCAAGTTTGCCGACTTTCCCATGGTCCGTGAGTTTGAATTTTCCACCGATCCGGAGCAGGCAGAGGCCCTGTGGAGTATCCGATCAGGCCTGTTTCCCTCGGTCTGCCACGCCCGCCAGAAGGGCACCACCGTTATCATCGAGGACATTGCGGTACCCATTGACCAATTGCGCCCCTGTTTGCTCGAGTTGCAGGATATGTTCGATCAGTATGCCTATACAGACACCATTATCTGGGGACACGTCTTCGACGGTAACGTCCATTTCGTGCTCACTCCGAATTTGTCGGATCCGACCGAGATCGAAAAATACAAGGCCTTTATGGAAAAACTGGCCGATATGGTGGTGGACAAATACGACGGTTCCTTAAAGGCCGAGCACGGTACCGGTCGCAATATGGCCCCTTTTGTGCGGCGGGAATGGGGCGATCTGATTTATGATGTCATGCGGGGCGTCAAAGACCTATTCGATCCCGACGCCATGCTTAATCCGGGGGTGATCATCAACGACGATCCCGAGGCCCATGCTAAAAATATCAAACCCATGCCTCAGGCCCACGAACTGGTGGACACCTGCACCGAATGCGGGTTCTGTGAGCGCAGCTGCATGTCCCACGGGTTGACCCTGTCGGCCCGCCAGCGTATTGTGATCTACCGTGAAATAACCCGCCTGGCGGCTTCGGGCCAGGACCTTGCGAGGTTGGCCGAACTAAAAAAGGAGTTCGTTTACTACGGGGATCAGACCTGCGCCACCGACGGGTTGTGTGCGCTGACCTGCCCGGTGGAAATCGACACGGGCAAGCTCATCAAAGCGCTGCGCCATGATCAACTATCGCCCGCCGCCCGGCAGATTGGTTCCCATGTAGCCAAACGGATGGGGTCTGTTACGGCCCTCACCCGTTTCGGGCTCAGTTTGCTCGACATGGCCCACAACCTGCTGGGAACCGAACGCATGCAGGGTCTCGCCGGTGGTCTGCGCAACATTTCTGGAAAACGGCTGCCGCAGTGGACGCCGGCCATGCCCACGGCTGCCGCTACGGTGAAGCTACCAACCTTCAACCGGCCCGGAAGCGACCCGGTTGTATATTTTCCGGCATGTATCAACCGCTCCATGGGACCGGTCAGAGGGCACGGGCTGGATTCGCTGACCCGTACCACCGCATCCCTGCTGGAAAAAGCCGGCTTAGACATTATCTACCCGGACCGCATGGACCAATTATGCTGCGGCATGCCCTTTGCCAGCAAAGGATTGAACGAGACTGCCGC
Source organism: Desulfobacterales bacterium (assembly GCA_049669725.1). GTDB lineage: Bacteria > Desulfobacterota > Desulfobacteria > Desulfobacterales > JAFDCJ01 > JAFDCJ01. The sequence goes on from JBATKU010000337.1 coordinate 4,136, forward strand.
CGCAAAGGCCGGGGAGCTCGGAGAAGTCCTGCTAAACGTATCCGACAACGGCCGCATTCCGATCCTGTGCGATATGAGCCCCTGTCTGTATCATATGAAAGAAACCCTGGACAGCCGCCTTAAGCTGTTTGAACCCATCGAGTTTGCGCTGACCTACCTGGCGCCGCGTTTGATTTTCGATAAAATTTCAGAACCGATCGCCATTCATACGGTATGCAGCGCCAAGAAAATGGGCCTGGAAACCGATTTTCGCCGGCTGGCCGAGATGTGCGCCGCAAAAGTGGTGACACCCGATGTGATCTGCTGCGGTTTTGCCGGCGACCGGGGATTTACGGTGCCCGAGTTAAACGCCTTTGGACTAAGACGGTTGAAAAAACAGCTGCCTCCAGAAGTCAACACCGGTTATTCCACCAGCCGCACCTGCGAAATCGGCCTGACGACTCACAGCGGTATTGACTACCGGTCCATTTTGTACCTGGTCGATCAGTGTACCCGGCCCAAATCCTGATGATGTGAAGATACCTTCGAGGTGAACCGGCGGCTGTTCGATCTGGCGGCCCGGCCGATTCATAGGCGGGCGCGGCCGTCGGCCACGAGGTGAAATTGATTGAAAATCCGTTTTTGGTATGAACTATCAGCCTCCAGCTATGAACTGTATCTCCCCGCTTGACACCCACAGCTTTTATTGTCATATTCAAGGGGCAAAAAACAGTAAACTTTCACCTCTTGCCCGCAATTTGAAAGGGGTGTTGAAATGAATTTTGCAAACCTGCTAACTGAGCGAATCCTCCTGCTCGAGCGCACTTCAAAATGTTCCTGCTGCAGTTCAAAAAATGTCGAAAACAAACGGTTCGGCCGAACTCAGTCAGCTGGCCTGCAGCAATCAGGGGGCCGTTCCGAAAATCGCTTCAAGATGGGCGGCGGGGCCGGTCGGAAATTTATCGGCAAAATCATCGGGGCGGACATCGCCATCGACGAAATTACCACCCACGCCCGGGCGGCGGTCGAGATCGATCCCCTTCTCAACGAATTGCACTGGCACTATGCTGCCAAAATTCTGGAGGCGGCCGAAGTAGTCGCCAAATTGCCTGCAACCTCAAGTTGTATCCCCATCATATCAAATATATTTTAAATTCATACGGCAACGGTATGGAGCGGGCGGAGGTATACGTGGGGGAGATTTCAATGCTGGACATTTCCATGACCCTGCCGATCAACAATTATTTTGCATACATGTTCGGGGGAATGCTCCGCAAAATAGGCTGCAAAATAAGACCCTATGAACGCGATAAAGGGGAGACCGACAGGGTGATCGAAAAAGCGGTTGATAGCCTGGTCGACGCCTTTCTGGGAAATCGTTCCAGGGAGGATGCGATTGCTGAAACCGTCTCACA
>JBATKU010000338.1:0-15399 GCA_049669725.1 Desulfobacterales bacterium
CAGCTGCGAATACCGGAAAAAATAAAACGAACGGATATCTTTGTCGAGACTAAAATGACTCCTGACGAGGTTGTCAAAACGGCTAAAAAACTTTTGGAGGAATTTGGTTACGACCCGAATGAATTGAGCATCGATGCACGCTGAAGGCAGAGGACAGAAGACAGATAACAGAGGACAGAAGGTGAATCCTATATATTCTCTGCCATTTTATCTGCCACCCAATACCGGCTGCCTTAATTTCGGCTATAATTTTTATCCCCAAACACAATAAATACTTTTATCCGTAACCATGAGCCTTGCGCCTTGGCCCTTAGTCCATCCTTTAACCCTGCTCCCATTAAAATTCCAACCCATAAGAATCAACACCCAAATTGAGCTGCAGATGCAGAGATCTGTGTTTTACACATTTTGCCTTGACAAATTTGAATAGATCTTTGAATTTGAATTGAATCAAAGATATTATGTTATCCAGATGTGGTTTAAAGCGGTGGCCTATGACCAGCAGCTATCTTTTTTATGATATTGAAACGACCGGATTGAACAAGGCGTTTGATCAAGTGCTTGAGTTTGCTGCTATTCGCACGGATCAACAACTAAATGAGATTGAACGCCACACCATTTCGGTTAAATTGCGACCGGATGTGATTCCATCTCCCCGGGCGATATTAACCAATCGAATTCCCCCTTCCAGTCTTGCCACGGGCATGTGTGAATATGAAGCAACCGGACAGATCCACCTATTGATGAATCAACCCGGTACCATCAGCCTCGGTTATAATACCCTGGGCTTTGATGATGAATTCCTGAGGTTTTCCTTTCACAGAAATCTGCTGCCGCCCTACACCCACCAGTTCAAAAATGGGTGTTGTCGCATGGACTTGTTTCCCATGGCCGTACTTTACAGGCTGTATAAAAGAGAGGTCATCACCTGGCCGGAAATCGACGGCAAACCATCTTTAAAGCTTGAACACATCGGTTCGGCCAACCGCCTGGCATCCGGCCATGCCCATGAGGCCATGGTGGATGTGGCGACGACCGTGGAACTTGCCCGTCGCTTCTACAAAAAAAAGAGGATGTGGCAGTATTTGGAAGGATATTTCGACAAGCAAACGGATGCGCACCGGATGCAGAAGCTGCCCATCGCTTTTCAAAGTGGCGCGGGCGACCATTTCCAGGCATTGATCGTCGGCGGTGAATTTGGCTCCGGACTAAACTATCAGGTACCGGTGATATCCATCGGGAATTCAATTTCCTATTCCAATCAAACCTTATGGTTGCGAATGGATCTGCCCCAGCTTCGCCAAACCACTGCCGACACCATTCCTGAAACGTCCTGGATTATCCGCAAACGAATGGGAGAGCCTGGGATATTGCTGCCCCCCCAGAAGCGCTACTGGAAACTAATCGGCGAAGAACGCAACGCCGTTTTTGAAGAAAACCTCAGATGGTTGGCGGAAAATCAGGATATTTTTCACAAAATTGTTAAATATTACCGGGAGTTCCGCTATCCCTTCATCCCCAATCTGGACCCAGATGCGTCTCTTTATCAAATCGGTTTTTATTCCCGGGCCGACGAAAAACTCTGCCGGATATTTCACCGAGATTCTCTTGATCAAAAACCAACCAAAATATCTCAATTTTCAAATCCGGATGCCCGGATATTGGCGCAACGGATCCTCTTCCGGAACTATCCCGAAACCGCCCTCAGCGATTATAGCCAAGCGCACAATTCGTATATGAATCGGATCAACCCGTTAAGGCAAGAAGACGCCATCGTAGACTACCGGGGAGATAGACGCACAACGCCGGCAGGCGCCCTTTTAGAAATCACTCAACTGAAACAGGCCGGTGGTTTGGATGATCATCAGCAACAGCTGCTCGACGATCTGGAAGAGTATATTAGGGACAACTTTAGTAAATAGTGGCTTCGCCCCTATGGGAATGTTGGAATACTGGAATGTTGGAAAAATCGGGGCGTCTAGTTTTCAGCAATTTTAACCTTACCACCTAAGGCCCGAGCTTTGGGGCCGCAATTAAACACCAGATCAAAGGCCGACAGGTCAGGTAGAAAATCGCCCCACAACTGGGGATAAACAAAGGGTTTGGGTTTATGGAGCACCAGTTCAATTCCGCCTTTTTCGAAAACCCGGGGATCCAGGTAGTTTCCGGCGGCACCTGGTGCCAGATAGGATGATGCTTCAAAGAATCGACAAATTTCAATCAGCAATGCCTCCCCTTTTGTACTCATATTCAACTCAGATAGGAGCCTGACCTCGGTATCTGCCCCCAGATACAGCATAAGATGCCGGAGAATTGCCATGTTAAAATCGATGAGTCGTTCAACTCCGGTTGAAAAGATATATTCCAGAAATGGTAGATGTTCTGCGAAATAAGGAGCGTTGGCATAGGCCTGTTTTAAACTCTTCAGGTGTTTGGCTTGCAGATGACTGTCCTGACAGATGCGGACATCATTGATTTTTTGCAAACCCAGTCCTTTTTTCCAAACGGGGACCGTCATCCACAGTGTTCCCTGGTCGTTTTTAAAGCGGTTGCGGGTAATCCAGGTAGTCCCTCTGGGGAATTGAACGTTGTCGAGAATTACGAAGATATCACTATGGTAAACCCTGGAGAGGAGCCCGGGGAAAGGAGCAAAATATGGACGGCTGGTGGATACGATCATATTTTAGACCACCGATTTTGATTTCCAATTAGGGTTCGGGGATAAACCCCACCAGAGTGAAATTGTATGGGCCCGGAAGGAACTAAAAAACGAACATCGAACATCGAACGTCCAACATCGAACGCCGAATGCGTTGAGGGGAAGAGACAGACATTTGATCCGAATGAAGATCATTTCGATTGTTTGGTGCGCTTTAAGAGATCGTGAACCTGGAGAAATAAAAAAAAATTTTCGTAAAGTGTAAAAAATCAGCTGAAAAGTAATAGCATAGTAATCAAATGAGATTAATTGCGGAGCGTAGCGACTTCATTATTCGATGTTCAGCGTTGGGCGTTCGATGTTCGACGTTCAGTCTGTTAAATTTTGTATGTTTATGTAGCTTTTTGCGGGTTTATCACCTGCAGCATCTCATCGATGATGCGCTCTGCGTCTTCATATTTTACCTGGCAAGTGCCGACCTGTTTGTGACCGCCGCCGCCGTATTTCAAGACCATGGAACCGACATCCACCGCTGAGGACCGGTTAATGATGCTGTGGCCCACGGAGATCATCGCAAACTCTTTATTTCTTCCATCGACGAGGCGGATGGATATGCTTTGCTCTGGATACAGGACGTATTCCAAAAACCGGTTACCCACTGGTATTTCATCAACCCCCTGAAAATTGATAATGATTGCGTCACCTTCGATGCGGGCATGCCGGACAAGCAACGCCTTATATTTTGATGTTTCCTGATGATAAATCCGAATCCGTTCCTGAAAATCCGGCAGGGATAGAATTTCTTCGACCGTATTGGAACGCAATAATTCGGGCAATTTTTTCATTAACTCAAAATTGCTGATGCGGAAGGATCGCCTGTACCCCAGACCGGTTCGGGGGTCGGCGATGAACGCTAACATAACCCAACCGGTGGGATTCAGTATTTCCTCGCTGCTGAACCGGGCCGAGTCGGCGATGCCGACAATTTTAATCAGATTTTCAAATTTTTCCAGCTTACCGGCGAAGTTTTTATCTTTTTTATAATAGTCATATATAACCTGGGCGGTACTGGGTGCAAGTTCACTAGCACCTTTGAACTTTCCGGCCAGTTCAAGCCGTTCGTGCTCACTGGAATGATGATCAAACCACAGTCCGCACCCTTCTACGAAGGGAACGTTGGCGATGATGTCATCTTCGGTCACCTCGATCTTGTTATCCTGCAGATCTTTGGGATGAATATATACAATTTTGTCGGCCAGGCCCAACTCCTGGAGTAGCGCCGCACAAACTGAACCATCAAAATCAGAACGCGTTAACAGTCTCACTATTTTCCTCCTGCAATTGAGACCTCTTACGAGTTGTTTGCCCATCGGATAATAATTATAGAAGGCTGACTGGAATAAATCTTCAATCCTCCTGTGATTATCTCTAAAGAGGCAAGGGGCCGAAAGTAAAAGGTTGTCGATAAATTATAGGTAAAGAAGGAAATACTGTCAATAGGAAGGATTTTGACAATCAGCTAAAGATATGCTTATCAATGAAATCCAATAAGGGCCCAAAAAGCCCGATTGGCTGCTAATTGCTATTTATCATCAATAAATAACTAACAACTCAAAATCGGGGGAACCATGGCCTACGAACAAATTATTTATGAAGTCAAGGATCATATTTTAACTCTTACCTTAAATAGACCGGATAAACTCAACGCCTTAACGCCGCTAATGAGAAAAGAGCTCATAGATGCATTCGACCGGGCGGATGCCGATGATCAGGTACGGGCCATTATCGTCACAGGAGCCGGCCGTGCGTTCTGTGCAGGCGCCGACCTTGGGACCGGTACAGAAACCTTTGATTATCAATCACGGGATGGTCAAATGCTGGCAGAAAAACACCGTGACGGCGGTGGACAGCTGACATTGCGTATTTTTGAATCAATTAAGCCAATCATTGCGGCCATTAACGGACCGGCGGTAGGCATTGGGATAACAATGACCCTGGCAATGGATATCAGAATTGCTGACCAGAATGCAAAATTAGGATTTGTATTTACAAGACGCGGAATTGTGCCGGAAGCCTGTTCAAGCTGGTTTTTACCCCGAATCGTCGGCATCGGCCAGGCTTTGGAATGGGTCTTGTCGGGCCGCATTTTTTCGGTAGATGAGGCTGTAAGCGGCGGACTGGTGAGAAGCAGTCATGCCCCTGATCAACTACTGCCTTTCGCCCGAGACCTGGCCACAGAAATTGCCGGCAATACGTCAGCCATATCCGTTGCCCTGGCGCGGCAGATGCTATGGCGCATGCTTGGAGCAGATCACCCCATGGAAGCCCATAAAGTAGATTCACGTGGAATTTACTATACTGGAAAGTCTGCGGATGCCAGTGAGGGCATTACATCATTTTTAGAAAAAAGACCCGCGAAGTTTGCAGATAAGCCAAGCACCGATATGCCGGCATTTTATCCGTGGTGGGAGGAAAGACCCTTCAAATAAGAGGCGATATTTAAATATCCCTTAAAAACAAAAATACTATACTGCCAATGAGATGTTAGTCAGACGGGTCTTAAATTCGAAGCACGAAGCTCGAAACAAATTCGAATCTTAAAATGGCCAAAATTCTAAACGATTAGGATGCGAATCTTCTCTGTTTTGGTTTTGGTCATTGGGACATTCGAATTTAGAATTTATTTCGGATTTCGTTTTTCGGATTTCGAATTTTTGGACAGAAAAAACTATTTTTTGATTGGCACCTAATGCGGGTTTGATGATTTGATTACCCCATTACTTTGACAATGGTCCAATATGCCACGAACCGTTTCTGCCAGTTCCCGCATAACGATGGGTTTGAGGATAAACGCTTTGATGCCGAGATCATGGGCCCTTTCTTTGGATATCCTCTCGCTATATCCCGTACAGAGAATCACAGGGATATCCGCACGAATATTCATCAATTTGCCGGCCAGTTCATCTCCGGTCATGTTGGGCATTGTCATATCTGTAATGACCAGGTCAAATTCCCCGGGCTGTTCCATAAAAAGTTCCAGGGCTTCGACACTGCTGGTACGTATGGTAACCTTATATCCCAAACGTTCCAGAATCTGCTGCCCCAAATCCACCAATGATTTTTCATCATCGATGAAAAGAATTCGCTCGGTGCCGGTTGGTATGGGTGCCTTGGTCCTGACTTCGTGGTCTACCTCCCGCATGATAACCGGCAGGAATACATTAAAAGTAGATCCGTTCCCCATTTCACTTTCCACGGTGATGGTACCGCCATGGCTTTTGATAATACCCAGAACCACGGCCAGACCCATACCGGTCCCCTCGCCGCGTTCTTTGGTAGTAAAAAATGGATCGAAAATTCGATCCACAATTGCTTTTTCCATGCCGTACCCGGTATCGATTACCCTCAGTTTAATATACACCCCGGGTGACAGGTAGGGATGCTGTTCAATAAAACTTCCGCCCAGAACGACATCGGACAGGTCAATTTTTAATTGCCCGCCCTTGGCACGCAGGGCATGCGCGGCATTGGTGCACAGGTTCATGATCACCTGGTGGATTTGGGTCGGATCCGCCAGTACGGCCGAATCGCTTTGAATGTCCTGAGAAATTTTAACGGTTGTCGGCAAAGACGCCCGCAACAGTTTAAGCGTTTCTCTGACAATTTGATTTATCTGAACCGGCTTTAATTCCTGTTCGGTTTGACGGCTGAATGTCAGGATTTGTTTGACCAGGTCCCGAGCGCGGCTGCCGGCTTTGAGCACTTCCTGCAGATTTCTATGTTGGGAGGTGTCTTCAGGTACGTCTGCCAGGGCTATCTCGGTATAGCCGATCACCGCCGAAAGTATATTGTTAAAATCATGGGCAATACCCCCGGCCAGAGTTCCAATGGCTTCCATTTTCTGGGCCTGCTGCAACTGGGCCTGAATTCGAAGGCTCTCTTTTTCAAGATCTTTAATACGCGAGATATCGGTGGCGATTTGCAGCCTGACCAAACGGCCGTCTACCCACTTAATGGCACGGTCGTAATTAATATACCATTTACCGGTTATGGGGTTTTTTCCTTCCCAAACGCACACGCCCGCGGGATTGCCGTCGGAATCAAGTAAATTATCATTGGTGCAGTGGCCGCAGGGGACGGATTCACTTCGAAACACCTGGTAACAGGTTTTGCCCACCAGATCTTCACCGAAGCTTTCCCGCATATGCCTGTTCGTTAGAAGTACTTCGTAAGTCTCCAGATCCGACACATAAATATCCGCATCGATACTGTCCAGAACCATGAGAAAGCGAACATGGGAGTCGATGAGCGCTTTTTGCGACTTTTTGCGTTCACTTATGTTTGAAGCGATAATGGCGCATCCCCGGGGGGACGCCTCTGATCTCAACGGTGAGATACTGATATGCACCGGAAACAAAGCGCCGTCTTTTTTAATCGCCATGGCTTCAAAATTTTTAGCCGTCTCCTTTGTGAGGCATTGATCGACTTTTGAATTCTGCAATGACGTCAAATCAAACAGCTTTTTTATGTTCAGTCCTACAATCTCATCTTTGGTATAGCCGCAAAAGCGCTGACAGGCCGCATTGGCATATACGATCCGTCCGTTCTCATCGGCAGCGAGGGCGAGTTCTTCCACGTTTTCAATCATTGAGGATATCAACGAAAGCTGCTGGGAGAGTTCGTGGTGTTGAATTGTCTGATCCAGGCTGTTCTCGGAATCAAAGGAGTCGACATTTTCTTCGGTAATGATGCTAAACCCGGTGTCGATATTGCCGGGAATGTTAATGGCTCCCGGGGTATAACCGGTGACCCTGGATCCGTGGTTATAATCGTAAATCAACTGAAAAGCCAAGTGGGTGAATGTTTCTCGCTTTTGACAGAATACGGCATCAACCACGCCGGTTTTCAAGTACTGCCTTTGCGGGGAATCGACATCCACGCAAATCAGCTTCACTTTATTGACCATCCCCAGCTTTTCCAAAGCCCTGGCCGCACCGGGACCGCTGTTAACGTCCAATCCGACAATTCCGTTCAGGTCCGGGTGTTCTTGAAGATAGGCGCAGGCAATGGATTCTGCCCTGTCACTTCCGGCTGCCAGGTCATCAACCGGGCCTAATATTTCAATCTGGGGATAGCGAGAAATCTGCTTTTGAAAGCCCCGGAATCCCGCTTTCATACTATCGAGGTCGACCATACCCAGCATTAAAACTTTTCCCGTGTTGGTCATCAGGGTTGCCAGTTTGTCCGCCATCTTCAAGCCCATGCGGAACCAGTCGGTTCCGATATAGGCATGACGTCTGCTGCCGGGAATGTCGCTGTCAACACAGACAACCGGTATTCCGCTGTTTACGGCCGCATCGATGGCGGGCACGATTTCGTCATCGCCCCAGCCGATCACCATCATACCGGCTACTTTGTGCTGAATTGCATCATACACAGCTTTAACGTAAGGTGCGGTGGCGGCAGTGTCGGATCCTGCAATCGTTATGGTGACATTATAATGATCGGCAAGGCGAAGTAATATTGGATGGGCCTGATCCGTGAAAACAGGGTGATGGGTGACTTTGGAAATCCAAACATATTCTTCCATTATGGGGACTCTCCATTAAACGAGTACACCGGTTCCAAGAAACGAAGGGCAGGCATCCAGAGCAGAAGTATCAGGGTTGGGTGAAACTAACAAATAAAAGTCAGCATACCATACCAATGGCAGGAATTCAAGCTGCGGGGGTTCAGGGTTCACGGGTTCAAAGATTCAGGGTTGAAGATTTGAATCCCTGAACCCAGAACCGTGAACCTTTGAACCCATTCTAACGTAACTCAAGCTCAACATAAGGCAATCCGAGGGATTCGGCCAGATCCATGAGCATATCTTCCAGGGTTGTCTCATTGCCCGTAGTGCTCTTGACTTTGATATTCTTATCGCCTACCAGAAAAATCTGGACATTATCCGGGTCGAGATATTCAGCAGCCAAACGACGCAGGTCTTCTTTTTCAGCACTGAAAAAAGCGTCTTGAATTTTTTCAAGGGTATCCAGAGGTTCGTTTCGCATGTAGTAGCGCGCATAAACCTGCACCAGATCCGCGGGAGTGTCCACATTAAAGACAAAACTGTTCAAGGTATCCAGTCTTTTCTGGTCAAGTTCTTTTTGGGGGACGTTTATTCCCAGCGATTTCATAATCTTGATGGTCTCAGCAATGGCGGGGACGGATTGATCTCCTTTACAGCCGATGTACCCGAACAAAACACCCGCCGACCATTTATAGGTTTCGTAAAATCCAGCGGAATATACCAAACCGAGATCATCTCTCAGGCGCTTATTCATCAACGACCCGCCGCCCCCGAATATATTCGTCAAAAGGCTTATCTTCCAGAAATCCGGGTGGGTGCGTTTGACACTCGGCAGACTCAAGGTAATCTGGGACTGGACCTGGCCCGGTTTGTGGATCAATGCCAGCACCGGTGGCGTTTTTTCAGGGTTCGCCAGGTTTCGCACGGGGGCCCTGGTTTGCGGCAAGGCCTCAAAGAATTGCCCCAAACCGGATATGACTTCGGCTTTGTCGATATCGCCGGCAACAGCAGCCACCATATTTGAAGGAACAAAGTACTGCGCTATAAATTGCTTCAAATCGTCCCTGGAAATGCCTGGTATCGTCTGTAGCGCCTTCAGCGGATCACGCCCGTATGGATGGCCATTGAAGTGCCAGATTTCCCGCTCCCGTGCTGCTACTGCCCGTGCATTGCCTCCCTGACGTTTAAGCGCAGTCAATTCCTGGGTTTTGACAACCTCCAACACGCGGGTATCAAACCCGGGTCGCGTTAATATTTCCTGTAATATATTCAAGCCGACCTGCCAGTCATCCTTGAGCACGGAAAGATGGATAACGGCTTCTTCCTCGCGCACCGCAACACTGATCTGAATCGCATTTTCGTCCAACACCAAAGCAAGTTGAGCAGGCGCATAGGATTCGGTGCCGCCACGAATAATGCTGTCATTGAGCAGAGACGTTAAACCCAGTTTCGAATCGTCGACATCCACGGATCCGGTTTTGACGAGCAGGGCCAAATCCACCAGCGGTAATTCCCTGTCCGCAAGGTAAAACACTTTAGCCCCGGCAATCTCCATACTGTCCGCCCGGGGATATTTAATTTTTTCGGGTTGGCGATGAAAAGAGAGGGGATGCTTCCAGCCGACCGCTGTGGGATACGCCGACACATTGTTGTCGTCATGACCAAGGTTCAATTCAGCAGCAGCACCGCCGGTGACCGAACGCACTTCGGTGTAGCTTTCAGGAGGCTGGTCCGGTTTACCGCCGGGAATGACATAGACACTGGATTTGTTGTCTGTTTTGAGAAACTTATTGGCTGCCGCCCGAATATCTTCGGGGGTCACGGCCTCGAGTTTCTCTAGATAATTCAACAGGTAACGCCAGCCCGTTTGAACTTCAAGGGTGGCCAGGGTCCCGGCCAAACCTTCATTGCTGCGCATCCGGTCAATAAAATCACGCCGGTTAAGTTTTTTGATTCTTTGCAGCTCGCTGTCAGCAACCAGCTCGGTTTTCATTTTATCGGTTTGCACCAGAAGCAATTCCTCCAGCCCCGAGCATGCCTCGAGATACGCCTGGCGTTTTTCTTCATCACTTGCCCCTTGCCTTTTAATAATTTGTGGTTCGTTGGGTGATCCCCCCAAAATTATCATGCCGGCGTAGCGATTGTCAGGGTTGTAAGACCAGGCAGACTGCGCCAGCCCCTTGTAGGTGATTTCCTGGTTCAGGCGCGAACTGCGGCCGTGACTTAATATCATTGTCATTGCATCCAGGGCATAAAAATCGTTCGTATCCATACGGGCACCATGGAAGCCGATTCTGACAAGTGGTGTCCGGGCCCCTTTTAAATAGCGGATGCTTTTCCGTGGTCCCTGTTGCCCTGGTTCCCGGGTAACCGTTTCCGGTGCTCGTTTCCCGACCGGATATCGTTCAAAATAAATTTTAGCCAGCCGCCTGGCCTTCTCAAGGGTTATATCACCGACCAAAACACAAACCGCATTGGTTGGGTTGTAATAGGCTTTGTGAAACGCAATCGCATCCTGCGTGGCGTATTTTTCCATATCCGATTTCCAGCCGATGATCGGATTACGGTAAGGGTGGGCTGAATACGCTGTCGTGCTAAGATCCAGCCCGGCTGCACCGCCCGGATCATTGATATAGCGAAAGGCCCATTCGCGTTGAATGACCTCTTTTTCAATGTAAAATTCGCGCCAGGCGGGCTCAAAAATCTGCTCGCTGGCAATCGAGAACCACTGCTCCAGCATATCGGATGGTACGGAAGCCAGGTATTGGGTTTGATCCTTGGTGGTAAAGGCATTGACACCGACAGCTCCGTTCTTGCCCAGCTGAGCTGAAAATGCCTGGGGGACATAAATTTTTTGTACTTCCCTGCGCATCGCTTCCATTTCGGCAACTTTTTTATTAATCAATGTCGTATTCGGCTGCCTTTTGCTTTTCTCCTCAAGCACAACCTGGTAGGCCGCTTCGATCCGGGTCTGCAATTCCTGATCCCTCTTGTAGTCAAGGGAGCCAAAATTCCTGGTTCCTTTAAACAGCATGTGCTCCAACAAGTGGCCAATGCCGGTTTTGCCGGTTTCCTCAAGAGCCGACCCCGCGCGAATAGCCAGGCGACAGGCCACCTGAGGGGTTGCCGGACGCTCGACCACCAAAAACAACATACCGTTATCCAGCTGAAACGTTTGGACATTGATGTTTATGTCATAAACTGTATCTGCTGCAGCATAAAGCTCACCGGCAAAAATAAGTAATATTAAGGTTAGGATAAGAATTTTAAACATTCGCATGGAATAAGCCTCCTGATGAGGTCCGCAGCAAAAATATTGACACAGATGTTCTTCATCCCCGTGTCAGCCAGCAGATCCGGATGTTTCCAATTGTACCTTAGAAAGTATTTTTGAGCATTTTGTGGCCATTTTTCCCGTTTATCCGGGTCAGGCACTAAGCTAGGTCCGAATGTGCTCATTTTCAAGATACCCGTGATGATTTTTCATGATACGTGTTTTATGAAAAAATGGCACGAATAATTTGATTTTTTATCATTGGGGTTATATTACTAATCCTGAATTGGTTTATAAATGCACCTGATAAAGCAAAAACGGGAAAAAAAATGGTTAGCGCAATTGTAATGGCCGGTTACAACAACAAGCGGGAAGTAAAACGCTATAGCCGCATTGTGGCGGAACATTACGGAGAAAAATTTATTGAGACAGGTTACAAGCCATTGCGCGAATTTTCGTCTGTAGAAAACGGCCGGCAGGTTAGCAAACCCCTGCTTCAATATACCCTTGAGAAGCTTTTTGAAAACGAGTTCATCGACGATATTGTCATCGTCGGACATCAAATGCTGATAGAGCAAAGACTGGGCGATTTTATTCAACGATTTGACAAGCCATGCCGTCTGGTAAACCAGAGCTTGAAAATACCTGAAGATGTTGTTCGCCTGTTCAAAATCGTTCGCAGAAAAGTCAAATACAACTCCATCGCTGGAAATTTGATCAAAGGCTATGCGGCCAGCAATGCCGGGCGGGATCAGAAGCATGCATTATTCGTGGCCTCGGATTCACCCTTGACGACCAACGAATTTGTAAATGGTTTCCTGGAGGTGGTGCAGCCGTTCAAGGGTGAGACGGCTATCATTATTCCGGCCATCCTGATTGATGAAGGTAAGGATATGCTTGGTAGACCGCCTTTGCGCCTTATCAATGACTCTTCATTTATGCTCGGTGGCCAAAAAGACGGATACGGCCGCCAGGGTTTTCGGCTTTCCTCATTGATCTATGCAAATCCCCACATGTTTGATATTAATACGGCCAACACAGCCTACAACCTCCGCAAATGTCTGAACCCGAAGGTGCAGCTGAAACTATTCCAGATTACCCGAAGCCTGGGATACCCGAATGTGTATTCAAAGTATTTTTTGAGAAAAGATTTGAGTATCAAAGAGACGGCCAACATCGTCGGTGCATTTTTTAACGGCCGGCTTGAAATAGTCCCCATGACCGGCATAAAAGCAACCTATGATTATGACGGAACCGATCAGGAGTACCGCATGATAACCAGGATGCTTAAAACAAATGAAGGGAACGGGTCTTAACAACCTGTGATCCGGATTAAACGATAGAATTGAGGACGTTGGAACAATGCAAGAAAGCAACATTAAATTCAAACATATATTAGTCATCGGCCTGATGCTCGCCCTGGCGTCTGCCGGATGCATAAAATCGCCTGATCAGAAAGCAATTGATACCGAAAGGCTGTTGGCGGCTTCCGGTTTTAAAATGCGCCTGGCCGACACGCCCGAAAAGCTTACGATGATCAAGGAGCTTACCCAGCGCCAGATCGTGGCCCACCGATCAGAAGGAAAATTACTATGGGTTTACGTGGATGCAGAGCATTGTCAATGCGTATATGCCGGCAGTGAGGAAGCCTACCGCCGTTATCAAAACCTCGCTCGTCAGAAAAATCTTGCCGATGGAGATCGGCGCGACGCCGATAGAAATCAACCGAGAGAAATGGATTGGGGCGGATGGGAATTTAATCGAAACTGGTAATGGCTGATTTCGGATTGCTGCCCGCCCTGGCCACCGGGTCGACTCCGTCCCCGCTCCCAGCCTTAGGGCATACCGGCCGGTGGGTTGGGAACGACGCCCCGGAAGGGTGCGCCCAGACCTCGGAACACGCGACGGCTTCAATTTCATTTTCTCCTCCCGGCAACACCGGTTTCCACCCAACCTCATGATATAATTAAATTTATTTTTTTATTTGTGTGGCCACACGCCCGCCTTTGCCGGCCTCCTTGCGGTTAGATAACATTTTGGTCATCCTGGCGTCATTGTGGCGTTAACTTTTGGATTTATAGTCTGTCCAAGAAGGCCATTTTGGGCCAATAACCAAAACAGGGAGGAAAAAATGAAACAGACATTCAAATTCGCAAGATACATTGTCGTGATGGTGATGGTCGGACTGTTGCTGGGAACCGGTTTTTCGCCGGCAACAGCCGCCATAAAAGCGCCGGTTCAAATGGTGCCGCAAAATTTCAGCAGCCTGGCTAATGCCGTCAGCCCGGCGGTGGTCCACATCCGCGTGGAAAAAACCGTTAAAGGCGGAGGCCCGGCTTCGGGTCCTTTCGGTATGAATCCCTTTGGCGGTGACGAACACTCCCCGAATTTTTTTGGCCATCGTTTTGGACCCGAGCGTCGGCCGGATTTCAGACAGCCGGGTCTGGGTTCCGGATTCATCATCGATCAAGACGGATATATCGTTACGAACAGTCATGTGGTGGATGGTGCCGATACCATCAAAGTCATTCTCAAGGATGAAACCGAATACCCGGCTAAAGTGATCGGGCGGGATCCGCTAACCGATATTGCCCTGATCAAGATTGAAGCCAAAGGCAATCTGCCGACCGTTGCCCTTGGAAGCTCCGCTGATTTGAAAGTTGGCGAATGGGTGACGGCCATCGGCAGCCCCTTTGGACTGCAGTATACCGTAACCGCCGGTATCGTCAGCGCCAAGGGCCGGGCCATCGGCTCCGGACCCTATGACGATTTCATTCAAACGGATGCATCCATCAACCCCGGAAACAGCGGCGGACCCCTGCTCAATATGAAGGGTGAGGTCGTTGGGATAAACACCATGATTATCGCCGGCGGCCAGGGTATCGGTTTTGCCATTCCCATTGACATGGCCAAAGGCATTGTCACCCAGTTGAAAACCAGCGGTGAGGTCACCCGTGGCTGGCTGGGGGTAACCATCCAGGATCTTAAAGGAGACCTGGCCGATTACTACGGTTTGAAAGGCAAAACAGGTGTGCTGGTGGCCAGCGTTGTCCCTGGAGACCCTGCGGATCAGGCCGGAATAAAACCCAAAGACGTCATTACCGACGTTAACGGCCAAGCGGTCAACACCAGCCGTGATCTGACCAGTCTGGCGGCCAATCTGGGTGTCGGCGATAAAGCCAAAGTGACAATTTTACGCAACGGTAAATCCAAGACCCTGGAAGTTCAAATCGGGAAAAGGCCCTTGACCATGGCGTCGGTTTCCGAGAATGGCCAAAAGGAAAAAGAGGGCGAATACGGTTTTAGTGTAACGGACGTAACTCCGGAATTGGCCCGTCGCTATAACCTCGAGGATACTGCAGGCGTCATGGTCGTTGGCGTGGCACCCAAAAGTAAAGCGGACGCCGCCGGTATTCAGCAGGGTGATCTCATCATTGAAATCAATCACCAAAATGTTGCTTCGGTGAAAGATTTCAAAAATCTGATCGACCAGCAAAAGAAAGCCGACGGAATTAATTTGCTCGTCAAACGTATGAATGCCGGTTTAATGGTGATCAATTTAGCCTGATCAAAAACAGGCGATCACAACCACTCTCCTGAACCGGAGCAAACCACATTTGCTCCGGTTCAGCCGATTTTATTATCTGGTACTGTTGTTGCATATATTTTCCTAACCCTGACGAACCGGTTGGGGCAAAGCGGAAATCCCGATTTATCGGGGACGCAAAAAAAGAAAAATTAAAATAAATAAGCAAGGTTTTACAAATCAAGGGCACGCACCAAGTCAAGTAGAGTATGACAACCAGCAACCTTAAACATAGGGCAATTGCCGCCCGTTTCGTCCCAAGGCTCTTAAACTGGATCAAAAATGAATTATCAGGGCTGGTCCGGGAA
>JBATKU010000339.1:0-2047 GCA_049669725.1 Desulfobacterales bacterium
TTCTACCGCTGAATTACGCCCGCAATAGTATTACATAACTATTTACTTACCAACTATATACACTGATTTTAGCCAATTGTCAAGGGGTGATTTTAACGGATGTTCCAGTTTGCGGCCATAGGTTGACCGTAACTTAACTCCCTTTTTAATCAAGGAGTTGCGCGGTTATCGGGCAGCTTCTTTCTAGTGGCTACACGGAAGCCTTTGCAAGGCAAAACGTCAGGCAAACGAACTGCGGCGGCCTTGAGTAATTGCTTTACCGACGGGCGCGGCTGAGGGATTTTGTGGCAGCGAGGCTGGTCATTTATCAGCATTTCGGTGGTGCACAAGGTCGTCAGTTCCTGAATCCCTTCGGCCACGGTCAGATTAATTCCGTTCCAGCGATGGGCCAATTCCTGCACAATCCGATACGCCAGCATCACCACAAAAACATGGCCCCGCGTGCGGCGGGCCAAGCGAACATTCACCGGACGCATCTCCAATTGCACCGTTTTGCTCGTCCGAAAAGCCCATTCGACCTGAGCCAGGTCTTTGTAACGTGAATGAATCGTCTCTTTACTGGCGGCCTTTTTGTGCAAGTCTGTTTTAAGCACATAACAACCATCCAGTTTTTCTATCTCCGCCAAAGCTTCCTGATCGGTTGTCAGAGAAATCTTCCGAGCAGAGACAGTTGCCGCCTCAACCCATTTGGAAACCTTCAATTTTTCACAGCGATCGTTAATCTTTCGTAACGCCACCGCCGCGCCGGCACGTGGATGCTCGGTAAGGTACTCGTTTTGTTTATTTACCATCTGACGCAAACAGGCCAGTTTACTAGCGCGTGATTGTCGGATTTCCATCACTCTTTCGGGATTACGCCGCAGAACATAACGAATGCCGGCGTCAGTTTTTATCTCGGCCAGTCGCTGATCAAACAGGGTCATCTGAATAACACCTTGATGGATAAGCGATTCGATCTGGGGCTTGGTAATAGCGGTGATATAATGAAATCCGTATTCCGCCAGGTCCTCAACCTGTTGGTTTTTGATCATGCCGCGGTCGCCCACAAAGGTAATCTCCCCGCCGCCAAAACGCCGGGCGACTTTGCGTATCTGTGACGCCACGGTCGCCGGATCCTGGGTGTTGCCCACGAAAACTTCAATAGAAAGAGGTTGGCCGGTTTCATCGCATAACAGGCCTATCACGATTTGACGCTTGCCCTTCTTGCCGTCTCGATTATAACCAAAAGCTGACAATTCGTTATATTGACCTTCCAGATAACTGCTGGTTACATCATATAAATACAAACCGGGCTTCTGGTTGGGATACGATGATTGAAAAAGACGATCTTCAATTTTGGCCTGGTTCTCCGCCAGCCAATCCAGATTCTCATACAAGTTATCTTCGTGGAAAGATTCCAGTCCCAAAATATCACAGGCCGCATGACTGCCGGCCAACCGCACCGCCGAGAGCCGTGAACCCTGATCGATGACCCGGGCCATCACCTGCCAAAGGGCCAGCTTGCCTGGCCGTGAATTCCCCAACGCCTCGGTAATGCCCAACTGTTTCGCCATATCAAATATCAACCAAACCGCGCCCACGGACAGCCCCTGCCGCAATGAGACCGCTTCGGTGACTGAGACAAGCTGTGAGAGATCCTTTTTGTGCTTGAGAGCCAATCGCATGGCCTGGATTTCTTCTTCAGGGCAACCAGAGAGATTCGCGATGGTGCGATGCTTGACCTTGCCCTCCTCACGATAAGTTTCCCGCAGTAGGTAACAGGTGTACTTACCTCGACTGTTGGTTTTTTCAATATACATAGTGGCTACTATATTAACCAACGACAAAGTTTTGTCAAGAATATAATGAGAATATATAAATATATTACTGGCTACATGTATTGGCCAAAATCCACCCTAACCTTATTCACACAAAGAAGTTATCTAAGAACTAGGGGTGGAACATCCGTTGAACAAAACAAGTGTCACCGCCTAAGTGTCCGTCTGATAACCAAAACAAGTTTTTTCCCGCCGGGGCCGCCCAAAGAATATTTCTCGTAAGCTATTGC
>JBATKU010000340.1:0-1808 GCA_049669725.1 Desulfobacterales bacterium
GATTCACGGACTGAATGGCCAAATATTATTATTAAACACGCAAGATATTCTCAATATTTCTCAGGTTGAGCTAATTGATGGTTAATTAAATATGTATCAGTTTTTTTAGATCTGGAATTATGATGCAGCATCATAATTCCCATAATAAGAGCAAAAAGATGCATTTATTGCATTTTTGTATTAATTTGCCGATCATCAAAAATGAGTCTAGAAAGTTAATATTACTATACATATTGGCTTTTCTTTCAATTGTTCATTATTTTGGTATGACTGTCTCATATTAATAAATCCTGTAAAAAAGATGCAGCCATATAATATATAATGTTCGGCGACAAAGACATATACCAATGAGAATATTCAGCATCAAAGAAAACGGGAAATTTGAAGAGTTCTCACAGACCCACTTCCATGTCGATCATGAGGAATCGGTATTGGAAAATTGGCTTGAAAGTGAAATAAGGGTCAGGACTGACAAATGGGTATTTACAACAACCAAAATGCCCAATTGTAAAGAAAAATTACTTTAAAAAATGATTTTTCAATTGTTTTCATGAGGGAAAAGGAAAAGAAAATGGAACATGAAGCTACAGCTCGGCTAGCATTTTTTTTCGGTATTCTGGTACTTGTCGCCTTGGGTGAACTTCTCTCTCCTCGGCGAGTACTGACTATGTCCAGGCCGATAAGGTGGTTCAGCAACCTGGGCGTGGTAGCGGTGGGTGCCCTTGCCGTGCGGCTGCTTTTCCCCTTCATCGGTGTGCATGTGGCCTTGGCGGCCCAGGAGCAAGGATGGGGGCTGCTCAACATGGTCGATTTGCCGGAATGGCTTGAAGTGCTCATCGGCGTCCTGGTGCTCGATCTCGTGGTGTATCTCCAGCATGTGATGTTCCACACCGTACCCCTAATCTGGCGGCTGCACATGATGCATCATGCCGACATGGACATTGATGTTACCACAGGGTTGCGGTTTCATCCCATTGAAATCCTCATCAGCATGGTCATAAAAATGACCGCCATCGCCGCTCTTGGGCCCACGGTGTTCACGGTTATTCTTTTTGAGATCATTCTCAACGGCACCGCCATGTTCAACCACGGCAACCTTAAGCTGCCGCTAAAGCTCGACAAGTACCTCCGATTGCTGGTTGTCACGCCGGACCAGCACCGGGTGCACCATTCCGTCACCATCCGCGAAACAAACAGCAATTTTGGATTCAACTTCCCTTGGTGGGACCGCATCTTCGGCACATACCGGGCACAACCTGTGATGGGGCATGAAAAAATGACGATAGGGCTCGCACAGTTTCGTGAACCAAGAAAGAACAACCTGCTCCATATGCTGCTCATGCCTTTTACCGATAAAGCGGGATCTTACTCCATAGATGGGCATGGTGCCGATCCTGAAAGGATTGTAAGGCGATAGCGAGCGAAAAAGATGGACGTCCTTAAGTAAGTAAATAACTCGAAACTTGAGTTCCCTTGATTGTTTGGTAAACGAGAAAAGGACGGATTTCTTTAATTCCTCGCCGTCGATGAGTAATACAGAAAAAATCTCCGAACAAGGCGTTTGAGTAGACGGCGGAACATCGGCGAAAGCGGTTCGCGGCATCGTCCTTGGCCTCCGCTACTCAGCTGGGTCGTTAGAATACAGATATCTAATAAGTGTTTTATCGATAGTCCCGCGGGAGTTATAGCAAAGATTATAGTTTTTTGACTCCATTGGCAACAGGATTTTGAGTGTGGATTTATCGAGGCGGGATTATTGATAAAACAAAGATGAACGAAGCCGTCGACAATCTTGGCATGGAATATGC
>JBATKU010000341.1:0-1962 GCA_049669725.1 Desulfobacterales bacterium
ACTTTTACGACCTCTATAGTGACCCTAAAGAGGAATATCCCGTAACCAAAGCAACGGGAGGTTCTTTGTGGCAACGTTGGGGAACTGGGCCGATTCTGGTAGAGCATAAGAAGTCGCTGGCCGAAGAGCCACCGATCAAGCCGGGCACGCCTGATCCGTATGTGCCTGCAAAGAAGAAATAGTCCCGAAGAATATGTTTCTTGCATGCTGCGCCAGGGGACATCCTTGGCGCAGCATCCCTGACAAAAAAAGAAAATTGGAAGGAGAATGATGTCAAACATCGGGTGGCAGCAGTTGGGATGTTGATGTTTGGCTGGATGATGCGAGGAGCCGTTTGAGAACGAGTTGGTGAAGTAACGAAAGCAATTAGCTTTTAGCTAAAAATTAACGGTTAACAACTTCAAATAAACAGGAGACGTATCGATGAAAATTAAATTCTTAGCAACCATGGCCGTTACCGGATTATTGCTGGCCGGCCTGACAACGGCGGCATGGGCCGCATCACCGAAAATGAAAATGACCACCGACATCCCGAAAGCGTTTACCGCTCCGGATAAGGTAAAAACCTCCATCGGCACTCTCAAGTACTTTGATGGCGTGCCGACAAAAGAAAGCACAAAAGCGATTTACGACTATCTCGACACTTCACGTGCCGTCAATGTCTACCTGAATTCAATTCCAGCCCTGTCCGTCAACGCCCTTCGCGAAGGGCAAGCGGCGGTCGGCGCAGACAAGTCCAATAAAATCGTCATCTGGGACAGCCTGATGGATTCCAAGACGGTTCTGCTGACCGGTAACACCTCCACCATGTACGCTGTCGGCTTTCTGGACCTGCTTAAGGACGGTCCGACCGTTATCGACCTGCCACCCGGAATGCTCGGCATTCTGGATGACATGGCTTTTCAGTACATGACCGATCTCGGTGTGGCTGGCCCGGATAAAGGTAAGGGCGGAAAATTCCTGGTGCTGCCTCCTGGTTACAAGGGTGATATTCCAAAAGGTTACTTTGTCGTTCCTTCCAAAACCAGTGGCGTTTGGGTATTCATGCGCGGCTACCTCGACAAGAGCATGCCGCTCGCAAAAGCCATTCCAGCGGCCTCCAAGAATATCCGTAATACCCTGAAGGTCTACCCCCTGTCCACAAAAGCCAATCCTCCGGCCATGGAATTTATCAATGTGTCTGGCAAGAAAATGCAAGTGATCCTTCCGAATGATTACACGGCGTTTGAAAAACTGCATACCCTGATTCAGGGAGAACCTGACGATTATCTCGGACCGGAAGCGAAAGGGATGATGGACGCCATTGGTATTGAAAAAGGGAAGCCCTTCAATCCCGATGCTCGCATGAAAAAAATCCTCAACGATGCCATGGAGATTGCCAATGGTGCTGCCCGCGCGATCAGCTATTTCCCGCGTGATCCCGGCAATTTAACCTTTAAGGATAGTGAAGCATGGGTTACGGCCTATGCCGACAAAGACACCACCTTCACCCGCAACGGCGCTTATCGCCTGGATCCGCGAGTGCTCTTCCACTTCGGCTATATCTGCGTATCCCCAGCCATGGCCATGACCGTTGCTGGAAAAGGCTCCGACTACTCCATGGGAATGCTCGATTCAAACGGTGATGTGTTTGACGGTTCCAAGACCTATAAACTCCACGTACCGCCGAACCCGCCGGCCAAGGATTTCTGGGCCATCACCATGTATGACACCCAGACCCGTTCACAGTTGCAGACCGATCAGCAGTTCCCAACCCTTGGAAGTCAGGATAAAGGCATTAAAACCAATCCCGACGGATCGATGGATATTTACTTTTCCCCGAAAGCCCCGAAAGGTATGGAAGGCAACTGGCTCCAGACCATTCCTGGAAAAAGCTGGTTCATTGCCTTGCGTATCTATGGCCCCGAACAGCCATGGATTGACCAGACCTGGCGGCCGGGTGAGATTGAGCTGGTGAAGTAA
>JBATKU010000342.1:0-3642 GCA_049669725.1 Desulfobacterales bacterium
GCAAAGGTTGTCCCTTCCTTGAAGGGAACAGTCACCGATTCCTCGCCTCTGCTAATCACCCCGCCCATATCCTCGGCATTGCCGAGGGCGAATTCCTGGCGGTATAGATTATGGCCCTCGTTTTCGGGATCTGGATTGCCCCACATTAAAATCCCGGGCTTAGCGGAATCCTTGCCGGCCTTCCAGGAGCCCTCGATTTCAACGAGTTCCGCTTTCCCATCCAAATCCAGTTCGAAGTCCCGGGCGATCTCGCCCATATATAAGACATCTCCGGTGACTTTATGCTGAATATACCAGTCATCGGTGTCTTCGATCACAGTAAATTCACCATCATCGTATTCTTCGACCACATCGTTGACAACTGTGCATTTGAAGAACTTGCCGGAATCTTCGGGATACTCGATGGTCTTAATTTCATCTTTTACAATTACCGTGATCTGTTCCAATACCTCACCGTCGCTATCTTTTGCTAGGTAGATCCATTTTGTCCCCGGCACTAGCGGGAAGTAATGGTTGGCCGTATGCACCGTAATGTCAGCGGGATCAATGTAATTTTCGGGATCGAGTTGAGGGTCATACGGTGCTTCGCCCAGATCCTCGCAAATCTCCAGACGAGCTTCGCGTTGATCCCTGGTAAGCTCTTTTCCTTCCTTGTATTCAGCCTTAGCGTATTCCAGACACTCGGCTCTGTCTCCGGCGTCCGACAAATTATTGCAGTTACCGACAGCGATCCAGTAGTCATCTCTAACCTCATTCTCACCGGCTTTGTAAGCCGCCATGGCAGTTTTGGAACAAAATTTTGCACGGTGCCACCTACCGCCTGAGGCCTCGCTCACGTCGAAATTAACCAGGCCCGAACCAAGAATAACAACAAACAACACCGCTAAACATGCAATGACAGTTTTTGATGTTAATCTTTTCGATGTTTTCCTAGTGCTTCCTGTAAACATAACAACCTCCTTTAGATGTGGTTTGTGGACGCTCCAAATTGCAGAAGGTCCGGATTAATATTGACTTCTTGAATATCATAGATTTCTTACGGCAAGGTTACGGAAAGATTATTATTTCGTAATGTGAGATAGCTTCTAAAAAATGAAATTGACGGTGTAACGATCGGTTTTAAACTCACGATAAAAATTAAACAGAGGGTATTTTTTTACGCTGAGCACGGTGCCGACCATCAGTTGATAATGCTCACCCTTTTTCAAGTCCTTCAGCGAAATGACTTCCAGGTTGTTAATTTCAGATATAAGCAGTCGGACGGTTTCGAAATCTTCAATGTACGTCGGCCGCAGCATCCCCCGCGAGCGTATTATTTTATAAATTTTTTTTAGTGCATCGTAACGCAGCTCATGGATGACCGTTATGCCGGCCGCTTTCAGGTCGAACCAGAAGTCATTCACTTCATAAAGGCTTATTGAAAATGTAAAACGAATCGGTACCCCGTTTAACACCGCTGCCTTCATTTCAGGGGTAAACTCGCTGTCAATTTTCAAGTCAACCAAAAGAGAATCCTCGCTATTTTTAATAACCAGATGCGTAATTTCAACCTGGGGTTCAAAGGCCAGAACCATGGTCGGGAAAAATATCCCGAAGTAAAGTAATAAGGCATACAATCCATTTAATTTCGATGAATTCATTTTCTGATCTCTGAAGTATAAGCGAATTCAAGCCTTGGACAGTCATCGGGTTGACTATAACCCACCTCTATATTTCGTTTTGCCGGAGGTGAGCCCCGCACCTTTTTGCGTATGGTGCATAACCTCCCGGAAGCGAGGCCATAATGCAAACTCGGCTGCCAGCGACAGGTTTAGACCCCGAGCTGGGCACTGGCTGATTCAAATTCCTGAGATGGGTTCCAGTGCGATTATAATCATAGGTCAAAAAACTTTATCAGAAGATTACCCGAATATTATGATTTAGTAATCTTGGCTGATTTATACCGCTTTTGGGATTAGAAGATATCTGGCCTGACTTACGCTTGAGTTGACAGAAAAGGCTCGCGAAGATCATTTGGGCCTTGAATTTTCCTGGCCTTGGCTGCCTTGCAAAAGATATGCTGATTGTCGGTTTCGGTAGGGGTATCCAGAGACGATTATCCGCCTGTGTTTTTCATCGATCTGCTGAAGATAGGATTCTTGGGGAACAATCAAGTAGTGATTGGGATTCTCGAGAAAGTTGTTCGCATCTGCAATTTCGAGATACTCCACGGACCGCCCGAGGTGGAATAGAAGGGCCTCATGGCCGTCAAGTGTTCCCAGCCGGGCATTGTCGGGCACGACATGTGCGACCTTTTCAGCAAACTGCCGGGAGAGCACTGTGTTGCCCGCACGCTGATAAATATCGCCCACAAAAAATGTAAGCGCAATGATGCAGCTTATCCAGGCGACCCTCCAGGATGTCCTTCGTCGACCGGCACGCAACATCACCCAGGACCAGGTCACGATGCCCACCAGAATTGCCAGCATTCCCCATTCCCGAAATGCACTATCCAGACGCATCTGTTCGGGTGCTGCGAAAATCCAGATCAGAATGAGCAGCGGGTTAAGCGTTGCGATGATCAGCGTTGCGATCGAGAGGTAGCGCCCCTCGTCAAGCCGCTGATCCTCAATCAAGAGCCCAAGCGCCAGTGAAAGCGCCGGCAATAGCGGAACAAGATAATGGGTCTGCTTGGACGGGAACAGGCAATAAACGAAAAACATTGTCACTGCCGAGATCAAAAACAATCCGAGCGGTCCGCGCCGTTGGGACGGGCTGGCCTTCATCCACCCCAATGGCAGCAGGGGGAGAAAAATGAGGGCAGGCCCAAGCAACTCGGGAAGACGAATAAAGTACCAATAAAAAGCCTCGGCGTGTTTCAAAGATTGATCTGTAAATCTATGAACAAGCACATCCCGCATCGAGGGCCACTCGATCCACACATAGACATACCACCACAGCGACAGACAAAGACTGACCGGCAGCGTGACAATGTAACTGACCCACTTTATATCACGCCAGCACCGCGCGTATAAGACATAGGCTGCCAGCGAGCAGAAAACGTTGATGACGGCACCCGGTCCCTTGATGAGCACGCCAAAGCCCAGAAAGATCTGGAAGGCCATGACAAAGCGAAAGACAGATTCGCTGTTGTCCAGTGATCGCCAAAACGCCCACAGGCATAATGCCGTCGCCAATGTCAGCGGCATATCCTGCTGTGACATTCGGCCTGTAATTACGAAGAACAACATCCCCATTAGTATCAAAGCGGACAGAAAGCCGGCCCTGGCGTTCGCAGCCCGCCTTCCGATTGCGTATATCAGGAGGATGCATCCCAGTGCAGCCAGCGCCGAGGACAGGCGGGCGGTCCATGTATTGCGCACGCCAGTCAGCTTGTATGTGGCCGCGATCAGCCACCATGCTCCCGGCGGGCGGTTGTCGACGAAGGGCTTGTCTAAAAAGTGGGGCACCAGGATGCGTCCGGTTTCCACCATGTCCCAACCGGCGACGGCAGCCTCCGACTCATTACCGGTCCACATATCTCTATCGCCCAGACGGAAAAAAATGACGAACGCACCGAGGATAAGCAAATAGATAATATAGCTTATGTGGCGCCGTTGCTCCGACTTCTGTGTCATAATCAATCCTGTCAAACCTGTAAAA
>JBATKU010000343.1:0-2284 GCA_049669725.1 Desulfobacterales bacterium
GGTCCGAAAATGACACCTGAGGAAAAAAATCAAGTTGAAGATTTGGAGATAAGACGAAAATCATTAAAAAATCAGCTAAAAAAAATTGAGGGACAAAAAGACGATCATATTAAAACCGTTAAAACAGAATTAAAAAGTATCAATGATCAACTATCAATATTAACAGGAGCGAACAGGCGATCGTCATTTGATTCAGAGTTGGCACTCGTATTCGAAGAAAATTATGCAATATCAGGTTGGATTCCGAATCCGTACTTTATCGGCCTTAGGGATGAAAAAAATTTAGTAAAAAAAGACAATGTTTTGATGGTCAGCCGGCTGGATGGGCCATCGGTGGCCACAGTGAAAAGAATAATTCAAGACAGCATAAAAGCCGAAAAAAATGGTCTCAAAGGGACTGCCTATTTCGATGCCAGGTGGGCTATGCCAAATAATCAAAAACTCAGCGGGTATGCCTTTTATGACAATTCGATACATCTGGCAGCAGATCGGATCCGTGAAAGTAACTTGTTACCTGTAGTGGTTAATAATAGTAAAGAGTTGTTTCAGCCAGGAGAGGCTCCGGGTGCCGCTTTATATTGCGGCTGGTACAGCTTGGCAAACTATGTGGATGCATTCATTTGGCAGCCTGGTGCCGTTGGTTACCATATCGCCAGCAGCGAATGTGTCACCCTGAAAAGAAGAAACAGTCGAGTTTGGTGCAAAATGATGCTTGAAAAAGGGATCGCAGCCACTATTGGTCCGGTGGGAGAACCCTATGTTCAAGCTTTTCCAATACCTGAGGTTTTTTTTGGATTGCTAATCGATGGTAATTTAACTCTGGCAGAATGCTACCAGATCAGCCTACCATACCTGTCATGGAAAATGGTTTTGATAGGAGATCCTCTTTATAGACCTTTTAAGAATTGAGAGGAAAAAGCTAAATGCTTGTGATTTCATCCATCCCAGTTGTTAAGGTTAAAGTACCGATCACTTCTATAAATCTGAGCATTTGACAGCCCTCGAAACCGTGTGATATCCGAAACATATCATCACACATTTCGATGACCGTCGAATTACAGAGATTGGCAAGCAATCTGTAATCAGCGTTGCTTCCCTATCGACTGTAAAATTCTTATAAAAGGAACAAAAAAGATGGATAAAGAAAATATGAGATTAAATTGCCTTTTTATCTGCCTGTTGGCCATTTCTGTCATCATATTTGTGGCAGATAAGGCAGTATCAGTGGCTGCAACATCGATCTCTACCTGTGCGGAATTGCAAAACATCAAAAATGATCTATCTGGAATTTACTATTTGACCAGCGACATTGATTGTACTGATACTTCAACTTGGAACGCAGGTGCTGGATTTGAACCAATCGGCACTAATACCACTCCATTTACAGGAACCCTGGACGGAAAGCATCATGCAATTTCCAGCCTTTATATTAACAGACCTGATCCATGGCCTAATTATGTTGATGTGGGACTTTTCGGTTTTATTGATGATGGCTGCATCATAAAAAATTTAGGCATGATCAACGTTGATATTACTGGAGCCTCTCGGGCTGGCGCACTCGTTGCTATAACCGGATTAATTGCTGATATAAATATCAGCAACTGCCATGCTAGCGGTTCGGTTTCAGGCGGTTATGGTGTCGGAGGTCTCGTTGGTTATAATAGAGGTGGCAGTATATCTCATAGTTATTCTACAGCGGCTGTCTTTGGGGATGGCGATATATACGACTACACGGGAGGCTTTGTAGGCATCAATAATCATGGCGGTGAGGTTACCTTGTGCTTTTCGACTGGTAATGTGACGGCCAGTGGATCTCGATCGGGTGGATTTGCAGGCTCAAATACAGGGATGATACGCGAATGTTTCGCAACAGGGAATGTAAACGGGGAACACTCTGTAGGTGGATTTGTTGGTGAAAATGATAGTACCACTGTAAATGGACATTTCGCGGGTTCTATACGAAATTCCTATGCTATTGGCAATGTGAGTGGGACTGACTGGGTCGGAGGATTTGTTGGCATCAATTGGGGAGTTCAATCTTTAACAAGTGTAATAGAAAATTGTTATTCAGTCGGTAATGTGACTGGAAGTACTAACACTGGCGGTTTTGTAGGTCGTGTTGGAGATCCATACGAAGTCAACAACTGTTATTGGGATACCCAAACATCCAGCCAGTCATCAAGTGCTGCGGGATACGGTAAGACGACCGCTGAAATGAAGCAACAAGCAACCTATATTTCTTGGAATTTCAATCGCATTTGGGATATCACCGAGTCTATTAACT
>JBATKU010000344.1:0-4922 GCA_049669725.1 Desulfobacterales bacterium
GGTTTATCGCGGCTGGAAAGCCGCTCCCACCATCTGTTTACATCAAGTAGGCGCTGTTTTCCAGCCGCGATATGCCGATGTATTGCTGCGCGAATTTATTTTTTTACCGTCTTTTGTGTAGCGATAAAACCCTTCGCCAACTTTTTTCCCCAGGCGACCTTCCTTGACCATTTTGACGATCAAATCGGATTTGGCTACCAGGTGTTCTTCGCCCAATGCCAGCATGGATTCGCCTACCCGGGCAAAGGTGTCCAGGCCGGCGTTGTCGGCGATTTCGAATGGTCCGATATTCCAGCCGTATCCCAGCCTCATCCCGATATCGATGTCCTCGGGACTGGCAATCCCATCGGCCACAAGATCGACACACTCGCGAAAGGCGGCGCCAAATATACGATTCATAACGAATCCGGGAATGTCTTTGTGAACTTTTACCGGTGTTTTGCCCAGGGATTTTATGAATTCAACCCCCTTGTTGAAGACTTTCTCAGATGTTTTTTCTCCCTTGATCACCTCTACCAGGGCCATGAAGGGAACCGGCCCGAAAAAATGAAGACCCAGGACTTTTTCAGGTTGTTTGGTTACCCTGGCCAACCGGGTAATCGGAATGGAAGAGGTGTTTGTGGCCAGGATTGCGTCCTCGGAAACCAATCGATCCAGTTGTTCAAACAGCTGTTCTTTTAACGCCTGCTCTTCAAAGGCGGCTTCAATCACCCAGCCGGCATCGGCTGCTTTGTTCAAATCACCCGCAAGGGTGATTCTTTCCAATACCTTTTGGGGTGATTCCTTTAACATACCCTTGGATGCAAACTTTTCCAGGGACCATTTGATTCCGGCATATGCCTTGTTAAGAGCTTCTTGGTTTACATCCATAAGATAAACTTCGTATCCCGCCTGGGCACATACCTGGGCGATACCGGAGCCCATAAAACCGGCGCCGACAACCATTATATTTTCCATCCTTTTTCCTCTTTTCTTCTGGTTTATAAAAAGTTTAGTTTTAGCTTTATTCAATCAAATCTTTGGTAAAAATTGGGTTTTCGAAGGCTGAACAAAAAAGCTGTTCAGTCTTTAGGTGTTTTTCATTTTTTATCGAGACATGCAACCATTGATTATCATTTCAAAATTTTATTCCTGAGAACCCCGCATTTAAAAAATAAAATTTAATAAACGTGCAGTTGACTACACGAATAACGTGCAACGTATTACACATAAATAAGGCTTATAATATTATAAATATTTGTCAACTATAAAAAAATAAAAATATGCTTGACAAAATTTGAATGGTTGGATTATGACGATACTGTTAGCTGGTTGCGCTTTAATTATAACCCCATCATTTTTCAATTCTTTGGAAACAGTAATAATTTTCTTCACCGGCGGTTAACCACTCCAACTTAGCAGCAAAAAAGAGCGCTGCTCGATATGGTGCATATTCAAGACAGATGTTTTAACCATAACCTAAAGGAGGGCTGAGATGAAAAATCTAAAATTGTTGCTTGTCTTTTTCCTGGCGTTTTTTCTGATAACCACTCTCTGTTTCCCGGCCTGGGGCGCTAAGACGATTAAAATCGGTGTGATCGGCCCCATGCAGTTTGTGCAGGGAAAAGGCCATTGGAACGGCGCGGTCATGGCGGCCGAGGAAATCAACGCTAAAGGTGGTGTCAAGGTCGGCGACAAGAAGATGAAAATCGAGCTGGTCAAGGCCGATTCCAATGAATTTTTAAACGTAACCGATGCCACCAATGCCATGGAGCGGCTGATGTCAAGAGATCGGGTCGATTTTGTCGTCGGTGGTTTCAGAAGCGAGGCGGTGCTTGCCATGCAGGACATCGCCATGGACTACAAAAAGATTTTTATCGGGTGCGGCGCTGCCCATCCCGAACTCTGCACACGGGTGGCCAACGATTATGACACCTATAAATACTTTTTTAGAGGAACGCCATTCAACTCCAGTTTTTTGGTCAGAACGGCCTTCATTCAAATGGCAACGGTGGGTGCCATACTTAAAAAATCCTTGAATATCCCCAAGATAAGGGTGGCAGTGGTTGCTGAAAAAGCCATGTGGGCAGATCCCTTAATTCCTGCCGCCCAGGGATTCATCCCCAAACTGGGTATGGAAATTTCCGGAGTCTGGCGTCCGTCGCCGGTGGCTACGGATGTGATGGCCGAGCTTTCAGCCATTCAGCGGGCCGATACCCAGGTCATTTTAACCTTTTTTTCATCTTCGGTCGGGATTCCCTTCGCCCGGCAGGCCGGCGAGCTTAAAATTCCGGCGGCCCAGGTCGGCATCAACGTTGAGGCCCAGAAGGAGGGCTTCTGGCAAGCCACCCAGGGACAGGGTAATTATGTCATGACCCTGAATACCTATAATTCCAATGTTGAAGTCAACGAACTTACCAAACCGTTTTTAGATGCGTATGTGAAAAGGTTCGGTGAGGAAGCCACGTATACCGCCGATACCTATTCGGCAATTAAACACTCCATCGTGCCGGCCATAGAGATGACCGGTACCCTCGATGCGGACAGACTTGTAAAAGTCCTGGAAGTCCGTGAGTATCTGGTGCCAGCGGGTAAGGTAGCGTACATTAAAGACGAGCAGGGCCGCCCGCTCCACGATCTAAAGTGGGGCCCGGGCTATCTGACAAGTTTGGGGGTCCAATGGCAGGACGGCAAACAGCAAGGCGTCTGGCCAAACAAGTGGGTAGCTGCCAAGGGAGCGCCCGAAGTTACCTATAAAGGGATTGTTCCTTATAAAATTGCGCCGTGGATCATTGAGGCTTATAAAAAATAGCGTAACCCTGACGTAAAACTGCCCCTCCCTGACAAGCGGGAGGGGCCTTATTAGAAGCTATCTCAAATTTTTGAGATGGCTTCTAGCACACTGACAGTGAGGTGGTATGTTTGCGGATATTATCATCACCAGCCTGATCAACGGGAGTACCTATGCGCTTTTAGCCATCGGTTTCTCCCTGATTTTCGGCGTTGCGCGCATTGTGAACATTGCGCATACGGCATTTTACATGGTGGCTGCATTTTGTATCTTTTTTGTGACCCACCATTTGGGATTTCACCCGATCGTGGGAATGCTGGTCGCCGTGCCGGTGGTTACCCTTTTGGGTATGGCCACCTATTGGATATTTATTGCCCCTATCCGGGAGCACGAGGCCGCCGTATTAATTGGTACCATCGCCCTGGCCATTGCCTTGCAGGAGGTCATGCTGCTTATTTTTACCGGGGACTACCGCAGTGTGCCCCCTTTGATACAGGGCTTTTTTTCGATTATCGGTGTAAAAGTTTTTTATCAGCAACTGATTACCTTTATCGCTGCCCTGGTCGTACTGGGCGCCCTGCGGCTCCTGCTCATGCATACCAGGCTGGGTCTGGCGATTCGATCCACGGCCCAGGACCGGGAGGTGGCCAACCTGATGGGGATGAATGAGAGCCGGGTGGCCCTGTATACGGTTGGTATATCCATTGCGCTGGCGGGTTTCACGGGTGCGGTGATCGCACCGTTGACCATCGTGGAGCCGTTCATGTGGCTGCATCCGTTGATTATGATGATGGCGGTGGTGGTCCTGGGTGGTCTGGGCAGCATTAAGGGGAGTTTTGTCGCGGCCTATATTCTGGGATTTGCCGAAGCCGCGGTGGTTTTCCTGATTCCCATGGGCGCGTTTCTCAAGGGTTCGGTGGCGCTTTCGATCATGATACTGGTACTGCTAATCCGGCCGGAAGGCTTATTCGGCGTCGCGTTTGAGGAAGAGAGATAGAAATGGATCTGATTCGTTACTATATTCGAAAGTTCTTCAAATTAATAAAAACTGAAGTATTTGTATTGCCCAGCCGGATGATTGTGTTGCTTTTCTTTCTCACATTACTGGCGTTGCCCCTTATCACCGATGATCCGTATATGTTGCGAATTCTGATTTTGACCAGCATATTCGCCATTTTTGCGGCCAGCTGGGACCTGTTGTCCGGTTTCACCGGTCAGATGAATTTTGGTCATGCCCTTTTCTTTGGTGTCGGGGCATACGGAGCGGCATTGTTGAACCTATACTTAAACTTACCGCCGTGGGCAAGCATTCCCCTCGGTGCCCTGGCCTCCGTCCTGGCGGGTTTGATTATCGGCATTCCCTGTCTCAGGTTGCGGGGCACCTATCTGGCACTGACCACCCTGGCATTCCCCATTATCTTAATGGGTATCGTTTTTGCCATTCCGGAGGTTACCGGCGGGGAGCTGGGTATATCCGGTATCGACCGCCTCGTCCGGTCCCGGGTTGCACAATACTATATTACCGTGGTCGTGATGGTTGTCCTGGTGACGGTTATGTGGAAAATAACCGATTCCAATATCGGGATTATTTTTCATGCCATCCGGGAGGATGAGGTTGCGGTGCGCGCTTCCGGCATCAACACCACCCGCTACAAGCTGATGGCCTTCTGTCTCAGCGGTTTCTTCGCCGGGATGTCCGGTGGATTGTACGCCCATTTCATGCGGATTGCCGGTCCCTCAACCCTGGAGGTGTCCCTGTCCTTCCAGGTCGTAATCTGGGCAGTTTTTGGGGGCGTGGTGACTATCTGGGGGCCGGTCGGTGCCGTTTTTATACTGTTCCCACTGCTGGAATTTTTCCGATTCTGGCCCGAATTCAGAATGTTGCTGTTTGCCATCGTCATTTTACTGATTTTGCTTTTTATGCCCCAGGGGCTGCTGCCATGGATCAGGGACAAAATCGAAAACGAGTGCCCCCGGTGCAAGATCCGAAACGTGGCGACTCGTAAAAACTGCCGGATTTGTGACGCATCGATGCACTAAACGGGTCAGCTCATAGCTGATAGCTCATAGTAGAAATTGATTGAGTTTTATTTATTTCATATGGAACAGTGAACCACGCTGAGGACATGGTCTAAAGACAGATTGAACATCG
>JBATKU010000345.1:0-1799 GCA_049669725.1 Desulfobacterales bacterium
TGATGTTATCGGGATGATAACCGGCGATTTCAAGTCCTTTGATGTGGGGAGCATAGTTTTCGGCACCGCGTCCGATAATCACGGCAGCCTCGCGAACACCTTTGGCAAGGATACCGCCCAATCCCTCACCGGCGGCCATCTGTTTGATTAAAAACTCCATGGCCTCGCCATTGCCCCAGGAAAGGTCCAGTCCGCCCGTGTCCTCCAGGGT
This sequence comes from Desulfobacterales bacterium, assembly GCA_049669725.1. Lineage (GTDB taxonomy): Bacteria > Desulfobacterota > Desulfobacteria > Desulfobacterales > JAFDCJ01 > JAFDCJ01. The sequence goes on from JBATKU010000345.1 coordinate 212, forward strand.
CAGGATTCCGCGCTCAAAAAGATCCATGGCAAAGGCGATGGCGCCTCCGGCGGAAATGCTGTCCATGCCCAGGCGGGTACACAGATTGTCCAGGTAAACCAGGGTGTCCAGATCGGTCAAACCGCACCGGGAACCCAGCGATAGCATGGGTTCAAACTCGGGTCTAACCGATTTTCGGCCCTTTAATTTTCCTTTATCAAACCCCAGCTCAGCCTTACAGCGCAACGGACAGCGGTAACAGCCGCGGGTGCGGGTGATATTTTTTTTAAGATTTTTGCCGTCGATTTGTTCGGCGGCTTCAAAGGTATTCTCCCTGAAATTGCGAGTTGCCAGTATCCCGAGATCGTCGGCCCATGTGACGTAACCGGCGCCGCCGTGTTTTTTAACATCCTTGTAGTGCGGGGAGTTTTTCATCTGCCGGATGTAGCGTTTAATGGCTTCCTGTCCGTTCTCACTGGTCCGGAACACGGTTTTAGTTTTCGGTTCTTTGACCACAATGGCCTTGAGATTTTTAGACCCCATGACGGTTCCCATGCCCGTGCGACCGGCGGCATGGTCCCGGTCTGTCATGATGCAGCCAAACAATATGCCGTTTTCAGCGGCCGGGCCGATGGTCATAATTTCCAGTTTTCCACTGCCCAGCTTGGTTTTGAGGTAGTCATCGGTCTGCCAGGTATCCAGGCCCCAGATAGATCTTGCGTTACGAATTTCAATTTTGTCGCCGTCTATCCAAAGATAAACGGGTTCGGGTGACTTGCCACGGATGATCAGGCTTTGAATACCGCAGGATCGGATTCGGGCCCCGAAATTGCCGCCGACATTGGAACTTCCCAGAAGCCCGGTTAGGGGTGAACGGGCATTGATGTGGAGTCTGGACGAGGCCGGAGCAGCCGTGCCGGTGAGTAATCCACAGGAAAAAAGAAGTATGTTTTCAGGTCCCAGGGGGTCTGCGTCAGAGGACGTATTGTTGTAAAGATAATGAACGTTGAAACCACGGCCACTGAGATACTTCCATATGAGATCATCAGGATATGGTTGAAATTTCCATTTTCCCGCACTTAAATCAATTTCAAGAATTCGTCCTGCAAACGCCATCGTATCAGTTTACCTTTTCAGGAGAGCTTTTGCCTGGTTGAATATTATACCGCTTTTCGAAAATAAGTTCCGAAATACGGTAGGTTTTATTGACAGCCTCTATAGAAAGTTTTGAGTATAGGGAACCAGATATGCAGTGTCAAGGAGGGATCTATCATTAGACCGGCGAAGGCAACTTAAATAGATAACCCACTGATATAAAACATTATCTAAATAGCCATTTTTTATAAATCTCAAAGTCCAAGCACCAAATATCAAACAAATTCTAATGATCAAAATTCAAAATCTCAAACAAAATCATCGGCCATAATTTGACTCAGATAATATAATACTGGCGGGCAACAGTTTATCAGCCGCATTGTATGACCGCAGCAAATGTTTTGGTCATTGGATATTGATATTTGGGAATTATTTGTAATTTGGTGCTTGCGTTTTGGAATTTCAGAAAATAGCAAAACGGCTAAATTTTGCTAAGATAGCCGGCTAATGAACG
>JBATKU010000346.1:0-8609 GCA_049669725.1 Desulfobacterales bacterium
ACCCATTTGAGTTTCATGATTTGACCCCTTCGCTTTGAATCGTGTTAAATGTTAGGCGAAGAATCCTTATATTCCTCGGAAGTATCAAAAGTATCAACACTGTCGAAATGGAACTTGATTTTGATACTATAGCCGGTAGCCTTGTATGTATTCCTGCCATACACTGAATATCCTTAATCCTCCTCTTCCTTCCCCAGATGACACCAATTTCTTAATGATTAGAGCAGTTTTTAGCTAAACAGTCAATATTTATAGTGATAACAGTATGTTAAACACTTTTAATTATCAAAATACTATGGTACAGTATATATAATGAATACAGATAGTTAGGCTAATTATGGGGTCTAAATGAAACTTACAAAAAATTCTGGAAAGATTACGAACTGGACTTTCAGGAAATCAAACTCGCTTATCTTAATTGGGCCATAGGCTATGCAAGGGAACCGCAAAAAGATTATCGACATTTGTTTCTTTGGGATTACCATACCCGTTTTTGCGTGATTCACAGCCGCTATGGAAGATCATTCAGTGTATCTCCATTCGGTATTGGGGTTCGCGGAGTACCAAAAATAAAGTCGAAGGGGATACCGCGAGGCTTAGATGAAATCGACATAGCTCTCAAAACTCGTTTGACGGAAAACACCAGACACATCAGATCTGCAATTGTGAATGCCCTGGAAATCGGAAACCTGAACGATGCACGCCAAATGGTCCTCAACTTTTACTGGCTCAAGCTCGGTGCCCATGAACTTCTTTTTGATCGGGCGCAACTTGAATACGATAAACTCGGGAAATTTAGAAAAGGCCGCTGGGGTCTTGATGAATCCGAGAAGTGGCGAACGCTCATCGGAATCCGAAACCGAATCGTAAATGTGGTACGCTATGGTGAAACCCTTGAAAATTAATATGTAAAGAATCTCAACCGGAAACTGCCGGGGTTCAGTCGTGTTACTCCTTTGCTTCTGCGAATAATGCGGAAAAGTTAAAAAATGTTCTACGGTTTCTATATGACCGTATACAAGGGAATCATCCCGGAATGAGTATGGATGAGATACTATAATTGGACTAATATTTGCTTATTTCATAGTGTAGATTGGAGTCCTTCCCCGATAAGCCGCAAAAATGCCCCTTTTTACAGCTTTTTGCCCCTTTTTGACGCATTTCAATATCCCCATTTTTCATAGTGTAATTGGCAAAAGACCCTAATGTCCCCCACATAGGTAAACATCCACTTCCCGGGCCGTATTTTGCCCTTCCTTCACGTTAATCCACCCTGTTTTCTTCTCCCTTCATAGGTAAATATAAGATTTAACACCTGAAAATCACATTTATGTAGAGTGATATGATCTTACCTCCCCTGGCAGAGCTCCGAGTTACGATCCTGTCGCACACGTTCTTGGATTAATTAGGTGCACAGCATACACGGTAGACCGGTGGATAGAGGAAAATTAAACATCTACGGCCCTATCAGTGCCCCAATTGCCCACTAAACCTCCTTTACTACCCCTGGATGGACCAAAAATAAACTTCTACGGTCCGTTTGTTGCTATATTTAGGTGTTGTAATCTAACAGCTGTGCCTAAATTCCAACTTTTTTCGCTTGTCTGCAAGAAATCTGCGTCGTCAAAAACAAGTATAGGGTAAGGTCATTGTTGTGGGTTTGATTTGTCAACCTAACAAAAATTAGCTCATTCAGGATGGTGTATTAGTAGCCGCAATCCATCATTCAGCCAAAGTGTGGGTTTCGCATACCAATATACAATAGTGGATAAAAACTTAGAGAAAGAGTTATATGCGATATATAGCTTTGGTCTTTAGAGGGTTGGAGATGAGCACATTGAAATTATGTGCCTTTAAAAGATCATGGAGCCCGTACCACGAGCACATCGATTCAATGACGATTTTGGTAGGCCCGTCCAGATTTACAAAATAGTCCAGGATGTGCTCTTCTTGGTTTGCAAAATTGCGCCTAAAAAAAACTTTGCCGCTCTCATCAATGGTGGTGATAAATGATGTTTTCTTATGTAGACAACCGGCAAAAATACAATTCGTTCACACCTGCACGCTTGTCCTTGCTTTGTAAATAATCTGACTGGTGTGGGCCGAATCGGCTTAACTCGCATTTTGTTCACTCGACCTTTGGTTTAACAAAGCGATTTTTCCCGGATAGCTTACTCCCACAAACCAAATAGGTCTCGCCCAATTGGCCAGCGTCCCTTTTTCTGCTCCGCCTTCGTACCCAAAATCCATTTGTTGTAAAGTTTGTCGATAATTCCGCTGGTCTGGTTCATTTGCAGCCAGTCATTAACAAAATCTTCAAGATCCGAACCAGCCAGCGGTATGGCCAAGGCAGCATTCGATTTTAGATGAGGATTTGGGTGGAAAGAGAAATGCCCTTTTTATTTTTCGCCATATTGTGACGTCTCATTCCTCCCTTGAAGGTTTCGCTGAATCCGGTTCCTCGCAGTCGGTCCTGTGTCGGGTAAAGTTTACCACTTGAAAAATACGCCGACGCTGCCCATGATCGCCTCTTGATCGTAAAAGTCGATGTTGGCGTCGGTTTTGGCGTAGGCGCCACCGACAAAAAAGTTCATCGGTCTGCTGCCAAACAGGCTCCAGCCCCAGGGATTTTCGTAATACACGGTGCCCTGGATCCCGTAGCGGTCGTCGTCCTGTTTTTTGTCGTAAATCGGGTTGTCCTTGTCATAGTCAGCCTGTCCGATATAGGCGTTGCCCGTGAAGGAGAAAGGGTTGTCTCGATTTAGATAGGCATAGGTTAGCATGAGATCATAGGCATCATTTTTCATGGCCTTACCGTCCCGGTCGTCATGGGTGTAAATAAATGCCGGTGCCAGGGTATGGCTTTTGGCAAAATTGAAACGATAAGAGAGGTCCACGGATTGACGGTCGCTGTCGCGTTCCAAAAGCTGACGTTCGGAGCTGGTAATTCTGTTGGGCCCTACCCCCCCGACCAGGGATTGCCCGCTTGTTTCAGTGTCGATGTCCACCTTGCGATAGGTGTATTGCACCTGGAAAAAACTGCCGAAAATGCGGTCCCAGGTCAGGCGTGCGCCCGTGGACTTGCGCTTGGTATCATCGCGATCCTGACCGGTAAGATACGGGTCTTCCCACACCTTGGCCGGCATGCCGCTGAACAGAAAACCGCCCTGCAGAACACCGAGGCTGCCGATGCCCTGCTTGACACCGATTTGCTGGCTCATGTCAAACCGAATCAGGTCGGTCAGATCGGTACCAAAAAACAGCTGGGTGCGGGTGCTGGCAAAAGTGTATGCCAGAGTGAACGGCAGCGTTACCAGGGCGGTGGTTTCCGAGTCCGGGCTGTCGTTCAGGGAGTCGTTTCTTTCCTTCGACAGATCAAACCCCTGGATACTGGCCACCATGTTACTCTTATACGAAAGATAGCCCACCCCCGGCCGGATAAAACCGCTGAATCCGGATTCTTGCGGGATCGGATCCAGGGCTGAGGCCCCGGTGGCCCCCCATACCAACAATACGGAAAGTGCCGCGATAGTCAAAAAGATAGTCTTTTTCATTTGTTTCTCCTTTCTTTTTTGAGATTTCAAATACATTCCGTTCCGCCATTGAATAAATAAACCACATATTTAGTCTCACACTGAGGATCGGTAATAAATCGACAGCTTAAAAACCTGACATATCTTGATAGCACAACTTTATTACTTTACAGATATATCCTCACTATTTGGGTAGGCGAATTCTTTTGGATTTGCATATGATATATGTAAAAAATGAGTTTCTGAGGTTCATAGCCGAAACCTTTACTTCGGGCTCAGTGTGAATTACGTTTGCTAATGTAACCGAGCAGCAAACAATTCAACTAATGGAAATGAAGGATCAAATAACTTGATCTATCTGTCTAACTCGAGCATAAACTTTTGAATACTATCGAAGTCAAAATCCTCAGCTAGTTGGATTAATTTGTTACAAAAAGGCTTCACGGCATCGGATTCGGAATTCAACTCTTCGGCAATTGATTTAATTTGTATCACATCTCCCATTTCAGCTGCATCGCGGATACGTTTAGCAATTTCCCGAGCTAATTCAGCAGGGATATTAGAAAGCTCTCCATCGGATAGTTTACTTACGTTTTCGTCTGCGGATACGTCAAGGCTCTGAGTCGATTCCAGGGCTTGATTGAGCGCATTATCAAGCTCCGAGAGTCTAAAGTTCAGCTGTTCGGATGACGGGGCTTTTTTGTCAACGCCTTTAACAAGTTTTTCCATCCTCATCGCGGCTGCTTGCAGCTCTGTGGCCGCAAGATTACCAGCCAATCCTTTGAGGTTGTGCACCAGGCTGTGGGCTTGATCAAAATCTTTGGCAGCAAGGGCCTGCCGGATTTCATTTGCTACCGTGTTGTAGTCCGTAGCAAAGCTTAAAAGCAACTTCCGATAAAGCCTTTTGTTTCCCTGCAACCTTTTTAATCCATCCGGCAGGTCAAATCCCGGCAAAGATTCCGGAAGCTCCTCCTTAATTGAAACCACTTTATCCGATTCAGAGGGCCCGACAGAATCAACAGGTTTTTGAGTAGTCGCTCCTTTTTCACCTGGCTGAATCCACTTTTGCAGGGTGGCAAACAGCTGGTCGGGGTCAATGGGTTTGGTCACATGGCCGTTCATGCCGGATTCCAAACTTTTATCCTCATCACCGGTCATGGCGTGGGCGGTCATGGCGATAATCGGCAACTCCTTAAAACGATCATCTTTGCGTATTTCACGGGTGGCAGTGTATCCATCCATCACCGGCATCTGCACGTCCATGAGCACCGCATCATAATTGTTTTCCTTTACCGCGTTGACCGCCTCCTGGCCGTCATTTGCCAGCGTTATATTCAAACCGGCGCCCTCGAGAATTTCCATGGCCACCTGCTGGTTGATTTCATTATCTTCCACTAATAGTACATTTGCTCCCCGAATATGTTCTAATTCTTCGGCTCCTTGTTCACGTCTTTTCGCAACAAGCGAGGTTTCAGGCACCGCTTCGCCAAAGGCCTGCATGATGGTGTCAAAAAGCATCGAAGGATTGACCGATTTAAGGAGAAAACCCTCTATCCCCAGTTGATCGGCCTGTTGCATTACCTCTTCCCGGCCGTAGGCGGTCACCAGTACGATGGGTGGAATTTTATTCAAACCCGTATGGTTTTTTATGCGTTTGGAAGCCTCGATACCATCCATTCCCGGCATTTTCCAATCAATGATTACAAGCTCAAATGGTTTATCTTTATTGGCCGCTTCAAGTTCTGCGATGCCTTCCTCTCCGGATGCCGCTACTGAGACCTCAAATGAAAAAGATTCCAGCATTTCCTGAAATATACTCCTTGAGGTGGCGTTGTCGTCCACCACCAAAACTTTCATGCCACGCAGTTCAGATGCGGGCTTATATCGTTTTTGGGCCTTCTCTTTGCCCAGACCGAATTTGGCGGTAAAACTGAAAATGCTGCCCCGGCCCTGCTCGCTTTCCACCCAGATTTCGCCACCCATCATCTCGGCCAGGCGCTTGCTGATCGTCAGTCCCAAACCGGTGCCGCCATATTTGCGGGTGGTAGATGTGTCTGCTTGCATAAACGGTTGAAACAGCTTGGCCGCCTGCTCTGAAGTCATGCCAACGCCTGTGTCTTGAACCGAAAATTTCAAGGTGACCTGTGCTTTGTCTTTTTTGACCAATTCGGTGGAGATGACGATCTCCCCGGTGTCTGTAAATTTTACGGCATTGTTCGATAAATTAATCAGAATTTGCCCGAGGCGCAGCGGATCACCGACAAGCGCTGTCGTCACCGATGGATCGGTCTTAAAAAGCAGTTCCAGTCCCTTTTCCTGAGTTTTGATGCCCACCAGCGTAGAGATGTTATCCAGAGTATCCTCCAATTGAAAATCCACGGACTCCATGTCCAATTTGCCGGCTTCGATTTTGGAAAAATCCAGGATGTCATTGATAATTCCCAAAAGGGACTTGGCGGAGATATCCACCTTTTTCAGATAGTCATACTGCTTGGCAGTAAGATCAGTTTTCAGGGCCAAATGCGCCATTCCGATAATGGCATTCATGGGGGTTCTGATTTCATGGCTCATGTTGGCTAGAAAGTCGCTTTTGGCGCGGGTGATCACCCTCGGGTTGATCCTGGCCCAATACGTGATTTGATATCAATAATACTGTTATCGGCAGCACGACCCGAAGGATTTTTTTTGCGGAAAGTTTCATGAGCGAACTCCTATTAGGGCAAAAGTAAAATACCCAAAATACTTATTTGGTTTGAATTTGTGTTTAATTCTCTTTCTTTTCTGTGATATTTATTTTTTTCCACGTTTTTCACTATTCGATGAATGGTGCTTAAAACTCAATAACCAGTCCCAGAATCGGACCGTGCAGCGTGACGTCCCATTCAAATCTATTGTTCCCACTGCCCTCACTGTAATCCTGGTAGATCGCTCGGTAGCCCGCAGCCGCCCGAGCGTTGTTTTCTTCACTGAACAGGCGGAAACGATAACCTATTGCCCCCATGGCACCCCAGGTAAAATCGGAGCCGACGCCGAATCCGCCGACATTTCCCTGCATCGAAAAGCTCCAGTGCTCGGAAAAATCAAAGAAAGCCCGGGCCCCGATAAGCGGGTCAAACCAGTCTTTGTGGCCGGAAGCATCCCTAATTCTTTTAAAGTCGAGATCGATGTCGAGGTAGGTGTAGCGAACACCGAGCATGGCATCAACGGCTACCGTCGGCACATCTTTACCCGTTGCATCCGACAGCTTCCAGGTGCCCAAACGATAGCTCCCCCCAGCCGTCAGCAGCGCCAATTTTATCGTTGGATCAATCTTGGCGCCACCAACCTTTTTGCTCTTACCGAGGTTAGCGCCAATCATATCGCCAAAGATGCCCCAATTGCCTTTGCGCGCATCGAATGTCAGCATCCCGGCTATATTGAGTTCATCCCAGATATCGCTAAAATTCAGGTCCAGATCCGATTCCTGGCCCTTCACCGTGACATCGCCTTCCAGGGATATAAACCACATGTAGGGTGCCACCCGGAATTCCCAGCCGTTGTTTTCATGCGGTTTTTCTTCTGCGGACACCGATGGCACCCATAACGGCATCATCATAGCTGTAAAGGCTATGATAAAAAAATACGGCGTTTGCTTAAGAAAAATGCATGAATTTCGAATCATAATCATTTTGTTTTCCTTCTTGAAGTAGCAAGCTCAGAGCCCCGATAAATTCCACATAAAACGTAAACAAGTGTACCGATGTCGAAGATCCGGATGACTTGTCCGAAGAGCTCTTGAATCCCGACCCCTTTCTCCCAACTTATTGGGAGAAGAATCCTATTTATCTACTTTAGTGATTTTCGTGCCCTGCAAGCCGAGGCCCGCCATCAGTCCCTGCTGATCGAAAAAGAAGGCATAGATCTCCGATTGCACGGTTGTGGTTGTCGCCGATGAGGCCGCGCCGACATCGACAACCACGATGCTTGGTCCGACCCCGACCTCCCAGCCGTCACTCTTGTCTATATAGCTCATCGCCGATTCGGTCATGAAAAACAGCACATACCCATATGTCTGCACACCGGCCTGCAGACCATACGAAACCTGGATCGTGTTGTAGTATCCTGCCGTTTTTCCGGCCTTGAGGAGAGCGCCCTCACCATATTGTCCCCCCACGATGAAGCCTCCCTTGGTGATGCTCGGAAACACAAGGATGGCCTTTGCCTTTTGACCCATGGCCTTGGCTGAGGCGGATTGCCGATAGAGATCTTCCAGGGTGCTTTTGACCTCACGGTCAATTTCGGCTGCGGATGCAGCCGCAGCGGATTTCAGACTGACGAATGTGCCTGCAGCCAATGCAAGCACCAACATAATGGCTGTCAATTGAACGTATTTTAACAAGGATTTAAAACCGATTCTGTTATTCCTTGAACCTTTGAACCCAGAACCTTTGAACCGTGAACCCTGAACCTCTGAACCTAACTACTCCACCAGCTCGATCTCACCCGGCCGCCAGCTCTTGTCGATCCATGGCTCCAATGGTCCATACGCACGCAGGATGATGAACCAGCTCTTGCCCGGGATGGTCTGGATCCAGTTATTCTCCTATCCCTCCGGCGTTTTAGGGCCGACATAAAGTGTGACGCTGCCGTCAGCGTTCTGCTTCATCTTCGCTTCTGATCAGGCCGCAGCGCGCCCTGCATCCTCAGGGCGTTAAGAGGAGGTTGCCTGATGTTTCTTAAAATGATCTGATTCAGAACTTGTCTGTCCAAGCAGGCTCTCCACAGATTGAGGTCCGGGAATACTACAGTTATATACGCCCACCGCGCAACGCCGCACCGTGCGGCGCGCCACCCCGGCAACGCTCACCGGGGTTAACGGACGCCCGACTCTGGCATCGGCAGTCGGCACCAGACGCTGAGCTTCAGGCATAGAGAGCCGCTCTCCAATCTCAGATCCAAACGTCATGATGATCCCGAAAATCAGAACGATACCTAATATCTTAAACTTGTTCATTTTGCGTCTCCTTTCTTGAAATGGTCCGGCAATTCATCCGCACCCTTGAGGTTTTTCAGCTCGACCTTTTCGGCGTTGCTTGG
>JBATKU010000347.1:0-5411 GCA_049669725.1 Desulfobacterales bacterium
ATTGGTCGGGGCGAGAGGATTTGAACCTCCGACTTCCTGCTCCCAAAGCAGGCGCGCTACCAGGCTGCGCCACGCCCCGATTTCGGTAGGGGGGTTTCAGTATCACGGTTCTATTTTTGTTGCAAGCCTACTGTTGATTCCGAGAAAGAAAGTCCTCGATTCCCATGCGGATTTGCTCGGCAAAATCCATCAGGAAACGGTTGTCGCGCAAATTTTTTTCCTCGGCCGGATTGGTCAGATACCCGGCTTCAATTAGGATGGCCGGCATGGCCGCACCTTGCAGTACGGCCAGCGGGTAGCCCTCTACCCGGCTTTGGATAGCAGTGATAACCTTAAGGTGGTCATCGATTGTGCGGGCCAGCTCTCGGCTTTTGGAAAGATGGCTGCTTTGAACATTTTTCCAAAAAATAGGTTCATTACGTGTTCGATCGGTGGGTGATGGTGGCTGCTCCAGGACGGAATCAGGCTTTGAAAAATCCTGATAAAAATAGATCGAGGTGCCGGTTGTGCTGTGTGCGAAACTTCCACCGGTATGAATACTGATGAATATATCCGCTTTCAGGTGGTTGGCTAAAGAGGTGCGGTTGTCCAGATCCACCTGGTAATCATCGGTGCGTGTCAGCACCACCTTGAATTCCGGTTCAAGTTCGGAGGCTATCAATCGTGCCAGCTCCAGGGTGACCGTTTTTTCTAAAGTGCCATCCGGTCCTTTGGCACCGAATTCCTGTCCGCCGTGGCCGGGGTCTATAACTATGATGCGTTTAAACGATTCAAATAAGGGTTGCCTGGCGATGGCCTGTGCTCCATTTCCGAAAAACAACAAGCCCAATATCATGGCCCAATAAACGTGCCGATTAAACTGGACAACAGTATACAACTTACTCATCCTTTAAGAAGAGATCGGAACCTCAACTTGCAATCGAAAAGTCAATAAAATCTGTTGAATATCATCTGATATTGGTATATGCTCCCTGCCTTTTAGTCGGAACCATTGTCATCAATGTCAGGCAGTTGTCCTAGCAGCTATTCACATTGACAATATCAGGATTGTCTCTTATACTGGTATCTAACGAAATCGGGTATAAAGTCAAGTGGCTATGTTTGCCCGGGGGTACTATTTCGTTATACTCGTTAATGGTTTTTTAACATGCGAGAGTGGCGGAATTGGTAGACGCACTGGACTTAGGATCCAGCTCTGGCAACAGAGTGGGAGTTCAAGTCTCCCCTCTCGCACCATTTTGAACCTAAATTGAGCGTTTCAAATTAGGTGGAATTTTTCGTGTTAAGTACCTGGGGGGGGGAGTTACCAGGTGCTTGATTTATTAGAAAGGATGAAAATGCAAGTTTCGGTTGAGGATATAAACAGCGTTAAAAAAACCCTTCATATTGAAATACCTGAAGGGGAGGTGGTCCGTGAATTGGACAAGGCCTATAACGCGCTTAAAAAAAATGCCAAAGTAAAAGGCTTTCGTCCGGGTAAGGTGCCCCGTTCGGCACTGGAGCGGTTATTTAAAAAGGATGTGCATGCCGATGTGACCTCCAAATTGATTCAAAGCTCTTTTATCGACGCTATCAAAGAGACCGAGCTGAAAATTGTGGGAAATCCCCAGGTTGATCCCCCGGAACTGGAAGCAATCGGTTCCTATAGGTATGATGCCACGGTTGAAGTTACACCTGAAATTGACGATATTGACCACAGCGGGCTGAGGCTAAAGCGGACGAATTATAAGGTTTCCGAGGCGGAAATTGATGCCCAGTTAAAGATGCTCCAGAAAAATTTTGCCCGCCACGAAAAAATTGCCAAAGATCGCGCGGCCCGGGAGGGTGATTTTGTACTTATCGATTATGAGGGGTTTAAGGATGGCCGACAGTTTGATGAAACAGCGAAGACCGAAAATTTCAATTTGAAAATCGGTGAAGGGCCCATCCACAAAGATTTTGATGATCAGTTGGTTGGCCTGAAGCCCGGTGATAACAAAGAATTTAATATAAATTTTCCAGGCGATTATCATAATAAAAAGCTGGCCAGCCTTGAGATTTCGTTCCAGGTGACCCTCAATGAAATCAGGGAAGAGGTGCTGCCCGCCATTGACGATGCGCTTGCTAAAAAAGCCGGTCAGTACGACAATCTGGACGGTTTAAAGAAGGTAATTTCGGAAAACCTGGAACAGGGGTATGCCAAACGTATCGAGCAGGAATTGCACGAACAAATCTTCAGTGAGTTGATTTCAAGGTCTGAGTTTGAAGTACCGGATGCAATGGTCGAGATGGAACTGGAAGGGATTGTCGAAGAAGCCATTCGTTCTTTTTCTTATCGCAATATCACCATGGAGGAGTTGGGCCTCACCAGGGAGTCTATTGCTGAAAAATATCGTGACGTAGCCTTTAATCAGGTTAAACGTCATCTATTGCTCGGCAAAATGATTGACCAGGAGAGCCTTGAGGCTTCCGATGAAGAGTTGGAAGAAGCCTTGAATGAGATGTCCGAAAACTTCAAACAGCCGCTTGAGGAAATAAAAAAATATTACGACCAAAACAAAGATAAGCTTGAGTATTTTAAACATACCCTACTTGAAAAAAAGGCGATCAAGCTTATCATTGAGAATAGTCAGATTGAGGATGTCGACCCTGAAGAAGCGGAAGCTGAAGGCAAGGAAACCAAGCCGGTCGCAGCGGATGATTAACCCACCGCGTTCTAAACGCTAATTCACAATATGGCAAAGGAGAGTCTCAGTGCCACTTATACCCATGGTTATCGAGCAAAGCAGTCGTGGCGAGCGGGCCTATGACATTTATTCCAGACTGCTCAAAGACAGGATTATTTTCCTCGGAACCGCTATGAATGATGAGATTGCGAATCTATTGATTGCACAACTTCTGTTTTTGGAATCCGAAGATCCTGACAAGGATATCAATTTTTATATTAATTCCCCCGGCGGTCTGGTCACTGCAGGTATGGCAGTCTATGACACCATGCAGTATATCAAGCCGGACATAACCACAGTTTGCGTCGGCCAGGCTGCCAGCATGGGTGCTGTATTACTGACAGCCGGAACTGCCGGTAAACGGTATTCGCTGCCAAATTCCCGAATTCTCATTCACCAGCCCATGGGAGGGTTTCAGGGTCAGGCCTCGGATATCGAAATCCAGGCCAGGGAAATCCTGAGAATGAAAGATACGTTGAACCAGATACTGGTTCATCATACCGGTAAGAAATTAGAGCAGATACAAGGGGATACGGATCGCGATTTTTTTATGACCGGTGAAGAGGCCAAAAAGTACGGAATCATCGATCATGTTATCTCGACCCGAGACGACCTGGATAAAATAGACGTGGTGGAGGCTTAACATGCCAAAGAAAAAAGACGAAAATGATAATCTCTTCTGTTCCTTTTGCGGGAAAAATCAATCAGAGGTCAGAAAACTGATTGCCGGCCCGGCGGTTTATATTTGTGATGAATGCATCCAACTTTGCAGTGAAATTATAGAAGAGGAGAGCGAAAAGGATGCCAAGGGTTCGGAACATATCATGGTTCCGAAGGAAATCAAAGGTAAGCTGGATGGCTACGTCATTGAACAGGAAGCCGCCAAGAAAGTGCTTTCGGTTGCGGTTTACAACCACTACAAGCGTCTTGATCCTACCTTTAATACGGGTGAGGTCGAAATTCAAAAGAGCAATATTCTCTTAATCGGCCCAACCGGCTGCGGTAAGACCTTGCTGGCCCAAACCCTGGCCCGCTTTTTAAATGTGCCGTTTACCATTGCTGATGCCACGAGCTTGACCGAGGCCGGTTACGTTGGAGAAGACGTTGAGAACATCATTCTTTCTCTGCTTCAAAATGCCGACTATGACGTGGAAAAGGCCAAGCGTGGCATCGTTTACATTGACGAAATTGATAAAATCGCCAGCAAAACGGACAATCCCTCGATTACCCGGGACGTATCCGGTGAAGGTGTCCAGCAGGCATTATTGAAGATTATTGAAGGTACCACCGCCAGCGTGCCCCCCAAAGGCGGCCGCAAGCATCCCCAGCAGGATTTTGTTAAGGTCGACACCTCTAACATCCTTTTTCTTTGCGGAGGAACGTTTACCGGTCTCGAAAACATCATCCAAAGAAGGCTCGGTTCTAAAATGATGGGATTTGGCGCCAAAATTGTTCAGGAGAAAGAAAGAAGTATCGGCGATACTTTGAAATTGGTGCAGCCGGAGGATTTAATCAAATTCGGGCTGATCCCGGAATTCCTGGGTCGCCTGCCGGTGATTGCCACCTTGGGTGAATTAAATGAAGATGCTTTGGTCAGGATCCTGACGGAGCCGAAAAACGCACTTCTCAGGCAGTTTAAAAAGCTGTTTGAAATGGAAGGCGTCAACCTCAGGCTAACCGATAGCGCTCTTTCAGCCATCGCCAAAGAGGCCCAGAAACGAAAATCCGGTGCTCGAGGATTGCGTGCAATTTTGGAAAGCTGCATGCTGGATATCATGTATGAACTGCCATCGGCTGAAAATGTGAAAGAATGTGTGATCGGCGAAGATGTTGTGTTAAACAAGGAAGAACCGATATTGCTATACGAGCAGACCAAAAAACAAGCCTAAACAGAATTGAGATTACATAACTATGGTAAACATTCCGAAATTTTTCAAAGACGAAGAATCTAATGCATCAAAATTATTGCTTCCGCTGTTGCCCCTCAGGGACATCGTTGTGTTCCCCCATATGGTGGCACCTCTTTTCGTAGGACGCGAAAAGTCGGTCAATGCACTTTCCGATGCCATGAATAAAGATAAAAACGTGTTCCTTGCCACCCAGACCAAGGCCGGTATCGATAATCCTGGCGAGGAAGATATCAGTCCGGTGGGAACCATCGGTAAGGTGTTGCAGCTGTTAAGACTCCCCGACGGCACGGTCAAGGCGTTGGTGGAGGGCAAAACCCGGGCCAGGATTGTCGGCTTTATCGATAATCAGGATTTTTTTCAGGTCGAGCTTGAAAAAATTGCAAGCCAGGGTTTGCCCCTGGCTGAAGCAGAGGCATTGACCCGTTCCGTCCAGGAGGGTTTCGAAGAATACGCCAAACTAAACAAAAGTATTTCAAAAGAACTGATCAATAATGTCGCTTCTATTTCCGATCCATCCCAGATGGCCGACACGGTGGCTGCTCATTTTTCTTTTAAAATCGAAGATAAGCAACGGTTGCTGGATTCGATCGATTTATCCGAAAGAATGGCTCTGTTGTTGAGCCTTATAAAAATGGAGATTGAAGTATTCCGAATGGATCAGCGCATCAAATCCAGGGTCAAGGAACAAATGGAAAAGACCCAGAAAAATTATTACCTGAATGAACAGATGCGCGCCATCAAAAAGGAAATGGGTGCCGAAGATGACGCTGCCGACGAAATCAAGGAGCTTGAAGAC
>JBATKU010000348.1:0-2818 GCA_049669725.1 Desulfobacterales bacterium
ATGATCCGTCCCCTTTATGCGCATCGATACTTTCCCCCTTCGTGGGCTTCACTTATAGGGTTTTCTCTTAACATCACATAAAGAGTTCCCAAGTTCCACACAAAAGCCTATACCAAGTTCATGCCACTTCTATGCCGGAGGCCGTTTAGGCAGTAAGCAGGTTCCCCCTAAACTTATCCTGAACCAAACATAGGAGCTCAGTTTTGACCTCATTTTTATACTTTCGACACCTCATCAGTGGTTCGCTTGTACTCATCTCCTTGGTCCTCACCTGCCACAGTCTTGCCGTGACTTTTCCTCAACGCTCACCACCATGGCTTTTGACCACAGCAGCTTGAGGTAGTTTCAAGCCTGCTCCTGCAAGCCGACTCCGAGGGGCCCACCCTCATCTTCTGCGCGACTTCTTGGCGCACTACATTTCGTATATCTCAGGTTTTTAAGATTGCAAATGCCGTCATATTTAGCTGTATCAAAGGCAGAGCCATTGCGGACCCTGCCTAAATAATCGTATAAGCAGATCAATTACCACCGCGAACCGGCCATACGTAGTAGTAGTCGCGGTCCTTAGGGGCGTCGCCCACAGAGCCATTATTCATGTGAACGTACCACGCCCAGCTTGGAAGGACCCTGTACGTAGTACTTGACCAGTAGACATACGTACTCACGTTCGTAAAGGGCCCAGGAGGAAGGGCTGGGCCACTTTCTGTAGGATCAACCAGGCTGTGTAGTTCATTGATGTTGGGCAGCCTCCAGTCGCCGGCATAAGACCCGTCCCCGTACAGGATATTAAAGAACCAGATACGTCCCAGCAATCGGTCTGACCAGTCTTTGGTACTCTTGTAGCGTAGTTCCTATCTACATAGCGCGCAACAGGGATGACATAGAAATCGCCATCTGCACAGACCACATTCCAACTCCAAAAAAGAACTAAAGCTAATATGGATATCAATAGTATTCTTTTCATAGCTAGCACCCCCTGCAATTGTTTTGAGCTAGAAAATTTGAATCTATCGCCTTTTCGGTATACTCCATAATTTCTGGTAGACGGATGTTGCACTTTCTTGCCATGATCACAACTTATGCAAATTATCAGATAACTAAACCTATATCTCATGCTTTCAAGTGACATAAAAACCTTTGATAAATAGCAGCTATCGCCACCGGCAACAAGAACGCCGGAAATAATGATATCACAAATATTTTAAAAACACTGATATGTACAACTTTGTTGGAGGAATCAGGAATTCTGATAACATCGCTAATCAGTCACGCAAATAGCTATTTTGGCGGAGGTCAACCATGAAATAGAACCAGCGATCAATCCCAGTTGTACTGCACTAGGAAACAGGTCGGGCACCGTCCACGCCCAAAGAAGTTTGAGCAATAACAGAACAACCACGAATGCAACACAGCGATAACGAGACCGCCTGCGACCAAACCTGCGATCTTCGCTACATCCATTCAATCCTCCTCTCTTTGCTCATAACACCGGGTGTTCATATATTTGGACATTTCCAAATATCAAATTCAGTGAAATTATTGCCGATACGTTTGGAGCATCTACATTATGCCACTAATACGGCCATTACAACAGGGTTTGGCCGGTTGTGATAATTTTCGAACAAAGGTACAGTCGAACCAGACTCCGCCACAGAGGAACCTCTATTCACTTACAGACTTATTATCCGCATCTGCTCCTTGCGCTTTGAACAGGTAAGGGGCTCAACCTGGCCCAATTCTCCCTTCATCCCTTCGACGAAGGATTGCCGGGGCTAGTGCTTTCCCGCTTTTACTAGCGAGACGTTGTTATAGGGCTTTGGGTCAATCAAGACGTATCCGGAATAATAATACGGTTCTTGTGACGTTGGCAGATTAACTGAAATCCGCAGGTCGGGTAATACCGAACACATAAATGACAAGGAGTCCTCATCAGTTTCAACACACGGCACTATTTCGACTAGGGCACGAGGACACGGGCCCGTAGATCCTGTGTAAAAATCAATCGTCGTTAAATTGCCCGGATTCAATGACTTCCCAGGTATCGGAGCCGTACAAATATGGTCCGTAGGCGCCCCAATGAACTCAAGCGTAACCGTTACGAGATCCAGGACTTCCCGCGGAAGGGCGTCCGGACCGGCGTTTCTTAAATTGACTTGTATTTGTTTTCCCATATAGCCCGGCAGATAGGAGTAGAGATCTGCTCGGATAGGTTTTAGAACTACAAAGGGTCCCAATTTATCGCCGGGAGCTTTACTTTCCAAAGCTTTGCGAATGTGCTGGATGGCTTCCTCCGAAAGAGGGATCGGCTCTACGATTACCTGATGAGTTCTATCATTGTTCTGTTCATTCGACTCTTCAATTGTATGGTTTGGATCAGCGGTTACTACGATATCGTGAGTTCCAACTGGCAAGAAGGTCGTCCAAGAAAGGTGAATATCACTATTCGGAGGAAGATTGACGGAGTAATCTTCAAGAACTTTCGGCGGATTAGAGCCAGGTAGGGCAGGTAGCCCAACGGAATCAATGAAAGATAGCCTTACGACGACATCCTTGAGTCCGTTATTGCCGCCATTGCGAACGTGTGCAGAAACTTTTAGTGGTTCAAGCACATTGACTATTGACTTATCGACCGTAAGGGACTCGACGCTAAGGTCTGTGTCTGCATCTGCAACAAGCGGAGCGACTATAACACAAGATGCCACCAACTGAAGAACGACAAGTAACTTGAGTTTACTCATTGTATTGCCTCCTGATTTGTCATTGCGAGTCTTGTTTTTTGAGTGAGAAATTATCTTTTACCAAACGACTGTAGCCTTCG
>JBATKU010000349.1:0-1626 GCA_049669725.1 Desulfobacterales bacterium
CATCGGCATTGCCAATTCCGTCAATGCCATCATCCCCGGGCATGTTCACCTGGACAAGATCGTAGAAGCCGTCAAGGCAGGTGTGTACATGGCGGGTGGAACACCCATCGAGTTCGGCGTTATCGGGGTTTGCGACGGCATTGCCATGAATCATGTGGGCATGAAGTATTCTCTGGCGAGCCGGGAGCTGATCGCCGACTCCATCGAGGTCATGGCAACGGCCCATGCATTTGATGCCCTGGTTCTGGTTCCCAACTGCGACAAGATTGTTCCGGGAATGTTGATGGCTGCCGCCCGTCTCGACCTGCCGGCCATCGTCATTAGCGGCGGACCTATGCTGGCCGGCAAACATCCGGAAAAGGCCGGCGCTGACAAAATCGATTTGATTACGGTATTTGAATCCGTGGGTGCCGTACTCTCGGGCGATATGACCGAAGATCAGCTTTTGCAGATTGAAAATGCTGCCTGTCCCACTTGCGGATCCTGTGCCGGTATGTTCACTGCAAATTCCATGAACTGTTTGACCGAAGCCGTTGGCATGGGGTTGCCCGGCAATGGAACCATCCCTGCTGTGATGTCCGCCCGTATCCGCCTGGCCAAAGAAGCAGGCATGAAAATCCTCGAGCTTTTAGAAAAAGATATCACACCGTCAAAAATTATGACCGAACAAGCCTTTCATAATGCCCTGGTCGTGGATATGGCCCTTGGATGCTCCACCAATACCGTGCTTCACCTCCCTGCCCTGGCAAGGGAAGCAAACGTCAAAATTGATCTCGATCAGATCAACGAAATCAGCAAAGCCACGCCCCATCTGTGCTCGCTGAGTCCCGGCGGACCGCACCACCTTGAAGACCTGAACCGGGCCGGCGGCATTCAGGCGCTCATGAAAGAACTGTCCGGCACCGGCCGGATTAAAACAGACTGTCTCACCGTCACCGGCAAAACCGTGGAAGAGAATATAAAGAACTCGAGCATCATGGACAACACCGTCATCCGGTCAACCACCAAACCTTACCATGAGGAGGGCGGACTTGCGGTTCTTTTCGGAAACCTGGCCCCTGAAGGCGGCGTGGTAAAGCAGTCTGCTGTTTTGGATGAAATGCTGCGTCATGAAGGCCCGGCCAGGGTGTTTGATTCCGAGGAAGAAGCCGGCCAGGCCATCATGGGCGGCAAAATAAAAAAAGGGGATGTTATCGTGATTCGCTATGAAGGGCCCATGGGCGGCCCGGGCATGCGGGAAATGCTGACACCGACATCGGCCATCGCAGGCATGAAACTGGACGCCCATGTGGCACTGCTCACGGACGGCCGTTTTTCAGGCGGGACCCGGGGCGCGGCCATCGGGCATATTTCACCGGAGGCCATGCAAAAAGGACCCATTGCCATTGTTAAGGACGGTGATTTGATTGCCATCGATATTCCGGCCAAAACATTGACGCTCAAGGTACCGGACAGCGAGATCCAGGACCGGTTGTCCAAATGGTCTCCCCCGCCGCCCAAAATAACCCACGGGTACATGGCCCGGTATGCAAAAATGGTGTCATCTGCCAGTAGGGGGGCAGTAGTTAAGTGAAGAATCCGGACATAGAGTGTCCGGCTTTGATATAACTCCTGGAAGGGTTGTTT
>JBATKU010000350.1:0-8872 GCA_049669725.1 Desulfobacterales bacterium
CCTCCTGTTTTTCCAGGCCGATGCCGTGCTCGCCGGATATGGTCCCGCCCAGTTTGACGCAGGCTTCCATGATTTCCCAGCCGGCTTTTTCAACTCTGTGCAATTGATCCGTATCCCTGGAATCAAACAACAGCAGGGGGTGCAGGTTCCCGTCCCCGGCATGAAACACGTTGCCGTGTTTACAATCGTATTTTTCGGTTATCGCGGCCACCGCGGCCAGGGCTTCAGGCAGTTTGGTGCGGGGCACGGTGGCATCATTGACCAGATAGTTCGGCGCCAGGCGCGCAACCGCACCGAAGGCGCCGCGCCGGCCCTGCCACAATCGGTTGCGTTCATCATTGTTTTTGGCTTCCTGAATTTCACGACATTTGGTTTGCATACAAATTTCCTGGATGCGTTGGGCCTGATCTTTGAGGCCGGCTGTCGGGCCTTCTACCTCAATGATCAGCACCGCGGCGGCATCCCGCGGATAACCGCAGGCGTAGCTGTCCTCCACCGCTTTGATGATCATCGCATCCATCATTTCCAGGGTAGTGGGAAGAATACCGGCCGAGATAATGTCGGATACCGATATGGCTGCATCGGCAATCGAATCGTAGGTGGCCAGCATGGTAATAATGGATTCCGAAAGGGGCAAAATACGCACGGTGATTTCGGTGAGCACCCCCAGGGTGCCTTCGCCGCCGACCACGGTCCCGCGCAGATCGTAGCCCGGGGGATCGAGGGGGGCACCGCCGGTGCGAACAACCTCCCCGTCCGGCATGACCATTTCCATCCCGAGTATGTGATTGGTGGTCACCCCGTATTTCAGGCAACGCGGGCCACCCGAATTTTCACCGGTGTTGCCACCAATGGTGGCCACTTTTTGACTGGCCGGATCCGGGGCATAAAAGAAACCGATGGTCGCCAGGGCGTCTTGAAGCTCTAAATTGGTTACCCCTGGCTGAACCACCGCATAGCGGCTCTCCGGGTACATTCCCAGGATGCGGTTCAAACGGGACAGACAAACCACCAACCCCTCAACCGTCACGATAGTGCCTCCTGAAAGATTGGTACCAAATCCGCGCGGCACAAAGGGAATTCCGGAGCGGTGGGCCGCCCGCACGACCCGGGCCACCTCCTGGCTATCTGCCGGAAAAACCACTACCCCGGGCTTCCCTCTGGCCAGGGAAGCATCATAGGAGTAAAGCTCGACGTTGGCACGTGAAACCGATACATTCTCCTTGCCGACGATTTCTTCCATTTCGCGAATAAAAGAAGCTGTAATCATGGTTATTCACCTTCATTAGGTTTGTTAAAAAATAATTTGGCGCTTGGTAATCGAGAATCAAACTGAGCCTAGGAATGTCTAAAATTTAAATTGCCTAAAGTGCCTAAAGTTAAGGTATTTTAGGCACTTCAGTGCACTTTAGGCCATTTCCGGCTTAATCCACCTGGCAGCCACAAAGGCGCCCGTGTCAAGTTCCCGTTTCCTTCCATCAAGCTCAATTCCTGGTGCCGTTTGAGGATCATCTTCCTTCAAAAAATGGATGGCCGTTTTCACCGTTGCATCAATAGGGACCAGAGCGCGCATATCGTCCGGCGATCTGAAAATCATCTGTTTAAAGAGGGAATGCCCTTTGTCAGCCGTTTTTTTTCGGCGATCCGCCCAGGGGCTTAAGCTGTTAAGGGTGGTTACCACAATGACTCCGCCTTTTTTTGCCACCCGGAACATGTCTTCGACGGCCGCTTGCCCGTCGGCAATAAACTCAAGGGCCGTCATAGAAACGACCCTGTCAAAGCATTGGTCGGCAAAAGGCAAATACCCCATGTCACCGGCTACAGCCCGGAAAGGATATTTTCCTGCTTTCTGCCCGGCGCGAAGGAGCATGGGTTGGGAAATATCAAGCCCAATGACGCGCGTTCCCAGACCAAGGATATTCAGAGTAAACACGCCGGTTCCGCAGCCAACATCCAGAATCAATTCTTGCGGTTGGGGCTGCAACAGATCCAGGAGAAGTTGATTCTCATATTTCTTTACAAGGGCGCCGATGGGTGTTTCAAACCACCGGTCGTATTTCTTGGGCCATTCGTCGAACAACCTGCCCTTGACCCCCTGTTCATCGGACATCACACTCTATTACCCAGTCATATTTTATGATCATTTCCAATAGCGGAGACATTCTCCTCAAAAACAAATTAGAAGCTATCTTGAAAATAGTAGCTTCCGTTCAATGGCAAGGCGTCGATTTGGTTTTAAAGCGGAGCGTACACGTTAGTACGTGAGCATTTAAAACCATATCGCAACGCAGCCATTGGACGTAAGATGCATTTTTAAGATAACTTCTTATTTAACCGCATTGCGCTTGCTGCCTATCGTCGCGTCTTTGTCCCTGCGGTCATCAACCTTTAGGTCAATAAGGATGCGCTGCCCGCCTTCTTCAAGATGGGCCTGGTGCACTTTCTTAACGAGGCTGAACAGGGCATCCAGATCCGGCACCTCGATGGCTGTGGACATGCCTCCGATTTCATAGGTGTAGCCGGACTCTTTAATTACTTTAATGCCTTTTTTGACAAAACGACTTAAACTGGTGCCTTCTCCAACCGGAAATACCGATAATTGTGCAAGGATCAATTGTCCCCCTCTCAGATACAATGAATAATGTCGATTGACGAATGAATAATTAAGGTTTATCCGAAATAAAATCGAAAGGATTCATTCAATTGTCATTCGTCATTTGTCATTAATCATTCCTTTGCGTTCCAAATTTCATCCCCACCTGCAACTCCGCGTTCCTGGCGAATTCGTCAGCGTCCATTTTCGCGCCCGCCGCATCCCTCACCTTTCCGATAACAAGAGCGCCGCCCTTGAGGGCCACAACCACTTCGCCTTCCCTGATATCCACGATCTCCCCGGGCATTTTGTTCGTCATGGGTTCCAGGAGCCTGGCTTTGTAAAATCTAACCTTGCTGCCCTTGATCGTGGAATAGGCTCCCGGCTGGGGATCACAACCTCTTACCAGATTGTAGACATCCGATGCGGGTTTTGACCAATCCACGGCGGCAACCGTATCGTCACAGGGCGGTTCGTAGGTTGCCAGCGAATCGTCCTGGGGTATTTTAGGGGCTTTACCGCTCTTTATGAGGGATAGGGCCTCAATGATCGCATCGACACCCATTTCAAACAGCTTGTTGAAATAGATAGAGCCGGTGGTGTCATCAGGAAGGATCTCCACTTCTTTCTGCAACAGGATGGGACCTGTATCGATTCCCTTATCCACCCACAGGATGGTCAAGCCGATTTGCCTATCGCCCTGGATGACCGCCCAGTTGATACCGCTGGCTCCGCGGTGCCTGGGCAGCAGAGAAGGGTGATAACAAATGGTACCAAGAGGAGGGATGTCCAATAAAGCCTCGGGAATGAGGTCGGTAACAAAGGCCAGGATAGACAGGTCCGGTTTTAAATCAAGATACGCCTCGCGGACTTCAGGGTCTTTCATCCTGGTGGGACGGAAAAGGGCAACATCAGAACGCTCGGCTGTCGCCGCCATCGCCTCGCCCCTTTTATCCTTCGGGCAAAAGACCCCGATGATATCTTCGCCCTGCCGGATGAGGGTGTCCAGAACCTTTTCGCCAAAGGGACCCTGGCCGACCAAAATAATGCGCATGACAAATACCTCACAATGCCTTGTAATGGCAACAGGAGGCACCAATCAAATACAGCTCTGGTACCCCCTTAGCAACATCTAAGCAGTGGTAACGTTGCCTGTAAAACGGTCACAGGCATCTATCCTTTGCCCTCTGCAGCACGAATTTCTTCCATGGTCCGCAGAATCTGCAGGGCATTCTCATATACCGGCGTGTCCACCATTTTGCCTTTGTAGGTAACGGCGGCCGCGCCTTTGGCAATACCTTCTTCTTCGAAAACCTTCTTGATACCTTCGGCCCATTCAACATCTTCGGCCGACGGAGTGTAAATCTCATGGGAGGGCTCGATCTGGCCGGGATGGATCAACATTCGGCCCTCATAACCCATCTGGCGGCCTTCCTGGGTGCTCCTTTTGTAACCTTCCTCATCCTGGAATGCAACATAGGGGCAGTCAATGGCCACACATCCTGCCGCCCGGGCCGCAACGGCGGTGTGAAACCGGGCGTAAAGCTGCTCCTGGCCTTCAGAGGTCAGGGTGACGCGCATATCCTTGGTGAAGTCCACCGCTCCAAAAATCAGCGAATTGACCCGCGGGCTGGCGCAGGCAGCCGGGTAGGCGTTCATCACGCCTTTGGCGGTTTCGATCAGCAGTTGGATCGCCACGCTGCCGACCTTCATGCCTCTTCTCTGCTCAAGCTCTTCCAGCTTCCAGTCCAGACGTTTGACGTTTTCGGCATCCCCGCATTTTGCCAGGCAAACACCGTCCAGGCCGGGGTAGACAATGGCCTCGAGGTCATCGTTGGTCATCTGGGTTTCCCAGTTGTTGACCCGCACGTACAGGCGAGGGGCGATCTGTTTTTCGCGGTCGGCCTTCAAGTATTGCTGGATCATTTCCCGGCCCCGGGGCTTTTCCGCCGGCGGCACCGAGTCTTCTAAATCCAGGGTCAAAACGTCGCATGGGATGGTCGGGCCTTTGCCGACCATCTTTTCATTGTTGCTGGGTACATAAAACACCGATCTCATAACAGCCATGATCGTTTCCTCCTCTTCTCGATAGGTTCGGGGCTTCGCCCCTATTGGAATGTTGGAATGATGGAAGAATGGAATGATGGGTATTGGGATAATGGGGGATTGGTTTATTGGCAATATTCATTTTGCCAGCAAAAATTAAAAATCGATAGCATTCCTTATTTGCCCAATATTCCAACACTCCAATATTCCATTATTCCATTCACAAAATAAACCTATAACTTAAAAGATATTCTATTTTTCGTTGATTTATATTAATTTCGCAGCTACTGAATGAGTTCTTTAATTTTTGGTGCAATTTCCTCGGGGCTTTCTACCACACAGGCCTTGGCTTCGGTTAAAGCCTTGATCTTTCCCTGGGCGGTTCCTCTGCCGCGTTCAACGATACTGCTGGCATGGGAAAATCGCATGCCTTCCGGTGCCCAGGCACCGGCGATAAAAACGACCAGCGGTTTGGTGAATTCTCCGTTGACAACCGCCTCGGCCGCCTCTTCTTCCAGGGTCCCGCCGATTTCACCAAAAATTGCCACCGCCTTGGTCTGGTCATCTTCCTCGAACAGCTTGAGAACATCGGCCATGGTCAAGCCCAAAACGGGCTCCGTGCCTATGTGCAGGGCGGTACTGATGCCTAAGCCTGCTACCTTCAGCGCCCAGGGAACCGTACCAGATTGACCGCCGCTGCGGGATATAACCCCCACCGGACCCGGGTTAAAAAGCTTCTTGGCCCAGTCAACGCTTCCGCCCAGCCAGCCCATGGCGGCCTTGCCCGGACTGATGATGCCAAGGCTGCCGGGTCCCAGTATTTTGGCGTCGTTTTTCAAGGCGTAGTTTACCATCTCGATAACATCATGCACCGGAATGCGCTCCACCGGTGAGACCACAAATTTTATACCGGCGTCAATGGCCTCGTAGACGGCACTCTTTAAGGCCGGTCCGGGAATAAAGGTAACGGTGGCATCCACCATCCCTTCATTCTTGATGGCCTCCAGGACGGTGTTATAAACCGGCAGGCCGTGAACTTCTTCACCACGACGACCCGGTGTCACGCCGGCAACCACCTTGGTCCCATAGCTCTTCATAAATGCGGTCCGCAAAGATCCTTCCCGGCCCGTCATTCCCTGAACAATGACTCTTGTATTTTCATCTAACAGTATTGACATATTCTCCCCCTGCTATTCTGTCCCGTGCTTTTTCCTGTAATCCGCCAATCCCTCGACGGGAACCTCGATGGTGATGGCCGCATTACCCCTGAACCAGCATTCGTACTCGCAGGCCAGACACTCGGTGCCCTTGCGCGCCAGCTCATCAGGAGATCCTTCCACCGCCGGTTTGCCGTCTTTTAATATCAGAATCCCCCGGCTATAGGTCTTACAGGCTTCCACACAGGCATGGGTTTTACAGCCTTCGCATTTTTCATCATCGATGATGACCTTGATCGTTCTTTCGTTAAATTCCATCGCATTCTCCCTCATAGTTCCTTCCATTGCATTTTATAGCAAGATCCTCTTGTGTGAAGATCAAGTCGCCCCAAGAAATGCCTAAAATTGCAAAATGTCTAAAATGCCTAAAGTTGATGTATTCTATCGATTTTATTAAAAGAAAAAAGCAAGATATCCTATTGTTTTCACTGATTGATTTCTAGTTATTCATACTAAGAAAAAACCAGGCGTTTATAATAAAGTTGGAGCGCAGCGACACCAGAATTTTAGGCACTTTAGTTCACTTTAGGCATTTTCCGGATTAGGATCCGGACATTTCTTTCCGGTATTCATCGACCAGGGCCTTAACCCGGCCGCCGATGAATTTAGCATCGTAGACATGTTCGCGATCATAAATTTCTATTCTGGCATTAAAACCCGCCAGGCCCTCTTTCAATATCTCCTGGGATTTTTCCTCCTTATTGCCGCAAAGCAGCAGTACCACGGGAAATCCCGGTTTTTTAGGGAGTTCTTCTCTCAGGGCCTTAACGATACCGTGGGCATGATGCCATTGTTCCTGATTGGCCATCATAAAGCCGGCCAGGAAATAGCCTTCAATCCCCGGAATGGCCATGATCAGCTTTATCACCCGGTAGACCTTGGAAGCGGTTGGGTTGCCGCTGGTGTCGGCGTAATCGGCCACCTTCAGGTCCACCTTGTTGAGGGCATCCATTCCGAGCATGGCCGCACCACCACCGATCCCATGGTAGCCGACATAACCGCCTTTGGCCACCTCTTCGGGCTCGGCCATCTGGGCCACGTAGCTGGTACCGCGAAAATCGCTTTCCTCAAATGACCAGGCGATCAGGTCGAACTCGGAGGGTTCTTTGAGAAACTCGCGCCCGATTTTGATTCCCAGTTCGGGGTGCCGGAAAAGGGCCTGGTCATCAACGGCCATGCGACAGTCTGCCGCCAGTACTTTATTATCTGCGGTCAACACGAGGGGATTAATCTCCAGGGTGCGACAGTCCATTTTCTGAAAGGCCTTAAAAAGCTTGAATACAATATCAGCCACCTGGCGCAGAACCTTGCCTTTGACCCCCATCGAAGAGACCATGTTCAGGGTGTCATAGGGCATCAGGCCCTTGATGACATCCACATTCATGATTGCAATTTTGTCCTCGGGCACCGATTCGATATCCACCCCGCCTTCAGGACTGAACATCAGCACCGGCCCCCGTACTTCCTGGGCGGAGTTGATAATCACACCGGCGTAAAATTCCTGAACGATATCAAGCTTTTCCTCAACCAGAACCTGTTTGACCTCGAGTCCCTTAACTTCCATCCCCAGGATTTCCGCCGCCACTTTTTCAGCCTCATCCGGCGTGTCCGCAAACTTGACGGCACCGGATTTTCCCCTGCCCCCGGCCCAGACCTGGGCCTTCACCACAACGGGCCGGCCCAGCTTTTCGGCTGCCTTCCTGGCCTCCGCAGGAGAATTTGCAACTACCCCTTCGGGGATCGGGATACCCGATTTGCTGAAAAGTTCTTTTCCCTGATACTCAAAAAACTTAGCCATCTCGCCTCCAATAATTGGTGTTTAGTATGGTTTTGTAGTCTCCAATACTTGACTGGTAAGACCAGAAAACCATAAAACATAAATGCCATTACCTGTCAAGTGCTATTTTGACGTGCATTATTAGGGGTTGACATGAAATTTTCTAAATAATATAGTCTCTTGCCAATGGTTTGAATACCAGCCTTTTTGTCTTATTCGGTTGTTCAGGATTGACAAATAAGGTCCCGACTGCTAACAGCACCCTAATCTTGGAAATAAAATCCTATAACTAGGTATTATGGTCAGTCCAGCCTTTAAGCCGATCAAACAGGAAAAAATCTCCACTAAAATCGTGGAGCAGATTAAAGCCCTGATAGCCAGCGGTAAATTGAAGCCCGGCGATGCGCTTCCGCCGGAAAGAGAGCTCATTACACAATTGAATGTCAGCCGGCCTTCGCTGAGAGAGGCACTCAATACCCTGGCGACCATGGGATTTATCGAGATCACCCAGCGCCACCGGACGATAATTAAATCCCTGACGGCGGGCCGCATTACCGAGCCGATTGACCACCTTATAAAGGAAGACTTCCAAACCGTCTTCGAGTTAATCGAAGCCCGCCAGGCCATTGAAACCTGGAACGCCCATCATGCAGCTAAACGGGCCACTTCCGATGATATCGCCCGGCTGGAGAAAAGCCTTGCGGTCATGCAGGCCAAGATTGAAAGCAATCTCAGCGTGGTGGAGGAAGATGCCAACTTCCATCTGGCCATCTCCGAGGCCACCCACAATAGAATCCAGATGCATTTAATGTTCTCCATATACGACAAGCTTAAAGAATCTCTTGGTAAGTATGTGGAGCGTATCGATATGAATGATGTGCATGCCCAGCACAGCAAAATCGTGGCAGCTATCAAGAAAAAAGATCCCGATCAGGCTGAAGCACGAATGCGCGAACACCTGGATTACGTGCAATTCTGGGTCAGGGAAATTACATCCCAGGAAAATATAGTCAAGTAAAAGCGCATATCCAATGGAACGGGAACCATTGGATGAAAGGAGGCTACTGAATCTGGAGGCAAGCAACGTATCTTAGACTTGACACAAGACCGCTCGGCTTGTAAGAAGCATCCAGAAGTTTTCAATTACAAGGGATTGTGCAATGGGGCGCTGACCATGTTAAAATCATTTAAAGGTCGTGCCTAGTCTTTTAATCGTTTTTACTAAGTAAAGGAGGTAAC
>JBATKU010000351.1:0-8691 GCA_049669725.1 Desulfobacterales bacterium
GTAGGATATATATCAAAAAGGTTCCGGGTTGTCCATAGGTATGAGGGATTGGAGTTGAAATAAGGATAAGAGAAGTGGCGGCCAGCCACATTCGGAATGTTTAATTAAATTCGCTCAGCGTTTCTTACTTCTTCCCAGCTGCCAGTTCTCGTAATAATCCCAGCTGACAAATTCATTGAGTTGCTTAAATTGTCGGTCCTTTGAAAGCAAGCTGGCCCTGAGTACATCTCCGATGGAAAGCATTCCGATGTATTCACCGTCTTTTTCGATCAGCAGATGGCGCAGAAATAATCCCAGAAACATTTCCTCGAGTTTGTGAATCCTTATGCTATGAGATGCGGATTGAAGCGGGGCGCTCATATAATCACAGATCCTGGCTTTCTTAGGATCAAATTTTTCATTGCAAATATTTCGCAACAGGTCACGCTCCGACCAAATTCCAACAAATTCATCATTTTTTTTAACCACAATTGCACCGATTTTGTTTTCGATCATTTTGCGGCAGGTTTGATGAACCGTCTGATCCCAGGAAACAAAAACAATTTCACGTTGCTTGTCATTAACGATGTCTTCGGCGGTTTTCATTTTATCCTCCTCTGGATAGCGTGGGAAAAGCAATTACACTATAAACCGGAAGATAAATATTGGCAAATGATAATAGGGACATTTTTGAGATAGCTTATAGTGGATTGTCTTTGACAATCCCGTCAATTGTCATTAGTTTGATTTGTTTATAAGGGGGTACGACATGGCTGATGTATTACGAACTTCCGATGAACGGTTTGAGGGTTTGCCCGATTTTCCCTATGCACCCAACCACCTGGATGATTTAAAAGGCTGCCCGGAACCATTTGAAATAGCTGATGCCGGTCATTTTGTGCAGTAGTGGGGGGAAGAGGTCGCTCGAAAAGCTTTGAATGCTTTTGGTATTTAAATCGCAACTTTCACCAGGATTGAATCTGGGATTCGAAATGGGAAATTTAGAATGCGGAATGCGGAAGTAAGGAAGTATTAATTTTTTGTGAAACAAAAAATTATGTGAAACAAAAAATTAAAGGAGAGGCGTTTGGCAAAAATCGTTTACGGAGTGTCCGGGGAAGGCTCAGGGCATTCTTCCCGGGCCCGTGAGATGCTTGATCATCTTCAGCAGCTGGGACACATCGTTAAGGTGGTCAGTTATGACAGGGGTTACCGGAATCTGAAGGAAGATTTTGATGTATTTCAAACCGAAGGGCTTCACATCGCCAGCTCCGACAACCGGGTTTCAAAAGTTAAGACATTTACGGACAACCTCCAACGACTGCCCCAGGGACACAAAAAACTCGCTGCCCTTCGCAAGGATATCTTCAAAACTTTTTTGCCCGAGTGTGTGATTACCGATTTTGAACCCATGTGCGCCTATCTGGCCCATCATTACGACCTGCCGCTTATCACCATTGACAATCAGCACCGTATCCGTTACATGACATATCCCTGTCCCGCGCGACTGCAAGCCGAGCGCAGGATGACCGTCAGTGTTATCCGCGCGATGGTTCCGCGACCCGACGTCTCTCTGGTGACCACTTTTTATTACGGCAAGGCCAAAAATGATCGAACCCTCTTCTTTCCTCCGATAATACGCCGGAAGGTTTTAGCCCTGCAACCTTCCAGCACGGATCATATTTTAGTTTATCTGACCGGCGGGTTTGAATCGTTTCTAAAAATTCTGAAGTCCTTTCCTCGGGAGAAGTTTCTGGTCTACGGTGATGATCGGCACCAGCAAGATGGCAACGTAGTTTACAAACCATTCAGTCAGGAGGGCTTTCTGGAGGACTTCGCCTCATGCAAAGCGGTAATGGCGACTGCCGGGTTTACGCTGATGACGGAAGCATTTTATTTGCGCAAACCTTATCTGGCATTGCCCATGCTTGGCCAATTCGAACAGGAGCTCAACGCTCATTGGCTGGCCAAATTAAATTATGGTATTAATCTGAGACGGATCCGCGCGGAAGCCGTCGGAAACTTTCTATACCGGGTGCCTGATTTTCAAGTGTATTTAAACGACTACCAGGCAGTGGATAACAGCGCAATCAAAGACCAACTTGGAAAGTTGCTTGATGATGGCTGTGCCCTGGCCCGGGATTACCATCGCAGACGCAAGTAGGTTACATAGTTAATTAACCCAGAGGAGAATACTTGTGCTATTCAAACTGCTTCGCAATCGGTTGACAATCGGGTTTTTTTTGCTGGTCTTCCTGACCGGGTGTACATCCCTGGGCCAGGTTCAGAAGCATGAGGTAAAACCTGTTGCGCCTGAAGAATTACCTCCCGGAAACGGATGGTGGCGTGTTCGTTTTCGGATGAACTGGCCGCCCGACACCGACCCTGTCTGGCACATGGATTTATATCTTGCCCATCAGGTAATACTGCCGTTGCTGGAAAAGAATAAGAATGAAATTCATCTGTGGCGGTTTCACCGTCGGGCCAGTCGCGATCGGACCGGCCGGCAGTTCACTTTCTATTTTTATTCTACGCCCCGGACGGCTCAGCAAATATATGATGCCCTGCAATCAAATCCAATTTTAATCAATACCCTGTCTGCCGGGGTCATCGATGACATTGTCTATGATAATCCGGCCAATATCAAACGGCCCAACATTGATGATACCAGTGATAAAACTTGGCCCCTTTTAATCCAAAAAACCTGGCCCTACTACATCAACGGCGTGAGTCAAATGTGGTTGAATTTAGTGGCCGAAATTGCAGCCCGAGACCTGCAAGACGACCATCCGGCTTCGATTGAGGATATCGAATCTTTTTACCGGCAGGTTGATGAAACCGTAACTGAATTATGGCAGGAAAACGGCCGTCATGCCTTTTTACATCATTTGAATGCTGTATTTGGGTACGAACCACTTATATACTGGGAGAAGCGGTTTATGGATTTTTAGCCGCCGATTGCACACGAACCTGCAGCCATTGAGATCCCATCTATGAATGACAGACCGCCCGAGCGAGACTCCGGGAAATCGTATTCCAAAATTGGCGGCTGGTTAATTCTTTACGCCGTCGGCCTGGTATTATATCCGGTGCAGACCCTTTTCTCACTGGTCACCGTTCTCCTGCCGGCGGTATTTTCTGAAAACTGGGCGGCACTGACTTCACCGACAAATCCCGGCTACCATACCCTTTGGGCACCACTGGTGATTACCGAATTGGCCGGCAGTATCGGCTTTTTTCTATGTTCAATTTTTATTGTCATATTTTTCTTTCAAAGGCGTCACTGGGTCCCCAAATTGATCATTTTTTTCCTGATTGCAAATGTTATATTTATCGGCGCTGATTATTTTATTATTAATTTTTTCCTTGTCCGCACCAATTCAGTCAATGTGGATGCAACCATCAATTTCGTACGAACAGTGATTGCCGGCGCCATCTGGATTCCCTATTTTATGTTTTCACGGAGGGTCATGAGAACTTTCACAAGATGAACCGGGTCGGAATACATGCTACCAAACCTAAACCTGCATTTTTGGGGAGGGACTGATGAACTGCGTATTCGCCAAGACCATTTACACTGGAAAATCAATTATCTATGATAGCTATCTCGTTTTCAATGAAAAAAACATCAGCGGCTTTTCTAAGTCTGCCAGGGGTAAGCTGCACGGTCACTTCGATGTGTTGACACCCGCCTTTATTGATCCCCACAGTCACATCGGCATGGAGCGCTCCGGTGAACCCAGTGGCGAAGGCGAAGCCAATGATCACCTTGATTCGATTCTAGTCCTTACCGATGCCCTTGATTCGGTCCAAATGGATGACAAGGCCTTCAAGGATGCCGTGGAGTCCGGTGTGTTGTATTCTTGTGTGGTTCCGGGCAGCGGCAACATAATTGGCGGGCAATCGGCCGTCATTCGCAATTTTGCCGAAAACAGTACAGAGGCCCTCATCGATCGTGCCGGTTTAAAGGCGGCGTTCGGGTATAATCCCAAATCAACTTCCAGTTGGAAGGGCCAGCGTCCCACTACCAGAATGGGCGCCATCTCGATTTTGCGCGGCAGATTGGCCGAAGTGCGCATGAAGGAGCAAAAATATCGCCAAGCCAGGGGCAGCAAAAAAGAAGAAATCACCTTTACAGCTGAAGATAAGGTGTTGCAGGATTTGCTGGCAGCTAAAATTCGCCTGCGTGCCCATGTTCACAAAATCGATGACATCGCGGCCCTGTTGCGCCTGGTAGATGAATTTAAGATCAAACTCACCGTTGAGCATGCCATGGATGTCCATCAGCCGGATATATTTCAAGAACTGAAAAAGAGGAAGATACCCGTCGTCTATGGCCCCATCGACTCCTTTGCATATAAAGTTGAGCTAAAACATGAGGACTGGCGCAATATCGGCCATCTGCTGACCAGCGGGGTGCAATTCGGTCTGATGACTGACCATCCGGTTACCCTCGCCCGGCAGTTGTTTTTGCAAACCCGCTGGTTTATCCGGGCCGGCCTGTCAAGACAGGCGGCCGTTGAGCTGGTTTCACATCAAAATGCCAGGATCCTGGGGATCGATGACCGACTTGGCACCCTGCAGCGGGGCAAATGGGCCTCTTTTATCTGCTGGAGCGGCGATCCTTTCGATATGGCGAGTTATCCAAAGGCGGTATACGGGGAAGGGGGATTACTCTATTCCGATTAATACTGGGAAAGAACATTGATTCCATGGTAGCATAACAAACTGATATGATTTGATTTAGATGTGGAGGCCGATTAGCCGAC
Organism: Desulfobacterales bacterium; assembly: GCA_049669725.1. GTDB lineage: Bacteria > Desulfobacterota > Desulfobacteria > Desulfobacterales > JAFDCJ01 > JAFDCJ01. The sequence goes on from JBATKU010000351.1 coordinate 4,749, forward strand.
ATGCTCATTTTCAATTCAGCTACATTCAAGTCTCGTCATCTCCTTGAAACCGGGTGGCGTTAAACCCCTAATAAATTGGAAATACTACGAAAAAGCCGAAAGCCATGCCAATTATCACCTGCCTTACCTTTAAATGCCAAACACTAAAAACTAAACACTATAGCCTTTTCATGGTTGCAAATGCCTGATCAATAGATATAATATTTAATATCAATAGGCGGGATAACATAATTTAAAATATATTGTTACGAGTATACAGGAGGACAACATGCAAGTTAAATCTAAGCGATTCTTTTTCCTAACAATTCTTGTTTTGATATCCGGGATCTTTAGCTTCAGTTACACTCAGGCTGAAGAAAAACAGGACATGCAGGGCTGGGAGATCGATAGCCCTTATAACAAGCTGTATGATGTTCGAGAATATGAAAAAATCAGAGCATGGGTGATACGGGTGAAGGAAGTCGTACCCATGCCCGGGATGTCACCGGCAACCGCACTGGACGTGAGAGAGGGATCGGATGTGTTTGAGGTTCATCTCTGTCCCACCTGGTATCGAAAACCCAGCGAAATTCGTTTAAAGAAAAATGCACGCATAAAGCTAAAAGGCGTTTGGGCGGAAATAAACGGCAAGGACGTTTTCATGGCTTCCAAAGTTAAAAAAGATCCCGATATTGAGATTATAAAAGTTCGTTTGACAAAGGATGGCACGCCGTTTTGGACCATGACATCTGAGCAGCTTGCGATGGAAATGAAAAAGGATTAGAAGCGAATCCTATTTTGAGATGGCTTCAATAAGGGGGTGAAGCCCCGGAGACCCGCATCCTATGGCTACACGGAATTGGAACCCCGGTGAACTGCTTGAAATTTCAGGTTTTTTCTGGAAGACATGCGTGTTGCATACAGCCGTTAAAATGGATTTGTTTACCATTATCGGTGACGGGAGACGAACCGCGGAGGAAATTGCCCAAAAGGTCGATGGCGTTGTCAATGGTGTGGCAAGGCTGTTGAATGCCCTGGTGGCCATGGAACTTCTGGACAAACAAAACGAAACATATTCCAATACCTCTTCCGGCAGAGAGCTTCTTGTTAAAGACTCGCCCAGATATCTCGGTCACATAATCATGCACCATCACCATTTGCTGGAATCCTGGTCAAAGTTGGATCAAGCCGTGAAATCGGGCCTACCCCAGAGAACCCGTTCATCTTACAGCAAGGAGGAGTGGCGCGAAAGTTTTTTGATGGGCATGTTTAACATGGCCATGGGTTTGGCTCCTCAAATCGTTCCGGTCATCGATGTGTCCAGCAGGCAACATCTTCTTGATCTGGGCGGTGGTCCCGGAACTTACGCCATCCATTTTTGCCTCAACAATAAACGGCTGAAGGCCACCGTATATGATTTGCCGACCACCCGGCCCTTTGCGGAAAAGACCATCCAGCAGTTCAAGCTGGCGGACCGGATCGATTTTATGGACGGCAATTATCTGGAAGACCCGGTTGAGGGCCATTATGATGTGGCCTGGCTGTCACACATTCTGCATGGGGAAGGACCCGATGATTGCCGAAAGATCATTCAAAAAGCGGTGGATGCGTTAGAGCCGGGTGGCATGATCATCATTCATGATTTCATCTTGAATAACAGCCTGGACGGTCCGCTTTTTCCGGCGCTATTTTCGTTGAATATGCTTTTGGGAACAGAATCCGGTCAATCCTATTCCGAGGAGCAGATCATTAATATGCTGGCGACGGCCGGTGCCAGGGATATCCGCCGAATAGCCATTCAAAGTCCCAATGATTCGGGCATCATTTTAGGATTCGTATAATCTGCATTCCGGATAAAGATTTTTTTAGTGCCCATTTTCTCATATATGCTATAATCTATTGAGACAATCCTTCAAAGGTTTATCCGCCCTTGGCGTGCGGGTAAACCTTTGAACTTATATAGAAAGGAAAAGGAATTAATGGCAGAGGCGGTTTTTCAGCCGGCGGCAATATTGAATCCAAAGGTTTTCGGTCTTCCAGTGGACCGGGAGGTCCTTTTTTCCAACCATAAAGATCTCTATAAAAAACGAACAGAAAAGCGGCAGCGTAAACTATTTGTCAAGATAGGCCCTGTTAAGCCCTTTTTGCGAAGAAATGAGAAAATATTGCTGGTCACCACCGGGTACTCGCCGCTTTCTTCACTGGCGCAGGTTCTGACCGGTTTTGCCTTCAGTTATCTTAAGCGCTCCTTGTTTGTGTTTACCAACCAGCGAATCATTCATTTACCGGCCACTTCTTCATACAAGTACAGGGATACCCTGGCACAGATTGCCTATTCCGGCTGTAAGTCCATCGCGTTGAAAGGGGGCACGCTGGTTGTCGAATATAGCAGGCGGGGTAAAATAGAAAAATTTAAAGCTATCGCGGTCCCGGAGCGCAAAAAAATAAGGGCTTTGCTTAAAAAAAGCATTCCGCTTTCAGGAACCAAAGGCCACTTGGCCGCGCGCATCCATCTTTGCCCGCGCTGTGCTCGACCGTTAACAGCGAAAACTTATAAGTGCTCGCACTGCCAGCTTGGTTTTAAAAGCAGAATTGTGGCCGCACTTCTGGCTATTGTCGTTCCGGGCGGCGGTTATTTTTATGTCCGGCAGTATCTGCTCGGGGCCCTAAATACCTTGCTGGAAGTATTCCTGCTGGTCTTCAGTATTGTGCTTGTCATAGATTATTATGACCGGATACCGGTCAACAAGATTTATCTGGTTGGTATCCCCGCTATATATTTGTATATTAAGATCACTGCCATCATCCATTCCAACCACTTCATCGACGAGTTTATCCCCACAAAGAAAAGCATCACACCCGGTAAAAAGAACTGATACCCGCCGAATGGCATTTTTTTCCTTCCATATACCCTTTACATTTTTTGGTTCGTTCGCTTGTTTGGAATTAACTTATGCAATATGCAATAAATTCAAATTGGAGGTACATAGCCGTAATCAAACAAAAACCAATTGAGGCGGCTACCACAAGATCTTGTGGCTGGCTGAATTTCCGGAATTCTATAAAAATCATAGATTTTGTTACATAACCTTTAATCAGGAGGCGCTGCCAAGTTTGATGAAGTCATTATTTTGGGTAAAGTCCCTTGTGCGGTAGCTTCTTCTGTTAACCTAATATGATGGTCTTTTTAAAGCATCGACCAATTTGGTTGAAAAAATTACAGAAGAAACCAGCAATTTAAAAAATCAAGCCGCCGCAACCACCATGTATTTTATCTGCCAAAGTATTCAGGTTGAAATGTCCATAAACATAGTAACAACCAGGCCTTCCGCATCAAGCTCAAAGCTATCTTGAAAAAAGCTGAGCATTCTCGATTGTAATAAAAAGGCACTTACGGAAAACAAAAGGCTACTCAAACTGTTTCAGGATTGATTCGGCTATTCTTCCAGGATCTGGCATCATTTTATTTTCCAGGTTTTTAGCATAGGGTATCGGGCACTCAGGAGCGGCAAAACGGATCGGCGGTGCGTTCAGGAGCCCGTGACCGGCGGTGGTAACTCGGGCAATGATTTCAGCACCGATGCCCCCGGTGGCATGTCCTTCTTCAATCGTGGCCAGTCGGCCGGTTCCGGCGACAGATTCCAGAATGGTTCGACTGTCAATGGGATAAAGCGTGCAGAGATCTATAACCTCCGCCTGTATGCCTTCTCCTGCAAGTATTTCAGCTGTATCCATAGCAACACCAACCCCGAGAAGGTGGCTGACGATGGTAATATCGTCTCCGGATCGGACGATTCTGGCTTTTCCCAGCGGCAGCAGGTATTCGGGGTCCGGAACCCCCCCCCCCATTGGCATAAAGCAGTTTATGTTCGAAGAAAATTACAGGATTTTCGGAGCGGATAGCGGATTTCAATAGCCCCTTTGCTGTATACGGGTCGGATGGTGCTACAACCATCAGTCCGGG
>JBATKU010000352.1:0-14574 GCA_049669725.1 Desulfobacterales bacterium
GCAAAGAGGAAGGCGGTCGGCACACGCCGTTTTTCAGTGGTTATCGTCCGCAGTTTTATTTTCGCACCACGGATGTAACCGGCATATTAACGTTACCGGAAGGTGTGGAGATGGTGATGCCCGGCGATAATGTAACGATAGAGGCGCAGTTGATAACGCCGATTGCCATGGAGAAGGAAGTGCGTTTTGCGGTTCGAGAAGGTGGCCGTACGGTAGGTGCCGGTGTCGTCAGTGAGATTATTGAATAAATTCTAAGGAGTCTTTCAGGTGAGAATCATTGTTACCCTAGCATGCACTGAATGCAAAAGAAGAAATTATACGACGACCAAAAATAAGCGAACAACGCCGGATAAGCTGGAGTTTAACAAGTATTGCAGGTTTTGCCGAAAGCACACGCCGCACAAGGAAACCAAATAGCCGAATGAAATCGGTTGTGTTCTTAATTCGTAAGCGACGATAGCTAAAAGCTGGCCTTGTATGGCTCAGCGGATCGTTGACAGTGCCGATACGATGCGGAGACCTTGGAAAATTCTTATTTTGCAAAGGTCCCAACGGATAATGCAGGCCAGTAGCTCTAACGGTAGAGCGTCGGACTCCAAATCCGGGTGTTGGGGGTTCGAATCCCTCCTGGCCTGCCACAATTTTATAGGTGAAGCTCAGAGCCTGAATATCAAAGGATGAGATGACGTTATTTAGCTTTGAGCTTTCGTAATTTTAGGAGCGTAATGGGACGGATACAGCGAAAAAAATCATCAGCGTCGAAAAAGAAGAAAAAACAGGCAACTGCAAGCCAGTCTGCCGCTGATGCTATGGATGCAAAAAAGTCTGGCGTAAAAAAAGTTGCGTTGAGCGATGACCTCGCCAAAGCACCCGCTAAAAAACAGGCTGGGCCGCCGAAAAGGCAATCGGCAGCTACCAGCCTGCCGACGGCCAAACCCAAAGATAATATTTTCACCAAATCTGCTCAGTTCTTACGGGAGGTTAAAGTAGAGCTGAAAAAAGTGACATGGCCGTCACGGAAACAAACCATTGGCTCTACTGCGGTGGTCATCGCTCTGGTCATGCTGATTTCATTGTTTCTTGGCGTTGTTGATTTTGGCATTTCCAGTTTGATCCGAATCGTACTTCAATAGGTCGAGGAGAGATATCAGTGGCACTCAAATGGTACATTGTGCATGTATATTCGGGTTTTGAAAATAAGGTGAAATCAGCCCTGGAAGAGCGAATTGGGCTTTCCCCTCATCCTGAAAAATTTGGCGAAGTACTCGTTCCAACTGAAGAGATTGTTGAGCTGGTCAAAGGGAAACGCAAAACATCTTCAAGGAAATTTTATCCCGGCTATATTCTGGTCAGAATGAAACTTGATGATGAAACCTGGCATGTGGTCAATGACACCGCCAAGGTTACCGGTTTTTTGGGAGGACGCAATAATCCGACTGCTATTTCCGATGAGGAAGCGGATCAAATTTTAAACCGGATGGAAGCCGGCAAATTGAAACCACAGCCGAAGTACTTTTTCGAATCCGGTGATGATATTCGTGTTATCGATGGACCGTTTACGAATTTCAACGGTACGGTGGAAGAGGTCAATCAGGAAAAAGGTAAAATTAAGGTGCTGGTGAGCATCTTCGGCCGATCCACTCCGGTTGAACTCGATTTTGTTCAGGTACAGAAATTATAGATTAGGAGAGATTAGGTAAAAAATGGCAAAAAAGGTAATGGTGCTCATTAAACTGCAGGTTGTAGCTGGCAAAGCCAATCCATCCCCGCCCATCGGTCCAGCTTTGGGGCAGCACGGGGTTAATATAATGGACTTTTGCAAAGCGTTTAATGCCAGAACGGCTCAGGATGAAGGAATGATTATACCCGTGGTGATTACGGTTTTTCAGGACCGATCATTCACATTTATTACCAAAACACCCCCGGCCGCTGTTTTGCTTAAAAAAGCGGCTAAAATTGCCAAAGGTGCGGGTGATCCCAAACGGGATCGGGTTGGAAAAGTGTCCCGAAAACAGGTCGAAGAGATTGCCAATCAGAAAATGGTCGATCTCAATGCTAATGATTTGGATGCGGCCTGTAAAATTATTGAAGGTACAGCCCGAAGTATGGGGATTGAGGTTGGATAAAAAACTTGCGCGTTGCGCGGTACGAGTTACGAGTTGCGGGTTATGAAAGTCGGAGATCGATTTTATCGTGCTTTTCAACACTACCGCTGAAGTGAAGTGTAGAGGCGTGAAAGTCGAAAACCAGAACATGAAAGCGCAGGATCCGACGCGCAACACGCACCTCGTAACCCGGAACACGTAGCTCGCAACACGATTGAAGGAGATAATTAAAACAATGCCGAAGCGGGGAAAAAAGTATATTGAATCGCAAAAAAAGATAAGCGTCGGATCAGCTAATAATTTTGACGAGGCTGTGAAGATGGCTCTGGAATCATCTTATGCCAAATTTGATGAGAGTGTTGATATGGCCGTTCGTCTGGGGGTGGACCCCAGGCATGCAGACCAGATGGTGCGAGGAAGTGTAATTCTGCCCAATGGAACCGGTAAAGAGGTCAAAATTCTCGTTTTTGCTAAAGGCGAAAAAGAAAAGGAAGCGTTAGATGCAGGCGCCGACTTTGTTGGAAATGACGACCTGGTTGAGAAAATCAAGGCAGGCTGGTTTGGTTTTGACAAGGCCATTGCCACCCCCGATATGATGGGTACCGTCGGAAAAATCGGAAAATTGCTGGGTCCCAGGGGGCTCATGCCCAATGCCAAAACCGGAACCGTTACCTTTGATCTTGCCAGGGCGGTGAATGAGCTTAAAGCCGGCAAAATTGATTTCAGGGTCGAGAAAGCCGGCATTGTTCACGCATCCATAGGAAAAGTTTCATTTGGAGTCGAAAAAATCATCCAGAATATTGCTGCCTTTTTAGAAACCATCTTGCGTCTCAAACCGGCTTCAAGCAAAGGCACTTATCTGATAGGGATCTCCCTGTCTACGACAATGGGACCTGGAAACAAAATTGACACTGCCTTTGTCAAGGATTTGTTCAAATAGCTCTGGTGCAGTCAGGTGCCCTGACGTTCGAATCCGCCGGTTGACATCACAGGAGACAAATCAAATCACTACAGGCTACCGGATAAATTTATTGACAGCGTTATCGGTTAATCTTCTCGACAGCATACGGCCTTTGTGTGTCCTGGTCGGAGGTCTGCCGGTCGCCCTGCCGTGAACTGTATCTGAAAACCCGTAGTAATGGTTTTAACGGCTTGTTGTGTAAAAAGAATCCAACGAAAAATCATTCTGTCAAAGACCGTAGGTTCACAAAATGGCTGACAACGGTTGTGTATAATCGGCATTGCCGGCCTACCGAGGCAGAAGTGTGGTTGTCTGTTGAAAGACCTGACCTTTTGAGTTCCCAATCGTAAATCAGGTTTAGCCACTTTTCTCCGGTATTTTGTCAGATCAGGGAAGGAGGTGACGTTAAGAATTGAGGATACAAGAAAAACAACAAATTGTTGAAGATCTACGTGACAGGTTTTCTAAATCTGCCATCATCGTTCTGACCGATTACAAAGGGTTGGATGTTGCCGCGATGAACGATTTGCGGCGCAGGCTTCGGGCGGAAGAAATTGAATATCGAGTTGTAAAAAACACCATCCTGATCCGGGCGTCGGCGGATAACGACGGCGACTTGATTAAGGACTTTTTCAAAGGTCCCAGTGCCGTTGCGTTAGGCTTTAATGACCCGATAGCTCCGGCGAAGGTTTTAGCTCAGTTTGCAAAAGACCATAAACAACTCGAGATTAAGGTCGGTGTGATGAGCGGCAAGGTGTTGGACGCAACTGCCATCACAGCACTTGCGAAACTGCCGTCCAGAGAAGTGCTGCTGGGCCAGTTTCTTGCAGCATTGAACGCGATACCAACATCCTTTGTCAGGACCATTGCTGAAGTTCCCAGAAGCTTTGTGAACGTGCTGGCAGCGATCAAGGACCAGAAGGAAGCGGCCTGATATCTGGCCTATTTAGTTATCACGTATATCGACAGCCAATAAATTAAAAATTTTCATAGGATTATACGAATATCCAAACTGGAGGAAAAAAATGGCGAAAGCAGATATTACCAAAGAAGACGTTATTGAGTTTATTGCGGGCATGTCGGTTCTGGATCTATCCGAACTGATAAAAGAAATGGAAGAAAAATTTGGAGTTTCGGCTGCCGCACCGGTTGCGATGATGGCGGCTGGTCCCGGGGATGCTGCCGGCGGAGCAGACGCGGCGGAAGAAAAGACCGAATTTGATGTTATTTTGACCGCCCACGGCGACAAGAAAATCCAGGTCATTAAAGAAGTCAGAGCAATTACCGGCCTGGGTCTTAAAGACGCCAAAGAACTCGTTGACGGAGCACCCAAACCCGTCAAAGAGGGAGTTGCTAAAGAAGAAGCTGAAAAGATTAAGGCCCAGCTTGAAGAAGCAGGGGCACAGGTTGAAATTAAATAAATCCTTGTCAGTTGTCCGTGGTCAGTTGTGCGTCGAAACAACGGACTACGGACGACTTGTCATAAATAAATTACGATGGGAGATGCCATGTCTGATAGGCTTTTGGCAAACAAGCGCATACGGAAGAATTTCGGCAAGATACAAAAGATTGTCGGTATCCCTGACCTGATCGGGATGCAGCGAGAATCATTTCAACGGTTTTTGCAGATGAACATTGCGCCCGAAAAGCGCAGAGATATCGGCTTGCAGGCTGTTTTTAAATCCGTGTTTCCGATCAAAGATTTCACCGGGAGCGCATCCCTTGAGTTTGTTTCCTACCGTTTTGGTGAGGTTAAACACAGTATCGAAGAATGCATCCACAGGGGGATGACCTATGAGATACCGGTTCGTATTACGGCGAGATTGGTGGTTTATGACATCGATATTGAAACCGGCGTTTCCAACATCCGCGATATAAAGGAACAGGAAATTTATTTCGGAACCATTCCCTTGATGACGAACAAGGGCACCTTTATCATCAACGGGACCGAACGCGTGGTCGTCAGCCAGTTGCATCGTTCATCCGGCGTGTTTTTTGACCACGACAAGGGTAAAACCCATTCCAGCGGGAAAATTATTTACAGCTCCCGTATCATACCGGTGCGCGGTTCCTGGATCGATATGGAAATCGACCCCAAGGACATTGTCTATATCCGCATCGATCGGCGGCGCAAATTCCCCATTACCATACTTTTCAAGGCGTTTGGCTATGCCATTGAAGACCTGTTGTCCTATTTTTATAAATCAGAAAAAATTATCGTTCGCGGTAAAAGATTTTTCAAAGAATTTAATCCGGATTTTTTGCGGGGTCAGCGGGCGAGTAAGGACGTTAAAGATCCTGAAACCGGTGATGTCCTGGTTAAAAAAGGTCGCGTTTTTGCCCAGCGAGCGATCAAGCGGTTAACGGCTGCAAATGCGGACTTGATTCCGATAAATGAGGACGAAGTCATCGAAAGGGCCTTTGCCGGGAACATTGTGCACCCGGAAAATGGTGAGCTACTTGTTAAAGCAGTCGATTCGGTTGATGAAGATAATCTGGTCAAGCTTAGCGAGGCCGGCATCAACGAATTCGAGTTGCTCGTTATAGACGGGGTAAGCGCAGGTCATTCCATCCGCAAAACACTGTTGATGGATAAAGTTGAGACCAAAGAAGAAGCGTTGATTGAAATCTACCGCCGCCTCCGACCGGGCAACCCGGCGACTCCAGAAGTGGCCCAGGATTTTATGGATAACCTGTTTTTCAAGGCTACCTACTATGATCTTTCCGGCGTGGGGCGTTTGAAAATTAACCAGCGTCTGGGCATCAGCAGTGAAATAAATTTAAATATTCTCCGTAAAGAGGATATTTTGTTAACCGCCAAGGCGCTGATTGAGCTTAGAGATACCCAGGGAGTCGTTGATGACATTGACCACTTGGGAAATCGCAGGGTTCGGGCCGTGGGGGAGCTGTTGGAGAACCAATATCGCATCGGGCTGGTGCGTATGGAACGTGCCATCAAAGAGCGCATGAGCCTGCAGGAAGTAGATGCGCTCATGCCCCATGATCTGGTGAATCCGAAACCGGTTTCGGCCGTTGTCAAAGAATTCTTCGGAACCAGTCAATTGTCGCAATTTATGGACCAGACCAATCCCTTATCGGAGACGACCCATAAAAGACGGTTGAGCGCTCTGGGACCCGGCGGGCTTACCCGGGAGCGGGCTGGTTTTGAGGTCAGGGATGTCCATCCGTCACATTACGGACGGATTTGCCCGATTGAGACCCCGGAAGGTCCCAATATCGGCCTGATTGTATCACTGAGCACCTATGCCCGGGTAAACGACTATGGTTTTATTGAAACTCCCTACCGGGCGGTTGAAAACGCCAAGGTCTCAAACGAGGTTAAATTTCTGGACGCTTTCGAAGAAAAGGAGCAGCCGATTGCCCAGGCGAATGCGGCGGTAGATGCTAAAGGAAAATACGTCAATCCCCTGGTAACCTCGCGGGTTGCCGGTGAGTTTACGATGACCAAGCGCGAAGAGATTGAACTGATGGATATTTCGCCCAACCAGCTGGTAAGTGTATCCGCTTCGCTGATACCGTTTCTTGAAAACGATGACGCCAACCGTGCCTTGATGGGGTCCAACATGCAACGTCAAGCGGTGCCGCTGCTGATGAACCAGGCGCCCTTGGTGGGTACGGGTATCGAGGAAGTGGTTGCCAAAGACTCCGGTGTGGCCGTCGTTGCCCAGCGTGATGGCTTCGTGGTGAATGTGGATGCTTGCCGCATCGTACTGAAACACGACCCTTCTGATGACCCCAGTGAAAAGGATGTGTCTATCTACAGTCTTTCTAAATTTATTCGCTCCAACCAGAATACCTGCTTTAACCATCGGCCGATTGTAAAAAAAGGGCAGAGGGTAACCGCCGGTCAAATTATTGCCGACGGACCGGCCACCGAGCAGGGGGAACTGGCCCTCGGTAAAAATGTAACCGTGGCCTTTATGCCGTGGGGCGGCTACAACTTTGAGGATTCGATTCTGGTTAGCGAAAGACTCGTTCGAGACGGTATATATACTTCGGTGCACATTGAAGAATTTGAAGTTGTGGCCCGGGATACAAAGCTTGGCAAAGAGGAAATTACCAGAGACATTCCCAATGTTGGTGAGGAAGCACTAAAAGATTTGGATGAAAGCGGTATTATTCGCCTGGGCGCTGAAGTCAAACCGGCGGACGTTCTGGTCGGCAAGATTACGCCCAAAGGTGAAACTCAGCTTTCACCGGAAGAAAAACTTTTACGTGCCATTTTCGGGGAAAAAGCCGGCGATGTTAAAGATACTTCTCTGCGCGTGCCGCCGGGTGTGCAGGGAATCGTTATTGACGCCAAAGTCTTCTCGAGAAGGGGTATAGAAAAAGATGACCGCACGCGTCTCATCGAGGATGAGGAGATTGCTACCCTGGAAAAAGATCGTGATGATGAACTTAAAGTGGTTGCCGATGTCGTCAAATCTCAGCTTGAGGAGTTGCTGGTCGGCAAAAAAGTATATGCTTCTTTAAAGAAGGGAAAAAAAGTTCTCATCGCCGACGGGGCCAAAATTGATGCCAACACCCTGGCTAAGATACCGATCCTGCACCTTGAAGGGATCGTTTTAAAGGACCCCCAAGTAACTCAGCAGGTGCACGAAATATTGGAACGCTATCGGGACCAATGCGAGCTTTGTCGGCTGGCCTTTGATCAGCAGGTGGGGCGCTACGAAAAAGGAGATGACCTGCCGCCCGGTGTAATCAAAATGGTCAAAGTCTATGTGGCGGTGAAACGCAAGCTTTCCGTGGGCGACAAAATGGCTGGCCGTCATGGCAATAAGGGCGTCGTATCCAGAATTCTTCCCGTTGAGGATTTGCCTTATTTCGAAGATGGTCAACCGGTGGATATGGTGTTAAATCCCCTCGGCGTGCCTTCGCGGATGAATGTCGGCCAGATCCTGGAAATCCATCTGGGGCGGGCTGCCAAGGGCCTGGGCGACCAGCTCAACGAGCTGCTTCAGGAGCAAAAAACGAAAGCCCTGAGGGAAAAACTGAAGAAAATCTTCACAGATCCGTCGGATAAGAAGGCCATTAGCGCTATGGAAAATGAAGACTTGATCAATTTTGCATCTTATTACAAGGACGGCGTCCATATGGCCACGCCGGTTTTTGACGGCGCCAAAGAGGATGAAATTAAAGAACTGCTCCAAGAGGCCGGTCTGGAAACAACCGGGCAGACCACCCTCTATGACGGTCGTAGCGGAGATCCCTTCGACGAGAAGATTACCGTCGGAACGATGTACGTGATGAAGCTGCATCACCTGGTTGACGATAAAATTCATGCCCGTTCCATCGGTCCCTATTCGCTGGTTACCCAACAGCCTCTGGGCGGTAAGGCTCAATTCGGCGGACAACGCCTCGGGGAAATGGAGGTCTGGGCCATGGAAGCCTATGGTGCCGCTCATGCCCTGCAGGAGTTTTTAACCGTCAAATCAGATGATATGGCCGGCCGGACCCGCATGTATGAGAAAATCGTCAAGGGTCAAAATGTGCTGGAGCCCGGCATTCCGGAATCTTTCAGAGTTATGACCAAGGAATTGCAGGCACTGGGCCTGGACATCGCGTTGCTGGAAGATGGGGATTAGTATGGATGAATTCGGCAATCTCTGCTGTTTTGTTTCAATTTCCAATTAAACCAAAAATAGGAATAAACCATGGAAACTCTGTATGATTTCTTTGCAAAACCAACGGATCCTAAACGATATAGCGCTATTCGAATAGCGCTGGCATCTCCGGAACAAATTCGGAAATGGTCCCATGGGGAGATAAAAAAACCGGAAACTATCAACTATCGAACGTTTAAACCGGAGCGCGATGGTCTTTTCTGTGCAAAAATTTTCGGTCCCACCAAAGACTATGAGTGTAACTGTGGTAAATACAAACGCATGAAACACAGAGGTGTTATCTGTGAAAAATGCGGTGTTGAAGTCATACAATCCAAGGTGCGCAGAGAGCGCATGGCCCATATTGAACTGGCCACACCGGTTTCGCACATATGGTTTTTGAAAAGTTTACCCAGCAAGATCGGCAATTTGCTTGATCTGACGCTAAAAAACATGGAAAAAGTGCTTTATTTTGACAGCTATATTGTGCTGGATCCCAAGGATACCCCGCTGACCAAAGGGCAACTGCTCTCCGATGACAATTATCAGGAAGCCCTGGAAACCTACGGTAACAAATTCGAGGCTGGGATCGGCGCGGAGGCTGTCAAAGCCTTGCTGGATAGCATTAATCTGGATGAGTTATATGAAGAACTCCGCACCGATATTCGTGAAACCGGATCGGTTGCCAAACGGCAAAAACTGGCCAAGCGGCTGAAGATAGTTGATGCTTTCAAAAAATCCGGTGTTGATCCGACCTGGATGATCATGGATGTGATTCCGGTTTTGCCGCCGGATCTTCGTCCTCTGGTGCCGCTCGAAGGCGGGCGCTTTGCAACCTCCGATCTAAATGACCTCTATCGTCGGGTCATTAACCGCAATAATCGTTTGAATCGGCTGATTGACTTAAAAGCCCCTGACATTATCGTTCGTAATGAAAAACGAATGTTGCAGGAATCCGTGGATGTCCTGTTTGACAACGGCCGCCACGGTCGAGTTATCACCGGCACCAACAAACGCCCCCTGAAATCGCTCAGCGATACCCTGAAGGGCAAGCAGGGACGATTTCGCCAGAACTTGCTGGGAAAACGGGTTGATTATTCGGGTCGTACCGTTATTACGGTGGGACCGGATCTGCGGCTGCATCAGTGTGGATTGCCCAAACAGATGGCGCTGGAGCTGTTCAAACCTTTTGTTTATTACCGACTTGAACAAAAAGGCTTGGTGTCTACCGTCAAAAGTGCCAAAAAAATGGTGGAGCGTGAGATCCCTGAAGTCTGGGACACCCTGGACGAAGTCGTCAAGGAATACCCGGTTCTTCTAAACCGCGCCCCGACGCTTCACCGGTTGGGAATTCAGGCCTTTGAGCCAATTCTGATCGAAGGCAAAGCCCTGCAGCTGCACCCCCTTGTCTGTACGGCATTCAATGCCGACTTTGACGGCGACCAGATGGCAGTGCATGTTCCGCTGTCCGTGGAAGCCCAAATTGAAGCCCGGGTGCTGATGCTGTCCAGCAACAACATTTTGTCTCCGGCCAACGGCAGCCCTATCATCGTTCCGAGCCAGGATATCGTGCTGGGCATTTATTATATGACCCGTGCTATATCCGGCAGCAAGGGAGGAGGCCAAATTTTCGCTAATCCCGAGGAAGTTCGAATTGCGTATGATTCCGGTGCGGTTGAATTGCACGCCCCCATTACGATGCGGATGCAGGGCAAACGCCACGATACAACCGTCGGCCGGGTGTTGCTGTGGGAAATTATACCCAAGGTCGACATTATGCAGATGCGGCACATCCAGGTAGCGACGGAAGATGAGGTTAAACTGGTCCTGGATCGGCTCGAAGCGGGAGACGTCTTTTTGGACCTTGTGCATAAATATTCTCAGGCTTCCGACAAAAGCCATGACGGCTTGATCGGCAATCTTACGTTTAACGAATTCAAAGGCGTATTCGGTTGTTCGGATGCCGATGTGGATAACCTGTATTCACTCAATCCCGGAGAGCACGGCAAAAATGCTCTGCATGCTGATGGAAGCTATCATCTCTTCGAGGTATTTGAGAAACAGCCGGCGATTCCGTTTGATATCGTCAATCATGTCATGGACAAAAATACCCTGCGTGAGCTGGTGGACTACGTCTACCGCAACCTTGGCCCCAAAGCTACGGTCATTTTGTCAGACCGGTTAAAAGACCTGGGCTATAAATACTCGACTCAGGGCGGACTGTCCATATCCATTGACGCCATGATCACCCCCAAAAGCAAACCGGCCATCCTGAAAAAAGCTGAGAAGCAAGTGGCCGAAATCGGCCGGCAGTACATCGAGGGCCTCATCACCCAGGGCGAAAAGTACAACAAGGTGGTCGACATCTGGGCCAAGGCGACCGACGACGTCGCCAACGAAATGATGGAGGCCATGAAATTGGCCCCGACAGCAGATCGGAAAAGCAAAACAGCCCGGGATAATAAAGACGCACCGGTCAATGAAGAAAGCTTCAACCCCATTTATATGATGGCCGATTCCGGTGCCAGGGGAAGCAAAGACCAGATGCGTCAGCTGGCCGGCATGCGTGGTTTGATGGCCAAACCTTCCGGTGAGATCATCGAGACACCCATTGTCGCCAATTTCCGTGAAGGGCTGTCCGTGCTGCAATATTTTATTTCAACCCACGGTGCCCGCAAGGGCCTGGCCGACACCGCCTTAAAAACCGCAAATTCGGGTTATCTGACGCGGCGTTTGGCGGATGTTGCCCAGGATTGCGTGGTGCGCGAAAACGACTGCGGCACGATGATGGGGGTTGAAGTCGAACCTTTGATGGAAGGCGGTGAAGTTATCCAGCGACTGGGTGAACGGGTACTGGGGCGTGTGGCCGTTGAAGATATTATCGATTCTTTCACCGAAGAAGTCATCTGCCGCAGCGGGCAAGAAATCGACGAACTGATTGTTGAGAAAATTGAAGAGGCCGATTTGGCCAGTCTCAAAATTCGTTCAGTTTTGACCTGCCGGGCTAAAAGCGGTGTATGTGCCACATGTTACGGCCGGGATCTTTCACACGGCCGCAGGGTGGAAAACGGAATGGCGGTTGGAATATTGGCCGCCCAGTCCATCGGTGAACCCGGTACCCAGCTGACCATGAGAACCTTCCATATTGGCGGTACGGCCAGTCGGCGGGTGGAGCAAGCGGACATCCGGGCCCGGGTAAATGGTGTCATTAAATTTATAGATCTGAAAGTGGCCAAAAATTCTGACAAGCAATTTGTTGTTATGAACCGGCGGGGAGGCAAATTTACCATTTTAAGCAGCGGCGGTCGTGAGTTGGAAAGCTTCCCGGTAATTTACGGCGCCCATCTGCAGATCAAAGACGGACAGAAGGTAAAAGCCGGCGATCTGCTGGCGACCTGGGATCCTTTTACAACACCGATTCTTTCTGAGGTGGACGGAAGCGTTAAATTCGGTGATATAGCCGTTGGTAAAACCATGCAGGAAAAAGTGGACCCCGTTACCGGTAAATCCAGCCATACGATCATCGAATCGAAAAGCGCTGACGATCGGCCCCGAATTTCAATTAAAGACAAAGACAATAAGACAGCCAAACTTCCGGGTTCCTCCGGTGTTGCGCGCTACATCCTTCCGATCAATGCAATTTTGCTGGTTGAAGAAGGAAATTCAGTCAAAGCCGGCGACATTGTTGCCAAGTTGCCCCGGGCCACCACCAAAACCAAGGACATCACCGGCGGTCTGCCCAGGGTGGCAGAGCTGTTTGAAGTACGCAAGCCCAAAGAGATTGCGGTGCTCAGCCAAATAGACGGGTATGTATCCATTGCTAAAAGCACCAAAAAAGGCAAGCAGAAGGTGACGGTAACCCCGGTGGATGTCGGTGAAAAGAAAGAATATCTCATCGCCCGGGGCAAACACATCAATGTTTATGAGGGTGACTACATCAGGGCCGGCGAACCGCTCATCGGCGGTTCCGCGATTCCCCAGGATATTCTGAGCATCAAAGGGGAGGTTGCTCTGGCGCGCTATCTCGTAGATGAAGTTCAGGAAGTCTATCGACTGCAAGGTGTGCGAATTAATGACAAGCACATTGAGGTAATCGTGCGTCAGATGATGAGGCGGGTTAAAGTCACCAACGTGGGTGATACGGATTTTATCTTGGAAGAACAGGTTGATAAGATCAACTTTGAGGAAGCCAACCGCGCCATCGTCGAAAAAGGGGGGCAGCCGGCAGTGGCCGAATCCCTGATTCTTGGAATTACCAAGGCCTCTTTAAGCACCGACAGCTTTATTTCCGCAGCATCGTTTCAGGAGACAACCAAAGTGCTCACCGACGCGAGCATTGCCGGATCTGTCGACAGCCTCAGAGGGTTGAAAGAAAATGTGATTATGGGCAGGTTAATCCCGGCTGGAACCGGCATAGCTGCATATAACGACATTGAGATTGAGGTTGCGCAATCGTCCTGATGATCAGCCGGCATTTGCCGAAATATGATGGATTTGTTCATTGATTGGCGGCTGCCAGATGTCGTCATGAATAGAAACCGTAAAATTTCAATAAAAATTTCAATAAAATGCTTGACATTATTACGGTTCATGTATACATATCGACATTTTGCTACACCATGAATTATGGACCGGATTCACCCGGAAAATGAGGAGAATATGCCGACAATTAATCAGTTAGTCCGAAAAGGCCGGAAGCGGATAAAATCGAAATCCAATACCCCGGCACTCAAGGGGGCACCCCAGAAAAGAGGGGTTTGTACCCGTGTTTATACGTCAACTCCTAAAAAACCGAATTCCGCTTTGCGGAAAGTCGCCCGTGTCCGGCTGACCACCGGTATCGAAGTCACTGCCTATATCCCCGGCATCGGGCACAACCTTCAGGAACACTCGGTGGTCCTGGTTCGTGGAGGACGGGTCAAGGATCTGCCGGGCGTGAGGTATCACATCGTTCGGGGAACGTTGGACACTTTAGGCGTGGAAGACCGCA
The DNA here is from genome assembly GCA_049669725.1 of Desulfobacterales bacterium. GTDB lineage: Bacteria > Desulfobacterota > Desulfobacteria > Desulfobacterales > JAFDCJ01 > JAFDCJ01. Next base: position 13,681 of record JBATKU010000352.1, read on the forward strand.
AGCAGGGCCGTTCTAAATATGGCGCCAAGCGGCCCAAATAAGAAAATGAATATTTTAGATTGAATAATGAATATTTAAGGACCGCCTTCGGCGGGCCAATTTTAAAAAGGACTTTTAAAAAAAAATGGAGCGAAGCGACTTCCACAAATATTCAATATTCAATTCGGGCTTGTCCGGGACGGGTTATTAGCAGATAATCGATAGCAAATATAGGATACAAGTATGCCAAGACGACGAGAAGTACCAGAACGACCGGTAATTTCTGATCCCAAATATGACAGTAAACTGGCCACAAAATTCATAAATTGCATTATGCGAGACGGCAAAAAAAGCACAGCCGAGGCTATTTTCTATGATGCTTTTGGCATCATGGAAGAAAAAAGCAAGGATTCACCGTTGAAACTTTTTGAAAAAGCGGTTGAAAACGTGCGTCCGCTGATTGAAGTAAAATCCAGACGGGTTGGTGGCTCAACCTACCAGGTTCCCACTGAAATTCGCCCGTCACGGCGAACCGCACTTGGTATCCGGTGGATTATCGGATACGCTCGCCAGAGACCCGAAAAGGGCATGGCCAATAAGCTTGCAGCAGAACTTTTGGATGCAGCCAATAACCGGGGTGCATCGGTTAAGAAAAGAGAAGATACCCACAAAATGGCGGAGGCCAACAAGGCGTTTGCCCACTTCCGCTGGTAGGGCTGATTTAAATATTCAACGATTAAAATTCTAGGGCATGCATTTCAATTAGGTGCCCTATGTATTTCTCAAAGGGGAGGACGGGAACATGGCGAAGGCAAAGTTTGAGCGTACCAAGCCGCATGTCAACGTAGGAACGATAGGGCATATTGATCATGGTAAGACGACGTTAACGGCGGCGATCACCAAGCATTTGGGATT
>JBATKU010000353.1:0-1931 GCA_049669725.1 Desulfobacterales bacterium
CGGTGGTGTTAACTTTTTCCGTGACCAGCAGGGCGTTTAGGTTATAGCGCGTGATGATGTTTTGTGCCTTTTTACAGGTAATATCGGCACTGATGGTGATGGCCGGCGAGGACATCAAATCTTTTGCCTGGCGGCGGGCTTTGACTTTATCATAGAGGCTTTGAATCAGCCTGGTTTCCGTTTGGGCCAGGGTTTCCCCCTTAATGGATGCGGCCGCGGCAAAGGAATGCCCACCGCCACCGATGTCTGCCAGAATGGCACCCACGTCCACTTCGTTAATTCTGCTGCGCGCCACGACGTAAATTTTATTTTCCATTCGTGCAATGGCAAAAATGGCATCGATATTTTCCATCTTTACCATTTTTTGAACCAGAAAGGCAAAATCCGGCATGTATTTTTCCAAGGTTACGCTGGTGACCACAATTTCGATACCGCTTACGTGATAACGGGTGACTGCTTGAATCATATCATTCAGGAGCACAACCTGTTCCGGACTCAGTTCCCTGGCAATTAAATCTGAAACAACGTTTAAATTGGCCCCCTTGGATAAAAGAAACGCAGCGGCTAAAAAATCTCTTTCGGTGGTGGACGGAAAGGTAAATGAACCGGTGTCCTCATATAGGCCCAGGCACATAATAGTTGCTTCATCCGGTGAAACTCGGACCTTTTTTTCTTTGATGATTTCCGTTAGGATTGTAACATTGGCTCCGGTTTTCCCGTGAACTTCCAGGCTGCCATTGATATCGTTGCCTGTGGCGGGATGATGATCATAGATATGGATTTCAATATCCGTTCTTTCCAAAAGCTCAGTGAACTTTCCAATGCGGCTGCGCTGCCGGGTATCAACCAGAATCAGTCGCCTTACCTTGGAAAAATCAATGTCGTTGATGTCTACCATGTTGAATAGGTATGCCATTGAATCGATGAAAAAATTCTTAAGATTTTTTTCCTGGGATCCCGGAAACACAACCAGAGCGTCAGGATAAAGCTTTTGAGCGGCCAGCAAGGAAGCGAGGGCGTCAAAATCCGCATTCACATGGGTTGTGATGACTGCCAATTCTTTATTTTTATTATCTTTTTTTCCTTTTGCCACAGCTGGATCCTGCTTGCAGGGAGATTGCATGCTCTTCAGGCATTTCATGTAGACATCTTCAAATAGTTGAATTCTATCCGCATTGTTCCACCCTCGTGCCAGGCTACCATATTTAAAAAGGTATTGCCACTAGCATATTGCCGAATTTGGCCTAGAATTTGGGAGTGGCTAATTTTTTCAGGAGATTTTGATGAAAATTTAAGTTTTGACGATCTATGGCCGATAAACACTATGAAAATTCTATCATCATAAAACGAGAAAGCTTTAAACGTAATGGCATCGGGGAATAAAATCAAAAAGGGCGACAGACCACCGGCCAATATGTTCTATATCAAATCATCAGGGAGGATTGATCATGGCTGTTTATCAGTGGGTTGGCAAAAATAGAAAAGATGAGGTCCAGAAAGGCGAAATTGAAGCTGTCAGCGAAGAAGCCGTAAAGGCACAACTGACGCGCCAGCGGATTACGCCAACCAAAGTCAAGAAAAAACCCAAAGACCTTTTTGAAAATGTCGCCTTTCTTCAGCCCAAGGTCAAAGAACGGGATGTGATACTTTTTGCCAGACAATTTTCGACCATGATCGATGCCGGACTGCCCATCATTCAATGCCTCGATATTCTCTACAGCCAGCAAGGCAATGCCACTTTTAAAAAGATGCTTAAAGAAATCAAAGAGTCCGTCGAAGGCGGCGCAACCCTGGCTGAAGCGTTAAAGAAATTTCCCAAGCAATTTGATAGCCTTTTCGTGAATATGATTGCTGCCGGAGAAGCAGGCGGTATCCTCGACGGAATTTTGCGACGGCTTGCAGCCTATATGGAAAAAGCAGCCAAGCTCAAG
>JBATKU010000354.1:0-4054 GCA_049669725.1 Desulfobacterales bacterium
GCGAGATGATAGGCTTCAAGCTGTGCCGAGAAGATACCATCCATGAACGCCTCTAGTTCAGCGCGATCGGTGGGTCCGCTTGCTGGATGTCGTGCAAGGGCAAACTGGGCGAATCCTGTCATAATTAACAGAATGGCTGTTAGTTTTAATGCGATTTTTTTCGTTTTTTTTAGTAAGTCGGACAAGCCTACCCTTTAAATTCTGTAATTTAAAAAATATATAGGACTTCACCCACCCGAAAGCCCTTTAACTATTGAAAGTGGTTTCAAACGCCAAATTAGGTTCAAGGGCAAGGCGTGACGCGGGTTGAAAGCGGAGTCCGCCGGAGGCGGATGAGCTGTCCATTTCAATTCGCGGCACAACGCAGTCATTGGGCCTAAGGTGGGGTTTTGAAATCACTTATAGTGGGTCTCACCCCTCTGAAGCAATAGCGCTGGCGGGACTTCATTGAAAGGTTCAACCCACTAAGTCTGGTTAACACCGTAAGAGAAATCATTTTGCAGTCTATTCCTTTGCCAGGACGATGACCCGGTACTTTTCATTTAGAAACTGGCTGACTTTATAGGGTTTGGGCTCAATATTGTTTTCCAGCATTTCTATAACAAGCGCTTCTTTAGAGGTTACGCAAAAACTGGCTATCCTGCAAGAAAGAATGGCTGATTTGCGAATATTCTCACTTCTTGAATTGAGCATTTCGCTTTTTGCCCCGCAGGAAACAATATACCTGTCAATACAGTTATAAACGATAACCATTTTGCGCTTTTTCTTGCTTTCTCGATCAAATTCTTTGTCAGCAATTTCTGAATTCTGATAAACAACATTGCAGATTTGGTGCCATAATTTGTGGCGGGCTAAAACCTGAGTGTAGATCATTATAATATACTTAAATTATATGAGATATGTGATCTTTTGAATGGTCATGGGAACAATCAATTTGGCGGTCAACTGTAAAGCTTGTTGACATAGATTCCGGCTGCATGTAAACTCCATTGACAGTCTGCGATTATCTAAAATGTGCAATCATATTGATTAGTTGGTGCCCATCCGAAAATTTAAGAGCGTACAAGTTATTTTCCAATTTGAAAATCAGCAATTTTTTCGATGATCAAGGCCGCACAAGCCCGCCTGCCTCGCCTAAGTGGCTCCCAACGGCGGGCAGGGGTTTTGGGCTGAGGCGTACTTGAGTACGTCGAAGTCGAAAACCCGCGGAGAACGCCGCTCATCGGAAAAAGGGCCATTTTCGAATGGAAACTAGTTGGCATCCTTGACCGGAGATCTCCCGTGACCACCCATACTGAAAAAGTCAGCCTGACCAATGAGGACCTTAATCTGCTTTACGAAGTATCCATATCCATCCACTCCATCGGTGATCCGGACAAGATGCTGCAAAATATCCTGCTCAAGATAAAAGCGGTCTTCGCCCTGGAAGGTGCCTCCATTGCCCTGCACGATGCCACGAATAAGGAATTTTATTTTATCCGAACCGTGGAAGAACAGCAAAACGGCACCCGGAAGAAAATGTACGAGATGCGATTCCCGGATGATTATGGTGTGGCCGGCTGGGTATTGCGCGAAAGCCGACCGGTAACGATTCTGGATGTTTCCCGGGATGAAAGATTTTTCGACGGGCTTGATATCCAGAAAGATTTCAATACCCGCTCGATGATCTGCGTGCCCTTAAAGACTCGCAAAGGGGTCATAGGGGTCCTTTACGCCTTAAACAAACTGGAAGGCGAATTCACGCCCAAGGAAGGGATGCTGCTGGAAATTTTATCCGGTACGATAGCCGTTGCCATTGAAAATGCAAAACTTTATGGCGAAATAAAGCAGTATGCCAGTTCCCTTGAAATGGAAAATAGCCGGCTCAAGTCCGAAGTGCAGGATCGGTATAACGTCCAGGGGATTATCGGTTCAAGCGCTCCGATGCGAAGGGCCTTTGACCTGCTGGACAGGGTTGTCGGAACCACGACCTCGGTGCTGATACAGGGCCCGACCGGCACGGGAAAAGAGCTTGTCGCCAAAGTTATTCACTACAACAGCCCCTTAAAGGACAAACCCTTTGTTGCCGAAAACTGCGGCGCGCTGTCCGAGAATCTTCTGGAGAGCGAACTTTTCGGTCATGTCAAAGGCGCATTTACCGGGGCGATCGCAGATAAAAAAGGGCTTTTTGAACTGGCTGAAGGGGGGACGGTCTTTCTTGATGAAATTGCCGACATGTCCCCGGCCATGCAGATTAAACTGCTGCGGGTTCTCCAGGAAGGGCAGGTCAGGCCGGTGGGTGGCAGTCGTTATCTTCAGATGGATTTCAGGCTGATCACGTCCTCCAACCGGGATTTGCTTAAGGAAGTAAAAAACGGTAACTTCCGGGATGATCTTTTTTATCGCATTCAGGTATTCCCTATCATACTTCCCGCTTTAAAAGAGAAAAAAGAAGACATCCCTCTTCTGGCCACGCATTTTCTTGAAAAACTGGCGAAGAAAGCAAATCAGCCGGCCAAACGTTTAACCCCGCCGGCACTGGATCTTTTAATGCGGTTTAACTGGCCGGGCAATGTAAGAGAATTGGAAAATGAAATTGAGCGCGCTTTAACCCTCGCGGGAGAAGACAGCGAGATAAAGGAAAGATATCTATCAGCGAAAATTACCGGCCCGGCAGAACCGGATACAGCCGCCCATCCGGATGGAATGACCCTCCAGGAAGTCACCGAACAAATGGAGCGCCAAATGGTCGCCCGGGCCCTTCGCGAGACAGGCGGCAACCGCTCTCAAGCGGCCCGCAATATAGGCCTGACGCGCCAGGGCCTGCTCAACAAAATCACCCGCTATAAAATTGAAATTTAATCTTCGCTATTTTCCGCTAGGGGTCAAGTCTGCTCTTGACTCTTGCTCAAAGCCGACACGATACTATCCACCCGCTTCCTCAATTTATGATCTTCTGCAATTACTAACTTCAATCGTTCAATAGCGCTACTTACCGAACTGTATTTTCTAATCCCAAACTGCTCGCCGATTTGTTTCAAACTGTCGCCCCTCAACCGCCGGGTTAAATATATCGCTACATTGCGGGGTTCATTGAATACTCCCCGTTTGGATACCTGCAGTTCATCATTATTTATTCGGTAGTGTTCGCATACCGTCTTTTTGATTTGTGCGGGTGTCGGCGCCAACTCCCTGGATTGGGGGATTTCATCATCCACTTTTTCTGGAAAGAATCTTTCTTTAACCTTATTTATAAAGCTTGCGGATCCTAAAATTGCCGGCCATTTTTTCTTATCCAGCACTTGATTGATCTCATCCCCATCCTCATCCTCTGCAGATATAAATTGACGGTAGTATTTAACCTGCTTACTCTTGCTTTTTGACAGCATTGAAAGAACGAAATTTTTGTGCAACCAATTCCACTTTTCAGCCGTAGACAGATAGCCCCTGTGGCTGCTCCACTGATAGTGATCTAGTTTGTCCGTTAAGCCGGCTTTGAGTGGATTTCGATGAATATAGCGAATCAGGGTAAGCAGATAGCTGTCCGCTTCAACCAAGATCGATTTGTAGCGACCGCGAAACAGGGGGCCGTCGCACTCGTGACGCCGGTTGAATCTTTGCGTGTAAACGCCGTCAATATGCCGCATGCAGCGTGAAATATTGGCATCCGGCGTTTGAACCAAAAGATGATAATGGTTGGGCATCAAGCAATAGGCGGCAACACGCAGATTCCAAAGCTCTGAGGTATCTTTGAGAAGGTCGATAAAACCGAAATAATCATGGTTGCCGGCGAAGATGAGTTCGCCTCTTCTGCCACGGTTCAGGATATGATACCATGCATTGGCATATTCTATCCTCAAAGGTCTGGCCATGCGTGATTTAATATCAATAAACACAATTAAGAGTCAAGAGCAGACTTGACCCCTTTTGTGTGAAGTCGCTATCTTGAGGTGAATTTCCGGCTGATTACATCTTCCAACCGGGATTTACTGGAAGAAGTAAAAAAGGGGAACTTCCGGGATGATCTTTTTTATCGCATCCAGGTTTTTCCCATCATACTTCCTGCTTTAAAAGA
>JBATKU010000355.1:0-2412 GCA_049669725.1 Desulfobacterales bacterium
GCAAGAAAATCGTTGCTGGTTTTAACCCCGGTGGGAAAATTGGCATACTGGGTCAGCCGGCTGTCACCGATACTTTATGAACGTATCATGGCCCGGCAGGTTAAAGAAGAACTGATGCGTTAAGGAAGATATTAATGACCGGCAAAGCACGAATTTTAACTGCCCTAAGTATCGGGCAACCTGATCGCGTTCCGCTCTATATTCACGGAATTAATGAAGCCCCGATTATCGGCATCGGTAAACACCTCACAGACGGCCTGCCTCAGCCCAAGCAGTTTCATGAGATGGATGATGCCGAAAAAATGAAGCTGGTGGACACCCTTTTCTTGATTCATGAAACCTTCGGCGTTGACGGCTTTACCTCCTTTGAGATCGGTCATGAAATCGAAGTTGATGAGAACCATATGCGGGATGACTGGGGCGTCGTATATGTGCGCAGTGCCCACGGGCTTCCGGTTGCCAAAGGCCATCCCCTTGCTCAAAAAGATGACCTGGATCAATTCGAGCCACCGGAACCAAAGCGGGATCACCTGTTGTTGCTTGATCTGGCGCGAGATCGGTTTGACAGTAAGGTGGCACTTTTCTGGTTGATGCGAGGGGCCTTTGTTAATAGCTGGCGCCTGATGGGGATGGAAAACTTTATGACCCAGCTGATTTCCGACCCTGAATTTGTTCTAAGAACCGCTGCAATGGTAACGGAATACAATCTCAAGCAGCTTGATATGCTGGCAGAAGCCGGACTCGATGTGCTGGTGGTCGAGGACGACATCGCCGGCACCCATGCGCCGTTGATATCTCCCGAGCATTTTGCCCGGTTCGTCAATCATTTTAATAAAATGCTTGTCGACCGGGCCCATGATCTGGGTCTTAAAGTCGTGCGACACAGTGACGGCAACTTATGGATGCTGATGGATATTCTCCTGGCAACCGGTTACGATGGTCTCAATCCCCTGGAACCCCAGGCCGACATGGAATTAAAAAGGGTTAAGCAATATTGCGGGGACAAAATCTGTTTGCTGGGAAACATTGACTGTATACAGCTATTGTCGAATGGCACTGCTGAGCAGGTTGATGCGGCTGTCCGGCAGGCAGTTGAAGATGCTGCCGCAGGAGGGGGGTTCATCATCTGCTCCTCTAATTCCCTGCACCCGGGTGTTAATCCTGAAAACTGCATTGCCATGTTTGAGGCGGCTAAAAAGTATGGGGTATACAGCGATGCCTAATAATGGCGACAGTGGTATTCAGCCAACCAGATCTAATGCTTACTTTGCATTTGTCCTGCTGTTTTTGCTTTATATGTTCGATTACATGGACCGCCTGGTCATTGTATCCCTTTTTCCGTTTTTTAAGCGAGATTGGGGTTTGACGGACACCCAGTGTGGGCTGCTGGTTTCGGCTGTTTACTGGTCTATTTTGATTTTTACGCTGCCGGTATCGGTCCTTATCGATCGCTGGAGTCGCAAGAAATCCATCGGAATGATGGCCCTATTCTGGGGATTTGCGACCCTCGCCTGTGCCTTCACCCGCAATTTTTTTCAGCTGTTTGTTGCCCGAATCGCCATTGGAATTGGTGAAGCCGGCTATGCACCGGGCGGCACGACAATGATTTCAGCCATGTTTCCGCAGCAAAACCGTGCCAGAATGCTGGGCCTTTGGAATGCATCGATACCTCTGGGAAGTGCGCTCGGTATTGCGATCGGTGGGTTTATTGCTGAGAATTACGGTTGGCGGCATGCCTTCGGTATCGTAGCGTTTCCGGGAATTATTGTGGCGCTGCTATTCTTTATTGTTAGGGACTACCAGACCGTCGCACTGGTTCACACGGTGAAACACAAAGACAAATTAAGCCGAGTGAAAATGAACCGGATGGATATTGTTCGTCAGTTTTTAGGCAACAAAACCCTCGTCTTCAACAATCTAGCGTTTGCCGCTAATACCTTTGTGACGACCGCATTGCTCACCTGGCTGCCGACGTATTATCATCGCCTGGAAAACCTGCCAATGGACAAGGCCGGCATCAAGGGCGGATCGGTGATGCTGCTGGCACTTGTGGGAGCGCCTCTGGGCGGCTTTCTAACGGACAAATGGCTAAAGAGAAGAAATAATGCCCGGTTGTTGTTTCCGTCGATTTCTTCCTTGGCAACCTCTGTCACCCTTTTGGCGGCTTTTACTTTCCTGCGGGGGCCCTTGCAATACGGCGTGCTGCTTTTTACCGGAATTACGGCTGTGGCCTTTGTGCCGGCAGCGGTCGCAGTGACCCAGGATGTCGTTCATCCCGGGCTTAGAGCCATTTCATTAAGTATTTGCATCATTATCCAGCATATTTTAGGAAGTGCCTTAGGGCCGCCGGCAATCGGCAGGCTGTCAGATGTGTACGGTCTTGAAAACGCGCTCATGTGCCTACCCCTGTTT
>JBATKU010000356.1:0-2147 GCA_049669725.1 Desulfobacterales bacterium
GCAAGAAAATCGTTGCTGGTTTTAACCCCGGTGGGAAAATTGGCATACTGGGTCAGCCGGCTGTCACCGATACTTTATGAACGTATCATGGCCCGGCAGGTTAAAGAAGAACTGATGCGTTAAGGAAAATAGATGTTAGGATGGAAAATTCGTCGTCCTTGTAGAAATGTTTATTGCGCCTTAAATTTTAAATTCAACAACAATATTTCTTCAAGCCTGTCGGTAAAGCCTCCATAAAAATGATCTGCTCCACTGATGACTTCAAATTTTGCTGTCGGGTTCCAGGCCGGGTATAAATTTTCAACCATACCCGCCGGGGCAATGTCATCCAGGCTGCCGGTGATGATCAACTTTAGACTGCTGAGAGCCGATATGGGTTTGAAATTGATAAAGGCCACCGGTGGAGACACCATGACCATATTGTCTACCTTCAACCCGTCATTAACTGCAAGGGCGTTCACCCAGGCCCCGAACGAGTAACCGGCCAGATCGATCTGTCGGATGCCGATATCAGCCAGATACGCGACGGCAGCGCGAACATCCTCCTGCTCGCCAGCACCGTCACCGTAATTTCCCTGACTGCCCCCAACGCCTCTAAAATTAAACCTCAAAGTTGTAAAGCCCAATTTTTGATAGGTGCGGCTAACAGCGGCAACCACGTTATTATGCATATCCCCACCATACAGGGGGTGAGGGTGTGTGATGACGACACCTTTGGGCTGATCACCTTCGGCCAGTCTTCCCTCGATTTCAAACCTGTCAGATATAAAAGAGACGGTCTTTTCCATAGTTTTTTATAACCCGATTATGGTTTTAGCGGTGCCTCAAAACTTCCAGTATCTCTTCGCCAAACTCTCGTATTTGCCATTTTTTGATTTCTTTAATTCGAGACAGGTCCGTCAATTTCGGGGGCCTTTGCACGGCAAGAATGCTGATGAGTGATTTGGTAAGAATTAAGGAGGGGTCTATCGATAGTTGTTTGGCCTGGTTGTCTCGCCATTTCCTGAGGGATTTGACGCGCTCGGCTGCTGCTGCGGGTACTCTATGGGCTTTTCGCCGGGGATACACCGGCAGGTCTTTAGGGGCAATTTTAATGGCGCTATTCATGGCGACAAGCACTTGCCGGCCATACATAGCAATTTGCTTCGGGCTCAAAGCCCCGGCATTTTCGAGTTGTTTTAAATTTAGCGGCTTGGTATTCGCCAGATCCAGCAACGAACGACTGCCGATGATTCTGAAAAGGGGTCTGTCTTTTTTGCGGGCGATTTCTCGTCGGCACTGCAGAAGGGCTTCCAGGATTGCCAGGCTGCGCGGATCCAGTTTCCCCGCCCCCTTAAAATTGACGTACAGCGGCTGAGTATTGTTCGTGTTCGGCCTCACATTGCTAAGAATTTCACATTCTTCATGCACCCACGAAAGTCTTCCCTTTTCGGTAAGTTCGGCTGCCAAATCCTGGGCCAGAGGCAACAGGTACCTGGCATCTTCAGCTGCATAAGCGACCATTTCCCGGGGCAGGGGGCGCCTGGACCAGTCTTTGCGCTGGTATTTTTTGTTGAGGGATACCGCGAACTTTTTCTTGAGAACTGCTTCCAGACCGGTTTCCGGAGCACCCAGGAATCGGCTTGCCAACTCGGTGTCAAACAGATTGTTAATGTTAATCTTAAAATCCCGAAATAGTGAACGAACATCATAGTCCGCCCCGTGAAAAATTTTTTGGATGTCATTTCTTTTAAAAATTGGCTTGAGCGCTGACAGGTCTTTTATAACAAGTGGATCAATTACCACGTTGATATTGGCGGTTGCCATCTGGATCAGGCACACTTTTTCCTTGAAATGATACATGGAATCTGCTTCCACATCGACACCTATGGCGGTTTCGTTTTCTATCCTGCTGACCAGATGCGATAGTTGGCTGCTATTTTCGATAATATTATAACCGATGTCGTTAGTAGTGTTCATTTTTTTCCTTGACCCGTGCGATAGTTTCTCCTAATTTGCGTAGATTATGCTGATGAACCGGGAATAGCATTAGAAGTATTTTATTTATATTGACATTTTGCATGTACGGTTAAATCTTTATTTGTCGATTCACCCAAAGGATAGTAAACTTGGGTTTGGGGCTTTGCCCCAATTGGAAAGATGGAATG
>JBATKU010000357.1:0-2859 GCA_049669725.1 Desulfobacterales bacterium
ACCCAGTACGTTTTGTTGAAAGTTACAGATTTGGAGAATTATGCTAATGAAATCTCTAATTAAATGCGTTTTTTTAATTCAGATTTGGATTATTTTCCCAGCCCTCTCAGTTCAAGCGGGATCTATGTATGTAACCGATATACTTAAAGTCACCCTACGGACCGGGCCCAGCATCGATAATAAAATTATTAAAATGATTGAATCTGGTCAAAAAGTTGAGGTGGTGGAACCTGGTCAGGAATGGAGTCTTGTAAGAATTTTTGACGGGCAAGAAGGCTGGATTTTGAGCAGATATTTGATTCCAAACGAAACAGATAAATTCAAACTAAAAAGATTAATATCGGAACATTCAAACCTAAAAACCAAATTTAGGACTACATTTGAAGAAAACTCTAAACTTAAAACTGAGAATAAGAAGCTCAGCTCAGCTCTCGCTGCTACAGAAAAAGCCCTTACACAGGTTCGCAACGATTACGAATCCCTAAAGGCCAGTTCGGCAGAGTTTTTAACTTTAAAATCTAATTTTAAAAAGACCTCAACTAAATTATCCGAACAAACGAAAAGGGCTGACGAACTTGAAAAAAAGGTGGAAAAACTTACTTTCTCCAATTATATCCGTTGGTTTTTAGCGGGATCGGGAGTTCTCTTTGTTGGTTTTATATTAGGGATCAGTACTAAACGTCAACGCAGGCAATCGTCTTTGCTATGATATGTCGACCTCTCAATAAATTTACCTAGATTTTTCAGATTGGGATTCAACGAAAATTTCTGCCTGTTTAAAAAATTGCATTGAGAAATTGTAATTCGCCGCTATAATGTATTCTGTTCCCTTATACTGAATCAAAGACTCAGATTTTATGTAAAATTATCAGAATAGGAGAAAATATTGGCAATTTCGGGAAACAATCGATTTTGGGCCATTTTGATAGCCTTTATATTAGCTGCCTCTATCATAATTATGGGCGGATATTTTATTTTTCGAGAACCCGATAAATCTGTTTCAACCGGAAAGAAAGCTGAAAGACCCGCCTTACCGCGCATGGCAAATCTTCCCCCCAAAAAAATAGCGATAGAGCCACCTCCACCACCTTCTTACCAACCTGATGCCCCGGCTCTGGAGCAAGCAAGGACGGCATTACGAGAGGGAATAACCGCTGAAGATGCAGTCGTACTAGCAAAGTCCTTGCCTGAAAGTCCGGAAAGGGCTGATGCAGCATTTCTATTACTAGAATATGCTGCTGATTCAGGAAATGCAGCAGCATCTGAGCTAGTAGCGCGTTACTATGATCCTACCGATGAAACGCCTAGTGGTACAATTCGAAAAAATCCGCAAATTGCTTATGAATGGTATAAAAAAGCATCTGATGGTGGACAAGACACCCAGATACAACTGAACAGACTTCACCGGTGGGTTGAAGCACAAGCTAAGCAAGGATCCAGGGATGCTAGTATACTTTTAAAGAATTGGCGTTAAGATCCTCGCTTTGAAAGGACAACAGATAATGAGCAGACCAATTAGCCGATACATAGCCATTCCTATGTCTATAATCATTTATTTTAGCCTAATCTTCCTTTGGGCAAACAATTCTGTTGCGCAGCAATGCAAGCCTCTTCTTATTCCTAATAAAAAAGCTTTGTTTCAGCGTGTTATCAGCCACCCGGGAGCAAATCTTTATATTTCCGCTGATAAAGCATCCCCACTGGTCCAAACAAATCTGAAGCCGTTTACGGTGTTTTACATATATGAGCGAAAATATGTTGGCGATATTGAATGGTTAAAGGTTGGACCATCAAGCAATTGCCAGGCTATCGGTTGGATTATTGGAGATTTCACATCAGAATGGCGGCAATCTTTGACGCTTATTTTCACGGAAAGGTCCGGCCGGAAACCTGTTTTATTTTTTAATAATCTAAAATCCCTCGAACAAGTTGCCGGTTCTGCTTCTCCTGGAGAACAGGTTTACCAATTAACCTCAAATTTTAACGATTTTCAATCAGGCAGGCTATCTGGAGCGGATAAATTTCCAATCCTGGCAGTGGAACCACAGGAAGAAGCAGTTTCGAGACAGCGATTTTATCTGATGCCAATATTTCAAACAGTGGAACTCTTTGAGGGTGTAAAATTTCTTGAAGTTGCATCTATCGATCCGGGATCATGGGAATTGCCGGGCAATCCTGAATTGCGTACCGCTATCGTTTTCGTTATTGATACGACAATTTCCATGAAACCATACATCGAACGCACTAGAAAGGCGGTTCGTAGAATCTATGATGCGATTGATGAATCCGGTTTATCAGAAAGGGTTGGATTTGGTTTAGTTGCATTTCGCAGCAGCATTAAAAAAACCCCCTCGATTGAATATGTGAGCAAAGTTATTTCGGACATTAAAGATGGAACTCAACGAATGGCCTTCGAGCAGGAATTAGCCGGCGTAGAGGAAGCTAAGGTATCCACACATTCCTTCAACGAGGATGCCTTGGCTGGCCTTAAAACAGCAATTGAAGAACTCAATTGGAACCCGTACCAGTCACGGCTTATTTTTCTTATTACAGATGCCGGTGCCATTCGTAACGATGATCCATTTTCCACCACCGGAATGAACGAGATTGAGGTCGCTGATATTGCAACTGCTCACGGTGCAAAAGTCTTTGTTTTGCATATTAAGACTCCCATGGGGAAACGAGTTAATAATTTTCATTATGCCGAGACACAATACAGGGCTTTAACTGGGCAATTAGATCCTACGATTGGTGATGTGTATGTGCCTATTGCAGCGAGCAGAACTGAATTAGGCGTGCAGACATTTGGCCGTGTGGTTGAGGGCGTTGCGGGACAAATGGTCGAGTTGGTGCGATCTA
>JBATKU010000358.1:0-13876 GCA_049669725.1 Desulfobacterales bacterium
GCCCAGGAGAGCAGGTAAGCTAAAAAAAATATTAAAACTTAAATCCAATATGTGAGAAACCCTATGACCACTCAACCGTCCCAGAACGATAAAGGTGCCTTGACAGGCGATGCCATCATCGAAATCGTTGGTATGCATAAGTGGTTTGGCGAGTTTCATGTTCTGCAAGACATCAACCTTACCGTCCAAAAACAGGAACGGATTGTTATTTGCGGACCCTCCGGATCCGGTAAGTCGACCCTGATCCGGTGTATCAACCGCCTTGAAGAGCACCAGCGGGGCCAGATTATCGTGGACGGGATGGAGCTCACCAATGATTTAAAAAATATCGAGAAAATCCGGGCTGAAGTCGGTATGGTTTTTCAGCATTTTAATTTGTTTCCCCACCTGACCATTCTGGAAAACCTGGCCCTGGGCCCCATCTGGGTCAGAAAGGTTCCCAAAAAAGAAGCCGAAGAAACGGCCATGTATAATCTGGAAAAGGTGCAAATTGCCGAGCAGGCCCTGAAATATCCGGGGCAGCTTTCCGGAGGCCAGCAGCAGCGAGTTGCCATCGCCCGCAGTCTCTGCATGTCACCGAAAGTCATGCTTTTTGATGAGCCCACCTCAGCCCTTGACCCGGAGATGATCAAAGAGGTGCTGGACGCTATGATTGAATTGGCCCGGGAAGGTATGACCATGATTGTGGTGACCCATGAAATGGGATTTGCCAAGAGTGTGGCCCACCGGGTGCTTTTCATGGATTTTGGTCAGATAGTAGAAGGAAACACGCCGGAAGAATTTTTTGATAATCCGCAGCATGAGCGGACTAAGCTTTTCCTAAGCCAGATCCTCCATTAGAAGTGGTTTCAAAACCTCATCTTAGGCCCAATGGCTGCGTTATCACGCAGAGCCTGATTCAGCATCGATTTTATTATATTAAGGTGCATCTTCCGCGTAATGAAATGCTCACGTACTGACGTGTACGCTCCGCTTTAATTCCACGGGATGCCTTGCCCTTGAACCTAATCTGAGATTTTCAAACCACTTCTAAATAGCATAAATTCCTTTTATCTTGACTGGCAAATGTTCCTAATCAGATGGATCTAAACTTTTTCCCAATATACTCCTTTTAAGTGTCATTGCCAATATTTTCGCCCAGCATATAATTATTTAAGTTTTGCCTGTTATCTGCCGATATATACCGATATATCAATAGGCTATGATTTAAATTAATGCTCTGTTTCAGATTGACGAGGATGACCATGAATTTGTACTATGCAGACGGAGATAAGCAGGTGGGACCTATCGGTAAGGCCCAGCTCCAGACGCTGGTCAAGGCTAAAAAAGTAAATTCCAAGACCCTGGTCTGGCAGGATGGAATGGAAAACTGGCAGGAGCTCGGTGTTTTTGTACGCAGCAGAAGAAATAAAAGCACCCGTCCCAACCAAGCGGTCGTTTCCGCAACCCAATCTGTATGTTCTGAATGCGGCCAGATTTTTGCCGAAGAAGAAATGATTCGTTTTAATGACGCCCGGGTCTGCGCGGACTGCAAACCGGTATTCGTTCAGAAAATTAAGGAAGGGGTGTCGGTGGCCGGGGCGCTGGATTATGCCGGCTTCTGGATCCGCTTTGGCGCAGTCGCCATAGATTGGTTCATCATCTGGCTATTTAGCATGATTCTTTTTGTACCACTGGGTATGTTTATGCCTACCTCCAGTGACAACCCGTATGTGGCCTTATCATTTATGCCGGTGATAATGCTTTTGCAGTATGCCATACCGGCTGTCTATGACACATGGTTCGTAGGCAAATATGGTGCGACCCCCGGGAAAATGGCTTGCAAGTTGAAGATAGTGGTGGCGGACGGAACCCCGGTGAGCTATTCCAGGGCCCTGGGCCGGCATTTTGCCAAATGGTTGAGCTCGATTATCCTGGGAATAGGTTTTATAATGGCTGCTTTTGATGATGAGCGGCGGGCGCTTCACGATCGAATCTGTGAGACCAGGGTGGTGCGGAAGTAATCTGAGTAAGACCCATACCGGATTAATAGGAAATCCGAAGCACGAAATAAGAAATACGAAACAAATCATAAATTCGAATGTTCCAATGCCATAAACTTCAGAAATTATTCTTGGTTAAAGTAAAAAAAACCGGTCTGTTAGAGTTTTTGTGATTGGATTTTCGGGCTTGTTTCGAGTTTCGGATTTCGGATTTATTTTTCGTAATTTCCCTTACGTTAGATATAAGGAAACATTTTGTGATTAGCTGCACTAAATGCAACTCACCTTTGTCCGGGCAGATGATCAATTCTTATTCGCTGCTCCCTTGTCCGTCATGCGAAAGCCCTCTACGGGCGGATGTTTTTCCGGCCCTCTATCGGGAATTTCCAACCGGTCGATCCGGCGATACGCTGCAAGTGGATAAAGAGGCCGGATGTTTTTACCATCCCCGGAAAAAAGCCGTGGTTCCCTGTTCTGCCTGCGGCCGATTTGTCTGTGCTCTTTGTGAAGTGGCGCTCAACGGCCACCATTTGTGTCCCTCATGCTTTGAAAAAGGAAAAACCAAACGCAAAATTAAAAGCCTGGAAAATCAACGAACCTGTTATGATACCATCGCCCTGCTGGTGGCCACGGTTTCGATATTGATATACTGGGTTACCATTTTTACAGCCCCATTTGCTATTTATTTAACTGTACGGCACTGGAATTCACCATCAAGTATCATCCCGCGAACGAAGATCCGATTTGTAATGGCATTTGCCATTGCCAGTCTGCAAATAGCCGGCTGGATTTTCGTATTTTTCAATTTGTTCCTTCTTTCACAGAGTTGAATATTAGAATGGTTGGAAGTATATCGGCACAATGGCCCAAAATACGATAGAATATCATAAATTGCCCGGATCCAAAAAAGGATTCCTGATCGGCAAATATACACTCTGGCAGGGATCGGACCATCTGCTTCAAATATTTTCCCGGGTTGGCGTTGAAGAATATAAACGTTTTTATTTCAATGACATTCAGGCTGTCGTTACGCGCAGAACCACCGTCGGGACGATTCAGAATATTGTAATGGGATGTTTGGTCCTGATTTTTGTGCTGCCGGCAATCTCTTTTGACGGGGGATGGTCTCTTTTTTATGCCATTGTTGCCGCTGTGATGCTTTTTTTGTTATTGGTAGGATTATTTAAAGGGCCCACATGTGAAACTAAACTGATGACAGCCGTCCAAACCGAAAAGTTACATACCCTGCATCGGCAAAAAAACACTGCCAAAGTAATGGACCGGCTGCGTGTTCATATTCACCGAACCCAGGGCACCTTAAAACGTGAAGCACTTAATAAAATACCGACGCGGTCCTCAAAAAACGCGAACACTTCTCGTCAGGCTCCGCCACACAGTTCAAAGCGACCTGCCCACCACAACGAAAAGGGCAGGGCTCATATGGGTCTGTTTCTATTGCTGCTGTTAGACGGTGTACTGGTTAGCCTGGGCTTTTTCTTCACCCATGTGATTCTGACCCTTATTAGTAGCATCGCCAGTTTAGGCATGGGGATTTTTGTTATCGTTGCCCTCGTCAAACAGCATGATAGCAACATCGGCGGACCGCTAAAGGCGATTACCTGGGCGAGTCTCGGATTTGTTTGTATTAATTTTCTGGCGGGATATGTTGCCAGTATTGTTTTGGCCATGCAAAATCCGGGTGTTGTTTACAATCAGTGGGAAGTGTTCAAATCCATGTCCCTCCTTTCACCCTGGGAAAGCCCATTAAAGCTGAGCTTTGATATTTTCACATTTTGCGGTGCGCTGTTCCTTGGGATTCCCGGGCTTTTCATGCTTTATCGGCCGGGCAGCGGTTCAAAAGCCAAAACAACCACAGTGGCTTTGAAATCACGACAGCCGGCGGTTCAAAGAAATACCGAACCAGGATAAACCCGAAAATGCCTAAAGTGAGCAAAAATGCCTAAAGTGCCTAATCCGCCAAAGATCGTGTCGGACAAGAATATTGGCGTCGCTTCGCTCCACCCTGATTAATAAGCCCCTGGTATTTTCAGCATAAAAATCAGTAAATGAAAATAATAGCGATTTTGCTTTTTTCTTTTATTATAGATAGAATACATTAATTTTAGGCATTTTATATTTTAGGCAATTTAGGCATTCCTTGGATGGCCAATTTTCTACCTACTGAATCCTTAGTTATCAGACTATACAAAATCAATTTTGCCAAGTGACCATGAAGGACATCACTCACCAACGCTGTTTGAATCATAGGTTTCGCGAGGCAGTGGCCCGCTGTCCGGAGTGCGGACGATTTTTCTGCCGGGAGTGTATCACCGAACATGAGGATAAGGTGCTCTGCGCGTCCTGCCTTCGAAAACGGCTCAAATCTGACGGTCAAAGATTTCATCGTTATCAGTGGATTATCCGATGGAGCCATTTTTTCACAGGCCTGGTCTTGCTGTATGTCATTTTTTATTATTTTGCACAGATTTTGCTGGCATTGCCGACTGCCTTCCATGAAGGCACATTATGGCAGACAGGCTGGTGGTCTCAGCCATGAAACCGACGCATAAAAAATATCAAAAAAGTGCTCTCCGTATTTTAGAGGAGACCGTGCATTTATTGCGAACTGCCCCGGGTTTGCTGCTGAGCTTTTATTACCTGGGCAGCGTTCCTTTTGTTCTCGGATTGCTTTATTTCTGGGCAGATATGAGCCGCAGCGCAAATGCCAACGAATATAGTGCAGCAGCTGCTTTGGGGCTGGCCATTTTATTTGCCTGGATGAAAGTATGGCAAACGATTTTTGCACTGAAGGTGCACGCCCGGATTTCAGGCGACCTGCCGTACCGCTGGTCCCTGCGACAAATTACCTCAATTACGACCACCCAAACCCTGATTCAAGCCACCCGGTTTATTGTCCTTCCGGTTGCTGCCCTGTTGGTTATTCCATTCGGCTATTGCTACGCATTTTATCATAATGCCGCGGTATATGTCGGCGAGGACAGCCAGGATGTCGGGCCCACCTGCCATTGGGCCTGGAGACAGGCGAAATTGTGGCCCCAGCAAAACCATCTGCTGATCGGTATTTTGTGGCTATTCGGATTGGTGATTTTTCTAAACCTTTCGATGGCCACACTTATTATTCCCCAGCTGCTGAAATCGTTGTTTGGTGTCGAAACGATCTTTACCCTGGGGGGGATTCCCGTGTTTGTCAATTCGACGTTTTTAATTGTCATGCTGGGAATGACCTATCTATTTTTTGATCCATTTGTAAAAACAGCTTACGTGCTGCGATGCTTCTACGGCTCGGCTCTTGGCTCCGGTCAAGATCTCAAGACGGAACTTAATCGAAACCTGAACCGGAGAGCAAAAATTATAGCGGGGCTGCTGATGGTAATTTTATGTGCCGCTCCGGTTCTGTCCGTGGCAGAGATCCGCGAACCTGTCTCAGCGGGCGAACTGGATGAATCGATTGAAGAAATCATGAATCGACCGGAGTTCTCCTGGCGGATGCCACGGGAGGCAGGCGGCCGGAAGGAGGCGGAAACAAGTGGCCCGCTGCAGGCCGCCATTCAATGGTTAGTGGATATGATTACCAAAGGCATTAAAACCATCGGGAAATGGATTACCAGCTTTTTGGACTGGCTGGAAAGTTTGCTGCCGAAAAGTGAGAGCCAACCGTCTTCCGGAAATAAGAACTGGAAAACACCGGTGAGAATTGTCCTGCTACTGCTTCTATTTCTGTTTCTGGCAATTATGGCATTTATTTTCATTCGAATCCGGCAACGACGACAGACCAAACCGGTTGAAACCATCAGTGCATCGGCGATCCCCGTCCCCGATCTCACCGATGAAAAAGTCAAAGCCGACGACCTTTCCACTAACCGCTGGCTTTCCCTTGCCGGAGAGTTGGCCGCCAAAGAAGAACTGCGCCTGGCCATGCGTGCACTCTACCTGGCGACGTTGGCCCATCTGGCTGATCATGAAATGATCACCATTGAAAGTTATAAATCCAATCGAGAATATGAACATGAGCTAAAACGACGCGCCCATGAACACAGGGATCTGATTTTAATTTTCTCTAAAAGCCTGAACATCTTTGAACGTGCCTGGTTCGGCATGTACCACATCGCACGTTCAGAATTTGACAGCTTTGCCCGGAACCAGAAAAGGATCTTAGCGTTTGCAGAAAAATAAAACCATCGCCGGTGTCGTCATGGTACTGTTGCTGCTATTTTTTGTTGTCGGGGTGGTGAACCTGTTCGTGTTGCGCTTTGCAACAGGGGATGTCTATCCGGCCTACTCCTCTCTGCGAAGCGACCCGCTGGGGACCAGAGCGCTCTACGAAAGTCTGGATAATATAGATGGCATTGCGGTGCGTCGTAATTATCATTTGCTGGAATCGCTAACATTTGAACCGCAAACAACATTTTTTTATCTGGGCACCGCTGCCGGTGAATTTGGTTCGGTTCCCAAAGAGATGATCGAGGTCTTTGATCGCCTGACCCAATCCGGAGGGCGATTGGTCCTAACTTTTTTACCGGTTACCAAGAATCATGAAACTAAAGCTAAAAAAAATCTCTCTGCGAAAAAGAAGGAAACGGTTAATAATAAATCAGAAACCAAAACCAAGGGCAATTCGGGGAGTGCACGGCGTGCGGGGAAACGTAAATCGTCCACCCCTTCCCGGGGAAAATCCGGATCAAAAAAAATAGATGAAAACGGGGTGGCAAAAGATAGCGGGCAAAAAAACCTGGTTTCAGTTAAGACGCACTGGGGTATCGGGATGGTCTTCAAGGATTATTTGCCGGTCAAAGATGATAAACATCTATCCATTGATGCCACTTCCAACCGGAGGGATTTGCCGCCGGTTATTTCATGGCATACAAATCTTTATTTTGACCTCTTTGACGACGCCTGGCAAACACTTTACAGCTATGAAGGGCTTCCGTTGATTGTTGAGAGAGCCTATGGCAAAGGCTCCATTTTGGTGTGTGCGGATTCTTATTTTATGAGCAACGAAGCATTGCGATCGGAGCGGCATCCCCAACTGCTGGTTTGGCTGATCGGGGGGAATTCAACTATAATATTTGATGAAGCTCACTTCGGCATTCACAAACAACCGTCTGTGGCCCAACTTATTCGGCGCTACCGGTTTCACTGGGTTTTTGCCACACTGGTTGTGCTGGCGTTATTGTTTGTCTGGAAAAGTGCCGCTTATTTTGTGCCGCCGTCGGCAGATGATGGCCTGAACGGTGCGGATGTGGTGTCCGAAAAAGATTATACCCAGGGACTGATTGCCCTCTTGCGGCGTAACATCACGGACAATCAAATATTGCAGGTTTGTGCAAAAGAGTGGGAGCAGACCTTTAAAAAATCCAAACGCACCCGGGCTATCGCGCTTGAGCGTATTAGGGGCCTGGCAGGAACCGGGTCAACGGGCCCAAAAATGAGTAAGGATCCTGTAAAGGAATTTCGGAAAATCAGTAAATTAATTTCAGAGGAAAAGGGATATGAGTGAAAAGACCGAACTATTAAAAAAAGCGCTGATACGCACCAAGCAGGAAGTCGCCAAAGTCATCATTGGGCAGGCGCATGTCGTGGATAAAGCATTGATTGCCATATTTTCCGGTAATCACGCTTTAATTGAAGGGGTGCCCGGAGTGGCTAAAACCTTGCTTGTCAGAACCCTGGCTCATGTCATGCGCTGCGATTTTGCCAGAATTCAGTTTACGCCGGATCTGATGCCTACCGACATTACGGGAACCCACATTTTTAATCTGCAAAAGGATGTATTTTCCCTGGTAAAAGGGCCGGTATTTACGACATTTTTGCTGGCTGACGAAATCAACCGGGCGCCGGCCAAGACTCAGTCTGCCCTGCTGCAAGCCATGCAGGAGAGAACGGTGACCATCGATCGCAAGACCCATGAACTGTCGCCCAACTTTACCGTTTTTGCCACCCAGAATCCGATAGAATACGAGGGGACTTACCCCCTTCCGGAAGCCCAAAAAGATCGTTTCATGCTTAAAATTACGATGGATCATCCGGCAAGGGATGAAGAATTATCCCTTGCCCGTCGAATGCTCGGCAAGGATTCTCCGGAAAATGTATTAAACAGTGGTCTGGTTAAGCAGATTTTAACACCGGAGATATTGACCAAATTGCGGGAGTCCCTGGAGGATATTCTGGTCAAAGAAGAGCTGAGTGCCTATATCGTCGATATCGTCAGACAAACCCGCAGGCATCCCAGTGTACTTGTCGGTGCGGGTCCGCGCGCCACCCAGTCATTAATACTGGCCGCACGCACCTATGCCGCTGTTAACGGACGCGATTTTATCACCCCTGACGATATAAAGGCCCTGGCACTGCCGGTTCTGGAACATCGCTTAATTCTGCGTCCGGAATTTGAAATTGAAGGTTTGACCTTAAATGAAGTGATCGATGAAATCTTAAAAGAGGTTGCCGTGCCGAGGTAAAGACGGGTTACGGATTGAGGGGTACGAGTTGCGAGTTGCGGGTTCCGGGTTGCGGGTTTCCCGATCGCGGATTGAAGATTGTGGATTTCGGGTTGAGTAGATTGTTTGGGTGAGCTAATACCTGCGAAGAGTAAGGAATTCTTCCTTCCGGGTCATTCCCACGATGTGGCTGTGTCGCAATTATAGATTTTGCTTTTTACATTCAAACCGCTTTTAAGGTTAGGCGATGACGCTTGTTCCTACCAACAAACTATTATTCTTGTTCGGGATTGTCTTATTACCGGCATCAATCCTAATTGCGTTAGTCCCTGCAGCGGCCGGCATTGGAATTGGATTGTCGGTTGGACTGGCGCTTTTCGCAGTTATCGATGCAGCTGTTTCCAGAAATAGGCTGGGCGGCATCCGCGTAACGATGCCCGAGGTGGTGAGGCTTTCCGTAGGGCGGGAGGGCGAGTTGACCCTGTCGATTGAAAATGATGATATAAGCGTTAAGCGGTTACGGCTCGGCCTGGCATTTCCCAGGGAGATCTATTCACCCCACCATGATCGCGTAACCGATCTGCCGGAAGAAACCTCGGGCTCAACCATGGTCTGGCCCTATAAGGCCTTGAAACAGGGGTTGTATTTGCTGCAAAATTGTTATTTGGAAACCTCATCCAGATATGGGTTCTGGTCCTTGCGTCGGGCCGAGACAATCCAATCCCAAATTCGAGTTTATCCGGATCTTCTCAGAGAACGTAAGAAGCTATCCGGCCTGTTTTTAAACCGGGGCATCGGGATTCATGCCCAGCGTCAGGTGGGCAAGGGCAGGGAATTCGAACAGTTACGGGAATATCTTCCCGGGGACAGCTATGAAGATATCCACTGGAAAGCCACTGCCAGGCGCGGACTGCCGATTACGAAAGTCTATCAAATCGAACGAACCCAGCAAATTTATGTTATGGTCGACGGTTCCCGCCTGAGTGCCAGAAATTCGGATCCCCTCGGCAGTAATTCAGCCAATAAGCCATCCCGTGGTAACAGCTATACTACTATCATGGAGCGCTTTGCGACCGCTGCACTGGTGATGGGGCTTGCAGCGGACCGCCAGGGAGACGTTTTCGGGCTGCTGGCGTTTGACGATCGGGTTAGAAAATTTGTACGGGCTAAAAACGGCAGAGCGCACTATGATGTTTGTCGAGATGCCCTCTATACCATGCAGGCGCGCAGTGTCACACCTGATTTTGGAGAGCTGTTTAGCTTTGTCGCAACTAAAATCAGACGCCGGGCCCTGCTGATTGTGTTAACCAACCTGGACGATCCTGTTCTGGCAGAAAGCTTTACGGCCAATATCGATTTGATCAGCCGTCAGCATCTGGTTTTAGTCAATATGTTGAAACCCGCGGGAGTGGCTCCGATCTTTTCGGACCCCTCGGTAGACACGATTGATGATATATACACGAAATTAGGCGGGCATCTTTTGTGGCGCCATTTGCGCGAAATTGAAAAGTTTCTGCAACGTCGCGGTATTGGCTTTTACCTGCTGGAAAACGAGAATTTGTGTTCGGACCTTGTGACGAAATATTTATCCATTAAGAGAAGGCAAATTTTATGATCATCGATTTACAAAAATTTATCAGTGACGAAAGACCCTACTGGAGCGAGCTCGGATCTGTGCTGGATAGACTTGAAAAACGGCCGGAACTCAAGTTGAGCCTGTCGCGATTGGAACGGTTTCACTATCTTTATCAGCGCACATCGGGGGATCTGGCCAAGATTAAAACCTTTGCATCAGAACCAAATACCCGGGCATTTCTCGAATCACTGGTAGCCAAAGCCTTCGGTGAGATCCACGAGATCAGAAAAAGGCCCCACCGTCTTGCGCCGCTGCACTGGTTTTTCTCTACCTTTCCGCAGACGTTTCGCAAACATGTGCGTGCCTTTTGGATTTGTCTGGCGGCCATTCTCCTGGGAAGTGCTTTTGGCGGCTTTGTCATATTAGTAGATCCGGCTGCTAAAGATGTACTCCTGCCCTTTGGTCATCTGCATGGTGATCCTTCCGATCGGGTGGCCCGGGAAGAAACCGTGAATGAAGATCGATTAGCAGATGCCAAATCTTCATTTTCATCACATTTAATGACCCACAACACCAAGGTTGCCATTTTTACCCTGGCCTTGGGGATGACCTGGGGAATCGGAACCCTGATCATGCTTTTTTATAACGGGGTTATATTGGGAGCAGTGGCACTGGATTATGTCATGGCCGGGGAAACCACGTTTTTGTTGGGATGGCTCCTGCCCCATGGAGCGATCGAAATTCCCGCGATTGTTCTGGCCGGACAATCCGGCCTGGTTCTTGCCGGAGCGCTTATCGGTTGGGGAAAGCCCCTTTCATTGAAGGTGAGGCTCAGGAAAATAAGTGCCGATCTGGTGACATTGATATTCGGCGTTGCCGTGATGTTAATTTGGGCCGGTATCGTTGAAGCATTTTTTTCCCAGTACCATGAACCCGTATTACCCTACGGGGTCAAGATCGGATTTGGCATCCTGGAGCTTGCCCTGCTGGTTTTGTTTTTAGCAGGATCAGGACGGAGAATCGGCGGTTCCCTGCAAAGCTGAAAGTTGAGAAAGCTTTTCAGTACCCGAAGTTGTAAATTTCTCACGAAAGCAAGCAAGCACGAAATCACGAAAAAATAAATAAGTAAATAATGTTGTGCTCACGCGGCGCAAGCGCCTGCGCTGCGCGTTCCAGGTTTCGTGTTTTCCTGATTATCAAGTTATGGCTACAAAGAGATCGAATTTCATATTCGACGTATAAATCGTTGTAAATGGATCTGGACCGATGAGTGTTGGACAAACAAATACGCTAACCATCAGGACACCGGAAGGAATAGAATTCTCCTTTTTGCTGGCCGGACCGATTACGCGGTTTTTGGCCTGGTCGGTTGATTTTATGGCCATTGTGGCTGCAAATAAGCTGCTGACGGTGCTGTTCGGGGTTGTGGGAATTCTCAGCCGGGATCTGGCAGGAGCCGCCGGCATTATAGGTTATTTTATCGTTTCCATTGGATATGGGATTGCTCTGGAATGGCACTGGCACGGGCAAACCCTTGGCAAACGATTGCTGAGGCTAAGGGTAAATGATGTCAGCGGGTTGCAACTGCAATTCAGTCAAATAGTCATTCGAAATCTGCTTCGATTTGTAGACAGTTTGCCGATCCTCTATCTGGTCGGCGGCCTGACATGCCTGATCAGTCGCCGGTCCCAGCGACTCGGCGATATTGTGGCGAACACTATTGTGGTATGGAACCCACGTGTAGAGGAGCCGGATCTGGATCAACTCTTCAAGGGAAAATACAATTCATTTCGTAACTATCCGCATCTGGAAGCCCGTTTGCGTCAGCATGTATCTCCCTCCGAGGCCCGAATTGCATTGCAGGCCCTGGTGCGACGGGATGAACTTGTGCCCGAATCACGCGTTGCCCTTTTTGAAAACATCGCCGCCCACTTCAAGTCCATCGTATCATTTCCCGCCGAGGCCATTGACGGCATATCAGATGAGCAGTATATCCGTAATGTCGTGGATGCCTTGTACCGGCTCTGAGGGTTCAATCTGTTTGTTCTGGTATCTTGAAGTTTCTTATGAGGCTCAGGGTTGAACTGTTTCGGGTTCTGAGTTCAAGGGTAAAACTTAATCTTGATATCTTGACCCAAAGTCTGATATTTTCATTTAAAAATAATTGTTGAAGATTTTATGCAGTTGTTCTCTATCCACATCTAACCTCAGGTCAAAAATGAAACCCATCGTTGCTATAATCGGTCGCCCCAACGTGGGCAAATCGACCTTGTTTAATCGTATTACCCGCACCAAAGATGCGCTGGTGGATAATTTTCCGGGTGTTACCCGGGATCGGCATCACGGGGATGCAAACTGGAATGATGTTGAATTTACCCTGGTCGATACCGGCGGTTTTACCGAAGGCGATGATTTCTCAGATGAAATCCGGTTTCAGGTACACCAGGCTATTGATGATGCCGATGTGATCCTGTTGCTGCTCGACGGGAAAGGGGGGATTTCCCCCTTTGATAATGATATCCTGAACCTGTTGCGCAACATTGATAAACCGATTTTCTATGCGGTCAATAAAATAGATGGTGCCGAGCAGGAGATTTACCTCTCAGAATTTTATGAACTGGGGCTGGAAGCGCTTTACCCGTTGTCTGCCGAGCACCGTTACGGCCTTACGGATCTTCTTGACGAACTGGCGAGGGTTTTGTCCGAACTGGTCCCCGGCCCTCACGAAAACCAGGACGAAGATATGATCCGTCTGGCGGTTGTGGGCCGGCCCAATGTGGGCAAGTCTTCCCTGATTAACCGAATCCTGGGCCAAAACCGACTGCTGGTCAGCGATATTCCCGGCACCACCCGGGATGCCATCGATTCGGTATGCAAACTAAACGGTAAATCCTACCTGCTGGTGGATACCGCCGGAATTCGTCGCAAAGGGAAAGTATCCAGAAAGCTTGAAAAGTTCTCCGTCATCAAAGCTCTGAAGAGCCTGGACCGATGTGACGTGGCGCTTATTGTCATGGATGCGAAAGAGGGCGTCACCGACCAGGATATCAGCATTGCCGGCTATGCTTATGACCGGGGGTGTGGCTGTATCATGCTGTTAAATAAATGGGATCTGGTTGAAAAAGATAGTAAGACGGTCAAAGCGTATTATGAACGGCTGCGGGACCAGGCTAAATTTCTCAGCTTTGCGCCTGCCATGACCATATCGGCCCTGAACGGCCAGCGGGTTACAAAAACATTCAAACTGGTTGACGAGGTGTATGATCAGTATTTGCATCGCATCTCTACCGGACAGTTAAATAGAATCATGGAGAAGGCCATCGAAAAAAATTCGCCTTCGCAGCATCGAGGCAGGCGAATAAAATTTTACTATGCGACTCAAATATCTACCCGACCACCCACCATTGTTTGTTTTGTCAACTACCCCCAGGCCGTTCATTTTTCATACAAACGATACCTGCTCAACCAGTTGCGGGAAGGAAGCGGTCTGGACAAAACACCGATCCGGATGATTTTCAGACAGCGGGAAGGACGAAAAAACAAAGGGGGGCATCCAGGAGGAAGTAAGAAATTAAATTCCGAAGGAATTTAAAAATGGATATATTCGACTATCATGCTCAAAAAGCTTCGGACGCCACCCGTCCCCTTGCGGAACGTATGAGACCGAGGGACCTGGATGAGTTTGTCGGACAGCGGCATGTGGTCGCTGCAGGAAGCATTATTCGTAATGCCATTGAACAGGATCGTATTTTTTCCATGATTCTCTGGGGGCCGCCGGGTTGCGGTAAAACCACCCTGGCCAGAATCATTGCATCAGATACCCGGTCGTTCTTTGTTCATTTTTCGGCGGTGCTCTCCGGTGT